>JAPKZO010000028.1:0-300000 GCA_026393755.1 Acidobacteriota bacterium
ATACGCACAATATAGGGCTACCAACCCGATCTGTCAAGCCATATTTAGTGACTACATTATGCGCCCACAAAACCTACGGAAAGATACAGGTTTCGGCCAGAAAGTATGCAATCAGTTACTGTCGACAGCGCGGAACTTCAGGCTAGAGACCAATCCGCATGCCGAGGCGAAGGATGCGGGGATTCATGATCTCGAGGACTTGGCCGAACCCGGTGACCCCGCTCAGGCGATAGTCGTACTGGCTGCCCAGCACGGTGCCGGCATTGACCAGATTGAAAACGTCGAGGTCGATGTTGACGCTGACCTTCTGGATCTTGAACTCTTTGCCGATGCGAGCATCGATCGATGTGACGGTCGGAAGACGGTTCGCCCCGACGTCTTTCAGCAGCAGCACCGACTTGCTGCTGCTGAAGTAATCGCCCGTGGCCGTCACGCTGCTCCGGAACCAGGGCCGGCTGAAGCCCTGGCGCATCACCATATTGAATCCGGCGTGAATGCCCCATCGCGCCTGATAGAGGCCGTTGGCAACCCATTGGTACCTCGGGAGGATCTGGTAAATACCGCTCTTGCCCGAGCCAGCCGACGCGGTCACCACCAGACCGCCATTGACCAGCGGCTCGCCCGGCGATGGAGTCGGATCACCAATCGCAGTCGCCGGGTCGTCAAAGTACTCGCGATGGTCGTTGGTCGAGAACCCCACGCGCGCCATCCACCTGTTGGACAGACGCTTTGTGGCGCTTGCCTCGAAGCCCAGGTACCTCTGGTGGTACCCGTCACGGCGCGTGTATTCCACACCACCGGTCTGGGCCGACACCGGGACGTTTGCGGCCAGCACCGAGTAATAGGGCACGCTGAACCTGGAGCCGTCGGGCAGCGGCCCGCCAGTGAGCGTCCCGGCCAGAGTGTATGCCGGCGACCTGAGGCCGATGTAGGGCGTCCAGTTGAAGTTGGTGAACCGGCGATAGGTGAACGACGCGCTGATGCCGACGTTGCTGAACAGTGTGCGATCGATGCCGGCGACAAATTCGTCAATCGTCGGCACCCCATAACTCCCGAGCTGGTTGCGCGCCATCAGCGTGGCGGGATCGAAGCCGCCCCAGCCGGCCAGAGACGAGGTGTCGATTTCGCCAGGGTCGGCGACGCCGTTACGATTCAAATCGACGGCACGAAAGGCGATGTATCGATCCTGTACCGGCGAAATCACGCTCGACGTGCCGTTCCCCAGCTGCGAAGCGAACCGCGCGAAGCTGGCCCGGAGCTGCATCCTGCGCTCGTCGTCGAGCGCATAGGTGATGCCCAGGCGTGGGGAAAATGAATTCCATGTGATCGCGTCAGCAACGGCCGGCGCGGTGATCGCGGGCAGCCACCTCTCGAAGCCTGGGACTGCGGGCTCGCTCGTTTGAAGCGTGCCATCCGCCTGGTGATCGTAGCGCAGGCCCACCATGATGGTTGCCCGCCGGGACGTGACGGTGTCGCCAATCCAACCGGAGATGTACTTTGCGCGGGCGTTCGAGGCAAACGGGCTCTCAACGGTAACGAAGATGTCCGGGTAGCCGTTGTAGTACGACACGATGGACTTGCCGTTGCTGCTCGACACCTCCGACGTCGTTTCGGCCGTGGCCCGGCGCCAGGACACGCCGAACTTCAGCTCGTGGCTGCCGCGGAAATAACTGCCCTCCGCCATCATTACCTGCTGCGGCCGGTTGGTGTGGTAATCCCATGAGGAACCGTGCCAGACACCGCTGTCGTCGTAGTAGACGTCCCTGTTCATGCCGCCCTGAGGCACGAGGTCGAACCTGCTGGGCATGTGCGAGCCGCGCACAGTCAGGAACAGGTCGCTGTTCACGACGACATTCACCTCGCCCTTGTAGAAATTGCTCGGACCGGTCTGGTTGACGGTCGTCTCGGGCGGACGCGTGGCGCTCGCGTTGCGCCCGAACGCCTGCTTGTCGCCGTGGAACCACAAGAAGCTGGCGCGGACGTTCCCGGTCGCCTGTCCCGGAATCTTCGTCGCCCAGTTCGTGAGCGACGTATCGTCCGGGGTCTGCCTGATGGTCAGCGTGTCCACGTCGGTCCGGCCCATCGACCCCCACATCCACAGCCTGTCCCTGACAATCGGGAAGCCGGATTCGAAACCAGTGTCCAGGTACTTCTTGATCCGGTTGCCATTGCCGTCCGGACTTCCAAGCGCAGTGGCCAGCACGGCGGGCATGTTGTTGCCCTGCATCGACTGGCTTTCGTAGTAGATGCGGGCCGATCCACGCGGCGTATTGCTGCCGGATCTCAGAATGAAGTTCAACGCGACTCCACCCGTCGCGCTCGACATGTCGCTCCCCCCCGTCGTGACATTCATCTCCTGGAACATGTCGAAGTCGTAGTAGGTCGGCGTCGATCCGGTGGCTGCCATGTCGGTGATCGGGATGCCGTCGAGGTTCCACGTGTTGTCGCCGCTGGGTGCGCCCTTCGCCTGATACGCGGACTGCTGGCCTGATTCCGACCCCCCGACATTGACGCGATCCACGATGACCCCTGGCACGGTCTGCAGGACAATCCACGGATCACGCGCCAGCGGAATATTCTGGAGCTCATCGAGCGTCACGCTGGTCGAGGTCGCAATCTTGTTCCTGTCAATCACAAGAGTCCTAGCCGCCACCTCGACCTTCTCCCTGAGGCCGCCGATCGCGAGGGCCGCCTTGAGCTGGACGTTGCCTCCAGCTGCGACCGACACTGACGCATTGACGTAGTCGGCGAACCCGGACAGCGAGGCCGTGATCTGATACGTGCCCGGAGCGAGGCTCAGGAACCGGGCGGCGCCATCGGGGCCCGTCACCCTGGTGTCGTGCTGCGGCCCCGTCACTTCGACCAGCACACCGGACAGAACTGCTCCCGTGCCATCGACTGCCGTGATTTCGATGCGGCCGGTCGATACCTGTGCGGCGGCCGGAATCCCGACGGAGAGGGTCAGAAGCGCGATCATCGAGAGTTGGTTAAACTTCATAATGGCGTTCCCGCCCTTCCCTTCTTGGTTCGAGGGGCCGCTCCGGAAGCCGCCCTCCCGCCGGCATCAAGGCTCCCTGTCACCTATACAGTAAGTACTTCGCGCGCAGGATCCGCCACTGCGCCTCGGCCCGCGCCCAGGTGTTTGCGATATCGGCCGGGTCGTCACCCAGCCGGATGCGCTTTGCTGTGTCCGCCCCGAATAGCCGCGCCACGCCGTCCAGGTTGAACTGAGTCGGATGCAGGCGGAACAGCGCCGACGCCACTTCGACGCCCACGCGCACCGGCCGCAGCTTGCTCCGATCGGTCACGGTGATGAACACGCCCTGGCAGAGCTCGTTCGCGAACTTGCTCGAGACAGGCGTGAACGTCATCGGGTAGAACCGCACGCCCGGCAGGTTGCGCTTGTTCAGCTCCGCCGCCAGCCGCATGCCGTCAATCCACGGCGCCCCCACCCGCTCGAACGGCGTGTCGGTTCCGCGCCCGACCGACAGGTTCGATGCCTCGATCGCGCCGATGCCGGTGTAGAGGCTGGCCGCCACCATGTCGCGCATGTTGGGTGACGGGTTCACCCACATCAGGCCCGTGTCGTCAAACCAGTCGTCCCGGTTCCAGTACTTCATCTCGACGACGGTCAGCGCCGCGCCAATCTTGTTCTCAGCATTAAACAGCTTCGCCAGCTCGCCGAGTGTCATCCCATGCCGGATGGGCATCGGGAAGTAGGCAGTGAATCCCAGCTCGGCCGGATCGAGTGACGGCCCTTCTATCTGGACGCCGGTGATCGGGTTCGGCCGGTCGAGCACGACGACGGCGATCTTGCGCTTGGCCGCCTCTTCCATCACATAGGCCAGCGTGGTCGTGTAGGTATAGAAGCGTGCCCCGATGTCCTGCAGGTCGATGACGATGGTGTCGAGGCCTTTAAGCATCTCGTCGGTCGGCCTCATTGTCGAGCCGTACAGTGAGTAGATGGGCAGGCCTGTCTTCTCGTCGGTCGAGGAATCGACCTTCGCGTCGAGAATGCCTCGGATGCCATGCTCGGGGCTGAAGAGCGCAACCAGTTGCACGCCCTTCGCGGAGGCGAGGAGATCGATCGTGGCCTGGCCGTCCCGGGAGCGGCCCGTGTGGTTGGTGACCAGGCCCACGCGCTTGCCCTGCAGCAGTCTGAACGCGTCGGCGCGCAGCACGTCGAGGCCGTTCCGTGTCCGTCCCTCCGTCTCGTCGCCGCGTCGCGCAGCCGTACCCGAGGCGCCGAAGTCCGTGCCGGTCCATTGCTGCTGCCTGAGCGCGGCGGCATCCGGCACCCCACGCAAGGAGGACGCGACGATGGTCGCGACGCGTGCGCGCAGTGGCGTCACGTCACCCTTCCCGTCTGGATGCACGCGGTTCGAGAGCAGCACGACGTAGGCCCGCGTCAGCGGATCGATCCAGATCGAGGTACCCGTGAACCCGGTGTGGCCGAACGATCCGATCGGCAGCAGCTCGCCCCGATTCGACGAGTAGCTCGTGTCGATATCCCATCCGAGGCCGCGCATGCTCGGCATTCCTGCCGGTGACGCCGGTGTCGTCATCTTCGCGACGGTGAGCGGAGACAGGATGCGCGTCGTTCCCAGCGATCCTCCATCAAGCAGCATCCGGCAGAAACGCGACAGATCGTCCGCCGTGCTGAACAGTCCCGCGTGGCCTGCGACGCCGCCCATCCGCCGCGCGGTCGGGTCGTGCACGATACCGCGCAGCATCACCTGTCCAGGACCGCTGCACGGCCATCCGAACGGCACGCACATCTCGGTGGGCGCGATGCGCGGGCGAAGCGCCTCGGGGGGGTTGAACATCGTGTCGTTCATGCGCAGCGGCTTGAAGACTCGATCGCGCGAGAACTGATCGACGCGCTGGCCACTGACGCGCGCCACGACTTCGGCCAGCACGAAGAAGTTGATGTCGCTGTAGACGAACCGCTCGCCGGGCGCCGAGGTCGGCACCTCGTCGCAGGCGCGCGCGATTGCCGTCTCGTAGCTCGTCCACGAGTCGTCGCTCAGATCGAGGTCGGGGCGCAGTCCCGAGTAGTGCGTCAGAAGATGGCGGATGGTGATCTGATTCTTGCCGTGCCGGCCAAAATCGGGGATGAAGGTCGCCACACGGTCGTTCAGGCGGATGCGGCCTTCCTCGACGAGGATCATGATGCTGGTGGTGGTAGCGATCACCTTGGTCAGCGATGCCATGTCGAAGATGGTGTCGAGTGTCATCCGCTCGGGTTGCGGAACCAGGGCCCGCATCCCGTAGGCCTTCAGGTACACGACTTCCGACCCGCGGCCGACCAGCAGCACGGCTCCTGGCAGTTGCTTGTCCGCAATGGCCCGCTCGATGACCTTGTCGACCGTCGAAAGGCGCGCCATGTCGAACGCGACCGACCTCGGAGGCGTCACAGCCGGGCGGGAGGCCATGGTTGCGGGTTGGGCCTGCGGCGACTGCGCCATCGAGCCAGTGGTCATCGTCGCCAGCATCACCGCCATCACCAGCATCCGCGCGTTGCGTCTTCGCACGATAGCCTCCCTGGCGGCAGAGTCCCGCTGGTACGCCGCCACCGCCATAGCATACTCGCGGAAGCTCCGCCCTGGAGCGCCGAGGGCCGTAGGGGCACGGCATGCCGTGCCCGTTGGTTGGGTCGCGCCAGACAATCACTCCGGGAGTGATTGCTTTCCTCCAAAAAAAACGGGGGAGCCACCTGGCTCCCCCATTGAGAATCGAGGCACCGCGTGGCGCCCCGCGGACGATGAGTCTGCTAGAAGTTGAACTGCAGGCTCACGTGCCAGTAGCGGCCCAGAGAATCGTACGTGTTGTAGAAACCCGCCCCGTAGTCGTTCGGAGACATGCCAGGCGCGAGCGGGGGTTCCTTGTCGAGAATGTTGTTGACACCAACAACGATCTGGTAGTTCTTCAACAACTTGTAGTTGATCCCGAGGTCAAAGTAGTGGCGGGCCGAGATCGTGTAGATGTCGTTGGCCTTCAACAACGCGACGTTGCCGGGATCTCCGATAGCCGGATTGGGGCTGCCATCATCATTGGTAACGCCACCGATCATGCGCCAGCCGAGAGAGAACGTCGTGTGGAAATTCGTCTCCCACGACAAGCGGGCGAGATGTCTCCACTTGGGGGTCGGAATACCGCACTGGTTGCCAAAGTAACCCACGCAGTCATAGGCATAGAGCCCGGTGTCAACCTTTTGATGCATCAGGTAGGTGCCAATGAGGTTGAGGTTGACCGAGCCGGCGCTGCCAAGGCTCTTGGCGTAGGCGGCAGTTACGTCGACGCCCTGTGAGCTGAGCTTGCCGACGTTCTGATTGGTGGTGATGGTGTAGGCGTCATTTGTCATCCACAGCGTACCCAGCCTGTCACGGTGAATCAGGCCGCACAGGAACGTATTGCCCGTCGTTGCGCACTGGTTCTGGATGTCGTCGGCCCCAAGGCTGCCGATGGTGCTGTCGATCTTGACGTTGTAGTAATCGAGCGCGGCCGTGAAGCCCGGGAACGCCTTCGGGGTGATCACCAGTCCGCCGGTAAAGGTGTCGGCTTTCTCGGGAGTGAGGTTCGGGTTACCTCCACCGAGGGTGTTGTACTGGCCAGCGGGGTTCTCGGAGACCGTGCCGTACTGGGCAGCGGTCATGCCAGTCCGTTGACACTCCGCCAGAGATGCTGTCGGGTGCGTGCCCGCACAGACGTCCTGAGAGCCATTGAGACCGAGCCCCTGCGGAGTGAACAACTCCACGACGTTAGGCGAGCGAGTCGCGCGGTTGAAACCCGCGCGGAGCTTCAGGTCGACGACTGGCGCCCAGGATGCCTGCGCCTTGTAAGTGGAGTGTCTGCCTGTGCTGCTGTAGTCAGAGAGGCGGTAGCCAAGTTCCAGGCTGAGGTCCTTGAATCCGCTGGCGTTCTGAACGATGGGAACGAGCGCCTCGGTGAAGAACTCCTTCACGTCGTACTTACCTTCGACAGGTAGCGTAGGACCGCCCGAACCGGCACCGAGGGCATTCCTGAAGGCCAGGTCGGGATTGACAAACAGATATTCCTGCCGATACTCGCCGGCAAGAGCGAGCTTGATGCCCTCAGAGGCGGTTGGGAAAACCATGCCGTAAGGCTTGAGATCCGCCGTGAGCTTCCCGCTCACAACCCGTGTCCTCGTGCCGGAATTCAACAACTCGGGCAGCGAGAGGTAATCCAGCGCCGCCTGAGTCACGCCACCCACCTTGAAGATATTCCACGGAGCACAACCGGTATTGCCAGAACGGCAAACCCAGCTGCTCGGGACGCCCGGCGTGCCGTCGACGATCAACGCATCCTGGATGTTCTGGTAGTTGAGGTCGTTGGCGTACCCTTGCGGGGAGTGCACCTCAGCCTGCAGGGCGTAGGCGTTGTAACTCCACACGTTGTTGAGATCGCCCTTAAGACCGAAGGAGTACCGGAGAGAGGTGTGACTCAACTGACTGACCCGGCCGCCACCCTCGACGTTGCGCCTGTAGATGTAGACGTTCGCCATGTCGGTCGGCCCATAACCCATATCCGTGCACAGGGTCTTCCGCTGCTGGGCGCTCAGCATCGGGTTGTCGCAGTTGAGCAGTCCCGTGTTGCCGAAGTCTCCTGAGGGCGCGATCTGCGCGTCCGTGTAGTCGTCCATGAACATGACGTCAAGATAGGCTTGAATCTTCTTGTTCCACTCGTAGTTCAGGAAACCACCACCGGCCCACCTCTTGTCTGGACGCTGCATGAAGTTGGCGGGCGCGTAGTTGTACACGTCCGCTCCCGTGCGGAGCCTGAGCTGATCGCCGCCAGGGGAATTCACATCCAGCACGTAGTTCTTGCCGACACTGAAGTCCGCGTTATACACGGAGAAACGGCCTGCTGGCCACGTGGCTGAACCGCCACAGGTCGGGCCAGTCATGGTCATGCCCCCGAGGACGGAACAGTTGGTGTAGTCGCGCCGGTCCTTCGTGATGGCGTCGTTGGTGCGGTAGTCGAGGTAGATCGACGCATGCCCCTTACGATCGGCGAACTTGCCGCCGAGCGCCACGTTGAAGTCGGACGGCGCGTTGTCCCAGACATTCCCCTTCAGGATGGGGAACCCCTTGGCCGCGTTGATCTTCTCGGCAAGTGCGTTGCGGTTGTTGTGCTGATAGCCGCTGAACTGAACACCGCCCCTGACGCCTTCGAAGTCCGTGTCCAGGACGAAGTTGACAACGCCAGCGACGGCGTCGGCTCCGTAGACTGAAGATGCCCCACCTGTGAGGACGTCGACCCGCTTCACGAGCGCGGACGGAATGAAGTTCAGGTCGGGAGCGGTCGCGAACGCGTCACCACTGGCCATCCGGCGACCGTCGATCAGAACCAGCGTGCGCTGTGTGCCGAGGTAGCGCAAGTCCACGGTCGCTGTGCCGGACGCGCCGTTCGAGACCGAGGAGTTCTGCGCGGCGAACACCTGTGGCAAGCTGGCGAGGAGGTCTTCGACTCGCGCCATCCCCCGATACGTGAGCTCTTCGATGTCCAACGTGGTTACCGGGCTCATCGCTTCCAGCGACGGACGCGGAATCAGCGAACCGGTCACCTGGATCTGCTCGGTCTGGCCGCCGATCTGGAGCTTCGTTTCCTGTGTGAGAGCCTGGCCGGCCGCGACGGCCACTTTGCTCGCCTGCTTGCTGAATCCCGCCAAATCGAAGCTCAGTTCATACGAACCTGCCGTCACGTCGGTGAACGTGTAGCGGCCTGCTGAGTCGGTCACGGTCGAGCGGACCGCGCCCGCCAGGCCCTCAGCCTTGAGCGTAACCGTCACGCCGGGCAACACCGCACCAGTCGCGTCGCTGACTGTCCCGGTGACGCGGCCGGTCCCGGTCTGGGCTGCGCCTGCCAGCGGCAGCGCCAGAACCATAAGAGCAACCATCACCCATGCCAATCTCTTCATCGTATCCTCCCTGGTGACGCCCCTCGGCGGCGCCCCGAAAAAACGCAAGACCCGAATGGAAGTCTGGTTTGCACACGCCATGCCAGAATCAGGCGGTCGCCGAGCATTGACAATTTCTGACAAGTCTATACTTATAAATCATTTACAGGCTAGCAGATCAACGTTGACGTGTCTGCCAAGATCCGAAATCTAGATCATTGGATCCCCGACGTCCATCAGATCCAAAGAATTAGATTTACAGCCAGATCTCCTCGTTTATCACTTGATCAGTTGCTTCAGCATCTCCCTCGCGGTCTTGGCCTCCGCGCTGTTGGGTGCGAGAGCCACGACGCGTTCAAGGTGGCTCCGCGCCTCGGCGGTGTCGCCCTCGTTCACGTACGCCATCGCCAGATAGTAGTGAGCCAGCGGTTGGCTCGGATCGACCTGGAGAACCTTGAGGAACCGCTCCTTGGTTTTGACCTTGTCATTGGCATCATAGGCTTCAAACGCCAGCTTCAGGAGCCCGTTGGTGGCGACCGCGGGCTCCACCGCAGACAGACCCACGAGCGCCTCGACGAGCCTGTCATTGTCCCCCAGCGCCAAACATGCGTTGTACCGAAGTCGTATTGCGTTCTGGTTCTTCGGATCCACCTTCAGGACGGCCTCCGCAGCGGTCGCCGCCTCTGCATTGCGGCCGATCTTGAAACCCGCCGTGGCGAGTCCGAGCTGTGAGGCCTGGAGGTTCGGGTCGACGTTGAGGGCTTCCTGAAATTTCGCGAACGCGCCCGCGTTGTCGCCAGCCTTTACCAGGGCCACGGCCTCGTTGTGGATCTTTTTCGCTTCTTCGGCCCGGCGACCAACCTTCTCCAGATCTTTCAGTGCCGCTGCCGCCTTGGTGTCATCTTTGAGGTTGCGGTAGGCTTGCCACCGCGACGTCAGGACCGCCTCGTCCACAGAGCCGAGGGCCATCGCCTTCTCGGCTGCAGCCGCCGCCTCCTGGTTATGCCCCGTCTGCACTTGGATCGCGCTCAGCGCCACCCATCCTCGGAGCAGACTGGGGTCGTGCCCGACAGCCTCCGTGAATTTCGCCTCAGCCGTCGGATAATCCTTGGCTTTGAGCGCTGTGACGCCGGCGTTGAACGCCAGGATCGCGGGCTCCGAAGTCGAAACAGGGGGCAGGTCGCCCGTTGACGGCGCGCTTCCCGGGCTCATCGTCCATTCATGATTCTCGGTGCCATCCAGATGCCACTCCTGTTGCGCATCAAGGGACTGGTAGCCGACCTTGTCGAATCGATACCGGTAGGTCACGTCGATGTCATGGAAGTCCAGGATGAAGATGCCCTTCTTATCAGTTGTCCGGACTTCCCTGAAGCTCGGAACCTGTGGTGAGGTGGCTGTCACGGTGACCCCAGGAATGGGCTTGCCCTCAGGGTCGATGACCTTGCCGATGAGCCTCCCCTTCTGTCCGGCGAAGGCGAGCCCAGGGATTGCAAAGACCAGAATGAGCAGCCACGCGAGTGTGCGTTGGTTCGTAGGCATAGTCGTTATCTCTTCTCCAACCCGATGACGGATGTATGAATCATCAGAACATTCCCCGCCACTGGAAATGATCGTACCCAAGGCGGGGCACTGTCAAGGCCATGCGGCACCGGCAACCGACTTCGCCGTGTGGTACCATTTGGACGGAATCATCCATGAAGACACTTGGCTCCTTCCGGCTGTGGACATGCGCCGCGCTGCTGTGCGTTTTTCTCCCGTCCGGAACCGAGGCACAGATGCAGAACCGATTCGACGATCGCGGCCTCACGGCTGTCCCGGGAATCACGGTCGGCCATCACACCCTCGCGGAACGTCCGACCGGGTGCACGGTGGTGCTGACGGGCGCGGGCGCGGTGGCTGGGGTCGACGTCCGTGGAGCGGCGCCTGGCACGCGCGAAACCGATCTGCTCAATCCACTGAATCTGGTCGACCAGGTGCATGCCATTGTGCTGGCCGGCGGGAGCGCCTTCGGCCTCGATGCCGCGTCGGGCGTGATGCGGTACCTCGACGAGCGCAAAATCGGGTATCCGACGCACTACGGCGTGGTGCCGATTGTGCCGGCCGCCATCCTGTTCGATCTCGGGGTGGGTGATCCGCGCGTGCGTCCGGGAGCCGACTGCGGCTACGCGGCGGCCAAGGCTGCGACTGACGGCCCCGTTCCGCAAGGCAACGTCGGCGCGGGCGCGGGCGCGACGGTGGGCAAACTGCTCGGCATGGATCGTGCGATGAAGGGCGGGATCGGAAGCGCGGCGATTACGCTTCCGGGGGGCCTCACGGTCGCGGCGCTTGTCGCCGTCAATGCCTTGGGCGACATCATCGATCCGTCGACGGGCCGCGTGGTGGCTGGCGTGCGAACGCCCGATGGGCGCGGACTGGCCGACGCGCGCGTCCTGATTCGCTCCGGTGCTACCCAGACGAATCCGGTCGGGGAGAACTCTTCGATCGGCGTCGTCGCGACCAACGCACGGCTGACCAAGGTGCAGGCAACGAAGGTGGCGCAGATGGCGCACGACGGGCTCGCCCGGGCCATTGCGCCGGTGCACTCGATGAACGACGGAGATACGCTGTTCGCGCTGGCGACCGGCCGATGGATCGGGACAGCCGACGTGAACATCATCGGGGCGCTGGCTGCCGACGTCGTGGCCGAAGCCGTGCTGAACGCCGTGCGACAGGCGAGCGGCCTTCCTGGCCTTCCCGCGGTCCGCGATCTCGCCGCCGTCACCGGGCGGTAGCGTTGAACCTCCATCTGGTCCTGCTCATCTGTTACTCGGCCGCTCTGCTTAGCGTCGGCCTGGCCGTCAGCCGGCGCGTCCGCAGCGCCAGCAGTTTCTTTGTCGCCAATAGATCGCTCGGCGCAGGGCTGCTGTTCGCGACGGTCCTTGCCGCCAACATCGGAGCCGGTTCGACGGTGGGCGCCACGGGGCTCGCGTACCGCGACGGGTTGAGCGCGTGGTGGTGGAACGGGTCGGCGGGCATCGGATCGCTGGTGCTGGCGTTCTGGATCGGTCCGCGCGTGTGGCGCCAGGCCACACAAAACGGATTTCTCACGACGGGCGATCTGATCGAACACCACTTCGGCAGGTCGGTGCGTGGCCTGGTATCGGGCATGCTCTGGTTCGCCACGCTGTCAATTCTCGCCGGGCAGTTGATTGGCATCGCCTGGATCCTCAATGTCGTGGCCGGCACACCCAAGTGGGTCGGCTGCCTGATCGGCGGCGGGTTGCTGACGACGTATTTCGCCGCAGGCGGATTGCTGGGTGCGGTGTGGGTGAATGTCGTGCAGTTGACGGTCAAACTGGCTGGCTTTGCACTCGCGCTGCCGTTCGTGATCTCGAATGCCGGCGGTCTCGACCGGCTTCTGCACGCAGTGCCCGCTGCGACGCCGGATGCCGCGAGTTATGGGATGTTCTGGCACGGCACCACGTCGATTGGGTTTGTCGTGTTGATGGTCCCGGCGTTTATCAGCTCTCCGGGGCTGCTGCAGAAGATCTACGGCGCGAGATCCGGCCGGGCCGTCCGCATAGGAATCGGCCTGAACGCGATCATGTTGATGCTGTTCGGGTTCGTGCCGGCGCTGCTGGGCATGGCGGCCCGGCTCCACCATCCCGGGATTGCGCAGGAACTCGCGCTGCCGACGCTGCTCGTCAGTAACCTGCCCGTCGGCGTCGGCGGCCTGCTGCTGGCCGCGATCTTTTCTGCCGAAGTGAGCGCGGCCGACGCGGTACTGTTCATGCTGTCGACCTCACTGTCGCAGGATCTCTACCGCCGCTTCATCAATCCATCAGCCCGCGACAGCCAGGTGCTCGGCGTGGCGCGCCTGGCGGCGGTCGCCGGCGGCGGGCTCGGCATCATCGTCGCCATCGCGACGCCGACCATTGTGGGCGCGCTCAGCTTCTTCTACGCCATGCTCGGCGCGACCGTGCTCGTACCGGTGCTGGTCGCGACCCACGCGCATGTCGATCGCCGGCGCGAAGTGCTCGCGTCGATTCTCGCGGGGGCCGCGGCGGTCGTCGCCGTCCAGGTGTCGGGGATCAGCGGCGCGGGCTCTCTCTGGACGCCGGCGACGCTGGGTGTGCTGTCGGCCGGAGTCACCTACCTGCTGGGCGTGGCCATCACGAAGATCGCGCATAGGTGACGCGGCGACTCGTTCCGCGTCCCCACAAGCTAGACCTGCGGTCAACTGGGGAACAGGTGCCGTGGCGCTTTGCGAAGCGGCCCCTCGAACCAAGCCGATCAGCGTCAGTTCGCAAAACGGACCGTGAGGGCCAAGACGGGCTGCGCGAAGAGCGCAAACGTAAGACCGGCGACGAGTCCCGGCAAGGTTCGTTTTGCCGGCTTGTGTGAGCGGGGACGCGGAGCGAAGCGCCACGGCACCGTAGCCCCGGTAAAGCATGTTTTGCCGGTTTGTGTGAGCGGGGACGCGGAGGAAATCGCCCTCCCGCGCGCTGCCAGTTCGACCCGCTTGACAAGATCGGCGGGAGGGATCCAGACTGAATGAACAGTCATTCATTGTCTCGGGTCCCTGATGTCCACTGCCCTTTCTGCCCTTGCCGTCCGCACCGGCGACACGTCGAGGCCCGCGGCCCGGCCGTCTGCCGCAAAGACAGACAAGCACGACGCCATCCTCCGCGCCGCCACCCGCGTGTTTGCACGCCACGGGTTCTTCAACGCCCAGGTCGCCGACGTCGCCCGCGAGGCGGGCGTGGCCGCCGGCACGGTGTACCTCTACTTCCGGAGCAAGGACGACCTGCTCGCGTCGATCTTCGAGCGCACCATGCGCACCGCCATCGACGAGGGCCGGGCAGCGCTCTCCGGCGTCACCGATCCGCTCGCGCGGCTGACCGCCATCGCCCGGCTCCACCTCGACCGGCTGGGCCGCGACCGCGACCTGGCCATCGTCTTCCAGGTGGAACTGCGCCAGTCCATCAAGCACATGGAGCGCTTCTCGTCGACGCTGCTGCGCGAGTACCTCGGCATCATCCGCGGCGTCATCGCCGACGGACAGTCGGCCGGCGTCTTCCGGCAGGATGTCAAAGCGACCACCGTCGCTAAGATTCTCTTCGGCGCCCTCGACGAAATGGCGACCAACTGGATCTTGAGCCGGCGCCGCTATGCGCTCACGGCCGATGCCAACGAGGTCGTTGATCTGCTGGTCGGCGGGCTTCGCCGGCCAGCGCCAGACCAATCGGCCGCGGCGATCCCGCTTTCGGCCGCCGACAGCCGGACGGCCAGACACGAGCGCCGACGGTCGAAACCGGAACGGAGTCGGGGCTCCGGCTCCACGAAGCGAAGGAGTCCTTCATCATGATCCGAACGGTTGGCATCGTCGGCGCGGGCACGATGGGCGCGCAGATCGGGGCGCTGTTCGCCAGCATCGGCGTGGATGTCTGGTTGCTCGACCTCACGCCTCAGCTGTCCAAAGAGAGCGTTGAGCGGGTGCGAAAGATGAAACCGGATCCGTTCTACACGGCGGATGCCGCATCACGCATCCGGACGGGCGGCTTCGAGCAGCAGTTCGATGTGCTCGCTGATTGCGACTGGATCATCGAGGCTGTCGTCGAACGCGCGGAGATCAAGCGGCCGCTGCTTGAACGCATCGACAAGATCCGGCGCCCCGGCACGATCGTATCCACCAACACGTCCGGCCTGTCGGTGGCGGCGTTGGCCGAAGGCCGGTCGGAGGATTTCCGACGGCACTGGCTTGGCACACACTTCTTCAATCCGCCACGCTATCTGCGCCTGCTCGAGATCATCCCGACGCCGGCGACCGATCCCGACGTGCTGGCGCGCGTGCGGGCGTACGCCGACCTCCGGCTCGGCAAGGGCGTGGTGGTGGCGAAGGACACCCCCAACTTCATAGCGAACCACATTGGCATCCACGGCGTGTTCCGCGTGCTCGACGTGCTGGCAACGGGCCGCTACACGATTGAAGAGATCGACGCGATGTCGGGCCCGGCGATCGGCCGGCCGAAGAGCGCGACGTTCCGCACGCTCGACATCGCTGGCATCGACGTGTTCGCCCACGTCGCCCGAACGCTGGCCGACACAGTGACCGACCCCGATGCGCGGCGCGCGTTCGAGCCGCCGGCGCTCGTCCAGGAACTCCTCAAGCGGGGATGGATTGGCGAGAAGGCCGGGCAGGGCTTCTACAAGCGCGTCAAGGGGCCCGGTGGCCAGTCCCAGATCCTCGTGCTCGATCCGTCGACGCTGGATTATCGGCCGTCGCAGCATGTGTCGCTGCCCGCGCTCGAGGCGGCGCGCGCTATCGAGGATCCGGGAGAGCGGCTGCGAACACTGTTCCTGGGCAAGGACCGCGTGGGCGAGTTCATGCGGTCGACGCTTGGCCCTTCCCTCTTGTATGCGGCGCAGGTTGCTCCGGATATTGCCCATGGCATCGACGATGTGGATCGGGCAATGCGATGGGGATTCGGGTGGGACACCGGGCCGTTTGAGATCTTCGACCAGATTGGCGTTCGAGTTGTGCTCGATGCCGTTCCTCACGGCGATGTTGTACCCGACCTGGTGAAGCAGGTTCTTGACACCGGCCGCGACAGGTTCCGCGACGGCGCGCTCCCGCCTGCCGGTGCAGGCCTCGAGATCATGAGGTCCGCCAGGGAGCAGTCGCGGATCGTCAAGCAGAACGCGGGCGCCAGCCTGATCGATCTTGGCGACGGGGTGCTGGCCGTTGAGTTCCACTCAAAGATGAACGCGATCGGCGGAGACGCCATTGAAATGCTCCACGCGGGCACCCAGGAAGCGGCGAATAACTTCCGCGCGCTGGTGGTGGGCAACGAGTCGGTCAACTTCTCTGCCGGCGCAAATCTGATGTTGGTGCTGCTGGAGGCGCAGGAGGGCAACTGGGACGAGATCGACATGATGGTACGTGCGTTCCAGGGCGCAACGCAGGCGCTCAAGTACGCGGACGTGCCGGTCATCGTCGCGCCCGTCGGACTCGCCATTGGCGGGGGATGCGAACTCGTGCTGCACGGAGATCGGGTACAAGCCGCGGCCGAGACGTATCTGGGACTGGTCGAAGTGGGCGTGGGCCTGATCCCGGCTGGCGGGGGCACCAAGGAGATGCTCATCCGTTGCCTCGAGTCGCGACCTCCAGGTGCGCAGGTGGACCTGCTGCCGTACGTGCAGCGCGCATTCGAGACGATCGCGTTCGGCAAGGTCGCCACCAGCGGCCCCGATGCGAAGCGGTTGGGCTACCTGCGTCCGACCGACGCCATCACGATGAATCGCGACCGGCTGATTGCCGATGCGAAAGCGCGGGCGCTCGCCCGCGTCGCCGAAGGCTATCAGCCGCCGGCAAGACCAACGGCCATCCCGGTGGGTGGCGAGAACATGCTGGCCACGTTGTCGCTTGGCGTCCACCTGGCTCGTCGGGGCGACCGCATCAGCGATCACGATGCGCTGATCGGAAGGAAGCTCGCATGGATTCTGTCGGGCGGTTCGCTGCCGCACGCCACGACTGTGTCTGAGCAGTACGTGCTGGAGCTCGAACGTGAAGCGTTTATCAGCCTGTGCGGCGAGCCGAAGACGCTGGAGCGGATCGGCTACACGTTGAAGACAGGGAAGACGCTACGGAATTAGGCGTCAGGCGATGGGCGCGAGGAACGTGAAGAACATGCTCGATATCGGTACCGGTCCGCCGCTCGTGCTCCTTCCTGGCATCCAGGGACGCTGGGAGTGGATTGCGCCGACCGCGCATGCGTTGGCCCGGACATTTCGCGTGCTGACCTTCTCTCTGCCAGGCGAACACGGCAGCGGCTGTCCGCACGACCCGAGCCTGGGATTCGAGCTGTTCCTGCGGCAGGTGGACGACGTGCTCGACCGCGCAGGGGCGGACTCCGCGGTGATCTGCGGCGTATCGTTCGGCGGCCTGGTGGCCACGGCGTACGCGGCCAGCCGGCCGGGCCGCGTCCGCGCGCTGGTGCTCGCTTCGGTTCCTGGTCCCCGGTGGAAGCCTGACCTGAGAACGCAGCGTTACGTGAATGCGCCTCGGGCATCGGTTCCCGCTTTTGTCGCGCGTGCGGCAGGCCGCCTCTATCCAGAGGTTGCGGCGGCGCAGCCGGCATGGGGTCCGCGGTTCTCGTTTCTCGCCGGCCATCTCGGCCGAATCCTCGCTGCCCCGATGTCTCCGCGAAGGATGGCGGACCGGATCGTCCTCGCGAGCGAAGTAGATTTTGTTGGCGTGTGCCGGCGCATCACGGCACCGACGCTGGTGGTGTCGGGCGAACCCGAACTGGATCGCGTGGTGCCGGTCGACGGCATGAAGGAGTACCTCGAGCTGATCGCCGGCGCGCGGATGACGACGTTGGCGCGCACGGGCCACATCGGGATGGTGACGCAGGCGGGTGCGTTCGCGGACGTGGTCAATGCGTTCTGTGCGCATCAGGAGCAGGAGGTTGTCGCGTGAGCGCCGAGTTCAATGGCCCGGCGGGCCGCCTCGAGGCGCTGCTCGACGAGCCGGCGTGGGGTTGCCATATCGGACCCGTGCGGTTGGCGGACGGCAGCGGACCGGCGGCCGACACCGGCGTGGATAGTCCGCCCCGCGTCGCGGTCGTGCTGGCGCATCCGCTCCCCACTGGCGGCGGCACGATGCACAACAAGGTGGTGTACCAGGTCGCCAAGTCGTTGTGCCGCACGCGGGCGGCCGTGCTGCGCTTCAACTTCCGGGGTGTCGGCACCAGCGAGGGGATGTTCACCGACGGCCCGGGCGAGATGGCCGACTTTCGCGCCGCTCTCGACATGGTTGCCGCGCGGTATCCCGGAGTCGAGATCTGGGCGGCCGGCTTCTCGTTCGGCGCGTGGATCGCGATGACGGTCGGCGCCACCGACGATCGTGTTTCCACCGTGATCGGCATCGCTCCGCCAATAGGCCGCTATGACTTCTCGGCCGTGACCAACAGTCTGAAGCCGAAGTTTCTCATCCAGGGAAACCGCGATGAACTGTGCCCGTACAGGGAGACGACGAAGTTCTACGCACAGCTGCCGGATCCCAAGGAGCTGGTGGTAGTTGACGGTGCTGATCATCTGTTTGACGGCAAGACGTTTGAACTCGGAGAAGCCGTCGAGGACCTGCTTGGTGACTATGGGGTCAGGTGACTTTTGGATCTGACCCCAAGGAGAGGCTCATGCGAGAAGCAGTCATCGTTTCCGCGGCGCGCACCGCTATGGGGAGGGCTCCTAAAGGCGCGCTTCACACCGTGCGCCCCGACGAACTGGCGGCCACCGCCATCATCGCGGCCTTGCGCCGCGCGCCGAACCTCGATCCGGCCCTGATTGATGACGTGATCCTCGGCTGCGCGATGCCGGAGGCGGAACAAGGCCTGAATGTGGCGCGCATCAGCAGCCTGCGCGCGGGCATCCCCGTGTCGGCCTCGGCGGTCACGGTCAACCGGTTCTGCGCGTCGGGCCTCCAGGCGATCGCGTACGCCGCGGAACGCATCATCGGCGGCGGTGCGGACGTCATCGTGGCGGGAGGCACCGAGAGCATGAGCCTCGTGCCCATGGGCGGCAACAAGGTGTCTCCCAACCCGGCGCTGGTCGACACGTATCCAGACGCGTATCTGAGCACGGGGCTGGTCGCCGAGAACCACGCGCGCGAATGCGGGCTGACGCGCGAGGAGCAGGACGCGTTTGCGCTTCGCAGCCACCAGCGCGCGATCGCGGCCATCGACGCAGGCCGGTTCCGCGACGAGATCGCGCCGGTTCGCGTCATGCTGGTCGAACCGTCCGCTGACGGCGCGGCGCCCACGGCGCGCGAATTCGTGTTCGACGTGGACGAGGGGCCGCGGCGTGACACCTCGATGGAGGCGCTGGCGAAGCTCAAACCGGCGTTTCACGCCAAGGGCACGGTGACGGCCGGCAATTCCTCCCAGATGAGCGATGGCGGGGCCGCGCTCGTCGTGATGTCGCGCGAGAAGGCTGACGCGATGGGCCTGACACCGCTCGCCCGGTTCGTCGGCTACGCGACAGCTGGCGTCGAACCGGAACGCTTTGGCGTGGGCCCGGTGCCGGCGATCAGGAAACTCCTCGCGCGCACGGGGTTGCGTCTGGAGGACATCGACCTGGTGGAGCTCAACGAGGCGTTTGCCTCGCAAATGCTGGCGTGCCTGCGCGAGCTGCCGATTGACCCCGATCGCCTCAACGTGAACGGAGGCGCAGTGGCGCTCGGCCATCCGCTCGGATGCACAGGCGCGAAATTGACGACGTCGCTCATCTACGAGATGCACCGGCGTGGATCGCGTTACGGCATGGTGTCGATGTGCGTCGGCGGTGGAATGGGCGCGGCGGGGATTTTCGAAAGGATCTGACGCACTGGGGAACAGGAGCAAGAAGCAAGAAGTAAGAAGTAAGAATGAAAGCGTAGGGGCGCGACATGTCGCGCCCGGTCAGAAATCAAGGAGTCCGTATGACCGTAGAGACACCATCGTTGGCAACAAAGGGTGGCGGGTGGCTGCTGGCGACCACGGAGCCGTCGGTCATCTTCACTCCAGACCGGTTCACCGAAGAGCACAAGCTCATCGCGCAGACGGCCGACGAGTTCATGTCGACTGAGGTGCTGCCGAACATCGATCGGCTCGAGCAGAAGGACTGGGCCTTCGCGAGGCAGTTACTCCGGCAGTGCGGAGAACTGGGCCTGCTCGGCGCCGACACGCCGGAGGCCTACGGCGGAGTCCACCTCGACAAGGTCTCGTCACTCATCCTGAGCGAGCGCCTGGCCATCAGCGCCTCATTCGCCACCAGTTACGGCGCGCAGGTCAACCTGTCGCTGCACGCGATCCTGCTCTTCGGCACCGAGGCGCAGAAGCAGAAGTACGTGCCGCGGCTGGTGACGGCGGAGATCATCGGCGCGTACGGCCTGTCCGAGTCTGGCGCCGGGTCCGACGCGCTTGCGGCCAAGACGCGAGCGATGCGTCAGGCCGACGGCAGCTACGTCATCACCGGCGAAAAAATGTGGATTTCGAACGGCGGGTTCGCGGACCTCTACATCATCTTCGCCAAAGTGGACGGCGAGCACTTCACCGCGTTCATTGTGGAGCGGGCGACCCCTGGCGTTTCGAGCGGCAAGGAAGAACACAAGATGGGGCTGCTCGGTTCCTCGACCACATCTGTGCTGTTGCAGGATGTGCATGTGCCGGCCGAAAACGTGCTGGGTGAAGTCGGCAAGGGCCATCGCGTGGCCTTCAACGTGCTGAACTTCGGCCGCCTCAAGCTCGGCTTCATGTGCGCCGGAGGGAGCGTCGCGGTCATCGGCGAATCGGCCCGGTATGCTGCCGCCCGGCAGCAGTTCGGTCACCCGATCGCCACGTTCGGCGCCATCAAGTACAAGATCGGCGAGATGAGCGCGCGTACATATGCGCTCGAGAGCATGCTGTACCGGACCGCCGGCCTGCTCGACGCGGCGATTACCCAACGTCAGACGTCCCGAGAGGACATGACGGCCGTGCTGGCAGCCGGCGAGGAATACGCCGTCGAAGCCTCAATCGCCAAAGTCGCCGGCAGCGAGGTGGCCGATTTCGTCCTCGATGAGAACATCCAGATCCACGGCGGCAACGGATTCGTCAAGGACTACCCGGCCGAGCGCCATTTCCGCGATGCCCGGGTGAACCGGATCTTCGAGGGCACCAACGAGATCAACCGGTTGCTCATTCCCGGGATCCTGATGCGCCGCGCGCTCAAGGGCGATCTGCCCATTATCCAGGCGGCGAAGAAGCTGCAGGACGAGTTGATGGGCCCGCCGCAGATGGGCGCCAGGACGACGGGAGGTGTGCTCGGTGATGAACTGCAGACGATTGCGAGCCTCAAGAAAGTCGCTCTCGCCGTGATGGGCGTCGGGATGCTCAGGCACGCCGGGAAGCTCGCCGACGAGCAGGAGGTGATGATGTCGATCGCCGACATCCTCATCGACACGTATCAGGCCGAAAGCGCTGTGCTGCGGGCGATCGCCGCCGCCGCGCGATCGCTGCCGAGGGCGGCGCTGCAGCAGGATGCCGCACAGGTGTTCGTCAACGATGCCGCCGCGCGCGTGGACTTCAACGCGAAACAGGCGCTCGCCGCGCTCGCCGACGGCGACATGCTCCGCACTCACCTGGCCGCGCTGCGGCGCTTGTTGAAGCCGGCACCAGTGAATACGATTGCTTCGAGGCGCCGGATCGCAGACGCAACCGTCGCCAAGGGGGGATACTTGTTCAGATAGGGATTGGGGATTCGGGGGCTGGGATTGAGGATTCGGGCTTCGGACCGCGGGCTTCGGACTGCGGGATTCGCTATCTGTCTGCTCGTCCTGCTCGCCACCGTGGGTGCGTGTGGCGGTAGACCTGTCGATCCGGACGCGGACTACATCAGGACGCTGCAGGCCGAACGGGCCCGGAAAGACGCGGCCTTCCTGTCGGCAGAGAACTCCCCGATTCCCGCCAACGCCCGTGCAACCTATCTCCCGCTCAAGTACTTCGCTCCGGACCCCGCGTACGCCGTGCCTGCATCGTTCGCGCCCGCGCTGGTGCGCACACCGGTCACGATGCCGACCTCAACCGGGAAACTTCGCGATATGGAACAGGTGGGGTCGCTGGAGTTTACGCTCGCCGGCCGCGCGCTTTCGCTGGCCGCGTTTGTCGAGGCCGGCACGCCGCCCGATCGGTTGTTCATCCCTTTCAGCGACCTGACCAGCGGAACCGAGACCTACTCCGCCGGCCGTTACCTGGAGATCGACCTCAGCAAGACCGGCATCTACATCGTCGACTTCAACCGGGCGTTCAATCCGTACTGCTACTACAACCACGAGTACGACTGCCCGTACCCGCCGAAGCAGAACCGGCTGCCGATCCCGATTCACGCCGGAGAGAAGATGGCGCAATCGGCGATTCCCGCACGCTGATCCGGTTTTTTGGATCGTGCCGCTTTGATTCTCCGGATCTTTGATGTGGAAAGTCTCGTGCTTTCGCCAAAAATGGCCTGCTTTCCCTACTTGCGCCGGTGGCACAAGAATGGCTAGCGGTCAGATGGGTTTCTCTCACAACCGCTGCCCACGCCTTCAGTAGACCTTCCTATGGACGCTGGTACGGGCAGCCTCGGCGGCGGCGCGGCAGCTTTCTGCCTTTTGCGGCACGCCCTCAGTGGTCCAGTTCAGGAGGATGCAAGGATGAAGACTCGACTACTCGTACTGCTGACGGTGCTGGCGCTGGTCGGAAGCGTTGGCGCTGCCATCGCGCAGGACACAGGCAGCATCTACGGCAAGGTGACCGATGCCAGCGGCGCCACGATGCCCGGCGTGACGGTCACGCTCACCGGCACCGTCCTGCTGCAGCCGCAAACGGCCATCACGACAGAGACTGGCACGTTCCAGTTTCCGCGTCTCGCCATCGGCCTCTACACGGTCAAGTTTGATCTCGCCGGCTTCAAGACGATTGTGAAGCAGGGCGTCCGCGTTGAGATCGGCCTGAACGCGCAGGTCAACGAGACGCTCGCGATCTCGACAGTGCAGGAAACCGTCACCGTCAGCGGCGAAGTACCGCTGGTCGACCTCAAGGACACGTCGAAGACGAGCCGCTTCACGCAGGAATCCCTGCAGAGCATCCCGTCGGCGCGCGACCCGTGGGTCATTCTCGAACAGTCGGCGGGCATCGTGATGGATCGCCAGAACATCGGCGGCAACGCATCTGGCCAGCAGTCGAACTTCGTCGCCCGCGGCGCGTCTACGACGCAGCAGAAGTGGAACCTCGACGGGGTCGACATCACTGACATGTCGGCGACGGGCGGCTCTCCGGTCTACTACGACTTCGACGCCTTCGAAGAGATGCAGATTTCGACTGGCGGCGCCGACGTGACGATGCAGACGCCGGGAGTCGGCATCAACCTGGTGACCAAGAGTGGCACAGACAAGTTCCGGGGCTCCGGGCGATACTACGTGACGAGCCAGCGCTTCGAGTCGGTCAATATCACCGACGCGCTGCGTACCCAGGGCGCGACGTCCGGCAACCCAATCCAGGACATCCGGGACTACGGCATCGAGGTCGGCGGCCCGATCAAGAAGGGCCGGGCGTGGATCTGGGCCAGCTACGGCGTCCAGAACGTCAAGGTCGGGGTCAACGGTTTCTATCAGCCCTCCACCGCCTGCGCGGCGGTCAAGGCGGCGCCGCTCACCTTCAAGATCAAGGAGGTCTGGGACTGCCTGAACACGGACCTCACGGAACTCAAGACCTTCAACACGAAGGCCGCGTTCCAGATCACGCGCAACAACCAGTTTTCGTTCTTCATGAACGCCGCCGGAAAGATCCGCAACGCGCGCGGCGCCGACGACCTGCACCCGATCGAGACGACGAGCCGCCAGATGGGCGTCGACAATCCGGCCCTCGGTTCGGGCTGGTGGAAGACGGGCGTGCCAAAGACCTACAAGTGGAGCGACCGCCAGATCTTCAGCGATCGCTTCATGATGGAGATTCAGTACGCGCACGTCGGCAACAACTTCGTGCTCGACTTCCACGAACCGGACCTCTCCGACGTGCAGCCGAGTCTCGATACGACGACCAGCATGAACGGGCGCTCCTCATCGCGGAGCATCTACGTGCGACCGACCGACAGCATCGACGTGACAGGCAACTACTTCCTGACGAGCTTCCTCGGCGGCGACAACGCCATCAAGTTCGGGTTCAAGTACCGCAACGACATCGCCCATTCCGAGGGGCACACTGGCGGCAACGCAATCGCGCGTTTTCACGATGTCCTGGTCAACGGGAGCCTCACGCCAGTCGCGTATGAAGGCCAGATCACCCGCGACTCGGTCACCGAGTACGGGCTGCACAACCGCAGCTTCTACTTGTCGGACGGCTACACGCGCAGGAAGCTGACGGTGAACGTGGGCTTCCGGTACGACTACCAGACCGACTTCGCCAACGGGTCGACCGTTCCGGGGTCGCCGTTCTATGGAAAGACGACCGGGCTCTTCAACGCCGACGGGACGTACGCGGGCCCTGGTGCGACGTTCCCTCAGTTGCCCTCGGTCACCTTCGCGGGCGCCCAGGCCGGCGTGGCCTACAAGACATGGTCGCCGCGCGTCGGCCTCACCTACGACCTGTTGGGCAGCGGACGCAGCGTCGTCAAGGCGAGCTTCGCCCACTATGTCGGCCAACTCGGTACCGGAAGCCTCTCAGGCACGTACAATCCGGTGTCCAGCGCCTACGTGAGATACCCCTGGCACGACCTCAACGGCGACGGTTTCATCCAGGCCAATGAGATCGACATCAGCGCGGCGGCGCCGCTGGCGTCATCGAGCGGGTACAACTACCTCAACCCGGCGCAGCTCACGACCACCGGCAAGATCGACCCGAACCTGACCGACGAGAAGACCAACGAGTTCATCGCGAGCTTCGACCAGCAGATCGGGAACCAGTTTGCGGTGAGCGCGAGCTACATCTACCGGAAGTACACAAACTTCTCGTGGTCGCCCCTCGACAACTGGAGCTCGGCGAACTATGTCGCCGCCCAGTACACGCCCCCCGCAGCCAATTGCCCGGTGGCGGGTGCGTTGTGCAACCAGATTACCTACTATCAGCGGACCAGCCAGCCCGGTACCGCCTACACGCTGACCAACCAGCCGGGCTACTACCGGACGTACAGCGGGTTGGAAGTCTCCGTCCGGAAGCGGATGTCGAACCGATGGATGGCGAATGCCAGCTTCTCGTACAGCAATACGCCGCAGCACTACCCCGCGGGGTCGTACCAGGATCCGACCAACATCGCGAACCTCGACGGCGGGCAGTACGCGCCGCAGACGAGCGGCAGCGGCCTTGACAATGTGTTCCTGAACTCGGCGTGGCTCCTCCGCGCGTCCGGCTCGTACACGCTGCCGCTGGGCGAAGTGAACATCGCGGGTTTCTACAATGCCCGCGGCGGCTACCCGTTCCCGCAGACCGTTCAGACGCCGACCCGTCCATTCAGCGGGGGTCAGGCCGACGTCTACGTCTTTCAGTACGGCAGTGCCAGGCTGCCGAACTACCAGGCGATGGACTTCCGCGTCGATCGGCCGTTCACGGTCGGCCATCATGTCAAGATGTCGCCAAGCGTGGACATCTTCAACCTGTTCAACACGGCCACGGTGCAGTCGCGCCGCACCAGGCAGAATTCGACCATCGCGAACAACATCAGCTCGATCGTGGCGCCGCGGGTGGCGCGGTTCGGCGTGCGCGTGACGTGGTAAGAGTCAGGGTCTGGGGGCGGGTCCGACGTCGGGCCCGCCCCCTTTTTCTTTGTACGCCGCTGGCCCACCGAAGGGGAAGGCGGCTACTGACTACGGCGCGGAGGTCCTGGTTTCCGCGATCTCCTGATACAGGAACGCCGACGCCAGGATTCCATTGAAGAAGTTGTCGAGGTTGAACTTCTCGTTGGGCGCGTGCAGATTGTCGTCGGGCAGGCCGAAACCGAACAGCACGACCGGAGCGTTCAGTTCTTCCTGGAAGTTCGAGACGATCGGGATCGATCCGCCTTCGCGCGTAAAGACCGGCCGCTTGCCGAACCCCTTTTCGATCGCGCGCCCGGCGGCTTGCACGTAAATGTTGTCGAAATCCGTCATCCACGGCTTCCCGCCGTGCAGGTTCGTCACCTTCACGGTGACGGTCTTCGGCGTGATCTTTTTGACGTAGGCCTCGAAGAGCGCGGCGATCTTGTCGGGATTCTGGTTCGGCACGAGCCGCATGCTCACCTTCGCCATCGCGGTAGCGGCGATGACGGTCTTGCTCCCTTCGCCGGTCCAGCCCGCAAGCAGTCCGTTCACGTCGAGTGTTGGCCTCGCCCAGATGCGTTCCAGCACACTGTAGCCTCGCTCGCCTGCGAGCCTGGGGGCGGCGATGTGCTTTCTGAAGCCGACTTCGTTGAATGGCAGGCGCTTGAACTCGGCGCGCTCTTCCTCGCGCAGCGGCAGCACCTCATCGTAGAACCCCGGAATCTTGATGTTCCCGCTCTTGTCCTTGAGGCGCGCAATGACATGAGCGAGCACGTTTGCCGGATTGGCCACGGCCCCGCCGTACGAGCCGGAGTGCATATCCTGGCTGGTGCCGCGCAAGTCGATCTGCATGTACGCGAGGCCACGCAAGCCGTAGCAGATCGACGGCACGCCACGATCGAACATCTCGGTGTCGGAAATCAGGACCATGTCGCAGGCGAGCGCCGCCTTGTTGTCCCGCACGTACGGCGCCAGATTGACGCTGCCGACTTCCTCTTCCCCTTCGAGGATGACCTTGAAGTTGACGGGCAGCCGGCCGCCCTTGCCGATGTGTGCCTCGATCGCCTTGAGATGGATGAACACCTGCCCCTTGTCGTCGCAGGCGCCCCGCGCATAAATCTCGCCGTCCCGAACGGTGGCCTCAAACGGCGGCGATTTCCACAGATCGATCGGATCCACCGGCTGCACGTCGTAGTGCCCGTAGAGGAGCACGGTCGGCGCGCCATCAGCATGCAGCCAGTCTCCGTACACGATGGGATGCCCGGCCGTTTCGACGATGTGGACATGATCGAGGCCGATGCGGGTCATTTCGGCCGCGCTCCACTCGGCGGCCCGTCTCACGTCCCCGGCGTGCTCCGGCAGGGCACTGATGCTGGGAATCGCAAGATACTGCTTGAGTTCCTCGACGTACCGATCACGACTTGACTGGATGAAGTCGACGATGTTGTTCATGGAACCAATCCCCCGGGAGCAGCTATCAATTCTCAAGCCTTCGTCTGAAGCAGGCCGTTCCGCATGATGTCCGACATCTCGCGGACGATCTGGCCGGTATTCTTGCCGTAGAGATCCGGCACGCCAAAGACCAGTTCGACTGCGAAGTGCTGCAGGTAGGTCCGGAACACGAACATGATCGCCTCGGCAGGCGGAATGTCGCGGCGCAGCTTTCCTTCAATCCGGATCTGGTCCCGGTGGCCCTCCACGAATCGTCCAAACAGGCTGGCCATCTCCGAGTAGAACTTCCGGATGTGGCTGCCCTCGAATTCGACGACGTCCACGTAGATCAGCCGGACGTAGGGCCGGTACTTGGCAATGCTCTCCTGGGCCGCGTGGCCGAGGGCTTCCAGGTTCTCCGGAAAGGTCCCCTCGGTCAGAGCGCGGGTCACGGGAAAGTCCGGCGTCTCGACCACCCGCCAGAACACATCGAGCAGTTCCCGGAAGATGGTCTCCTTGTCCTCGAAGTGATGGTAGACGTTGCCGATCGACACCAGGGCTTTCCGGGCCACGTCTCGCATGGATGTCGCGCGATAGCCCTGCGTCGCAAACAGCGCGAGCGCCGCGTCAAGAATGGCGGCGCGGCTTCGCTGTGTGCGTTCTTCCTGGTTCATGGCTTTGGCTTGGCCGCCTTTCGCCCGAAGCCCGCGAAGGGCCAGTCTCGTCGCACGTCCGGCCCGGTGCGTTCCAGCGGACCCCGTCCCGATCGCGCCATGATACACCCGCAAAGCGGCAGACCGGGATTGTGGGCGGGGGGACGAAGGCGACGCAGGCGTCCTGCGTGAAGCGGCCTCAGTCACCAGACGCAGGCTTGAGCATGCCGTGGCGCAGGATGTGGGCGATCTCTTTCACGACTTCTTCGCTGCTCTTGCCGAAGTGATCGTGCACGCCAAACACGAATTCCACGGCGAAGTACTGAAGAAAAGTCCGAAACGCCAGCATGACGGCCGAAGCGGCTTTGATCTCCGGCCTGAGCTTTCCCTCGAGCTTGAGCTCATCCCTGTGGGCCACCACGAAACGTTCAAAACGCCCGGCCATTTCCGAGTAGAACTTCCGGATGTGGCTGCCTCCGAACTCGACGACATCGACGTAGATCAGGGCGACATAGGGGCGATAGTGCTCCACGCTTGCGCGCGCCGCGAGGCCGATCTCCTCGAGATTCTCGGGAAAGCTCCCGGTCGTGAGAGCCTTGTTGGGCGGAAAGTCGGGGTCATCGATCGCGCGCCAGTAGGTATCGAGGAGTTCGCGGAAGATCGCCTCCTTTTCCTTGAACTGATGGTAGACGCTGCCGGTCGACACACCGGCCCGCTGCGCGATCTCGCGGGTCGTGGTGGCGCGATACCCCTGGTGAGAAAACAGCGCGAGCGCCGCCTCCAGGATCTGGGCGCGGCTCCGTTCCGATCGTTCCTCCTGGTTCATCAGATCCCCGTGTCAGCCCATCTACGACGCCGGCTTCAGCACCGTGCACACCGAGGCGCAAATCGGGCCACCGATGTTGAATGTGGCGGCCGCCTTCGCGTTCTTCACCTGCAGCGCGGGCGGCACCTTGCCGAGCAACTGCCAGGCGGACCAGCCGATCATGGCGATGCCGGTGGCACCGACCGGGTGGCCCTTGGCGATGAGTCCGCCCGACGTGTTGATGCCGCACTCACCGTCCACGTTGGCGCGGCCGTCAACCCAGTACTTCGCGCCCTGGCCGTAGGCGGCCTTGCCGATGACTTCGGTGCCGATGGCGCCCATGACGGTGAAGCAATCGTGGACCTCGGCGACATTGACGTCGCCCGGTGAGACGCCGGCCATCTTGTACGCCTTGTTCATCGCGCCAAGCGCTCCACCCGGGCGCAGCACGTCTCGGCCCGCACGCAGCAACGAGTCTGTGGCTTGCGCGTAGCCCGCAATCTGCACGCAGTCGGCTTTGGCTACGCCGAGCCGCTTCAGTCCTTCCTCGGTCGCAATGATGAGTGCCGCGTAACCGTCGGTCATCTGGGAGCAGTCATACGTCTTGAGGGGGAGACCATCGACGATGTACCGATTGATGCCCTCGATCGTCATGGCCTGTTCGAGCGTGACAGTCGCCTTCTGCATCTGAGCATAGGGATTCTTGTTGCCGTTGGCGTATTCGGCGACGGCAATCTGCGCCAAGTCGGCCTCTGTCGCGCCGTGCGTCTTCATGTACTCGGCCATCACCTCGGCAAAGATGTGGGGAAAGACGAAGACCTTGCCGGCCCGCTCGTCCGGGTGCGAGAACACGCCCAGGGCCGCGCCGATCAGCTTGCCGTCCGCCTTGCCTTCGGGGTCGCGCATCTTCTCGTAGCCGACCGCGATTCCGACCTCGCCCATCCCGAGCAACAACTTGTAGACCACCGACAGCACAGCCTGGCCGCCCGAAGCGCACGCGTTCTCGACCGATTCAATCGGCTTGCCCTCGAGCCCGGGCACCGAGGCCATCAGGCCGGCGAGCAGCCCTTGCTGATTGAGCGTGAAATGGCACGCGGCTCCAATCGATCCGACGTCTATCTGCGACGGATCGATCTTGATCTGCTGGCAGACCTCGGTCACCGCGTTCGTGACGATTGCGGGCACCGTCATGCCCATCAGCTTGCCGAACTTCGACTGGTGATACGCGGCAATATAGACCGGCTTGTTCATATGACACCTCATCCTGGCTGGCGCCGGGGAGCCTGCAGCGTGCGCCTGTTACGTCCCGATGACGATTCCGCCATCGACCGAGATGACGGTCCCCGTCACGAACGAGGCGGCGTCCGAGGCCAGCCAGACGTAGGCGTTGGCGATGTCCTCGGGCCGGCCCATCCGGCCGAGCGGGGTTCTGGCAATCATACCTTCCAGCACCTTTTCGGGCATCGCCTTCAGGATCTCGGTGGCGACGAACCCCGGGGCGACGGCGTTGACGCGGATCTTGTGACGTCCAAGCTCCCGGGCCCACGTCCGGGTCATCCCGACGAGCCCCGCCTTGGTGGCGACGTAGTTGGTCTGGCCGAAGTTGCCGTAAAGGCCCACGACGGAGGAGGCGTTCAGGATCGCGCCGCCGCCTGCTCTAATCATGTGAGGCACCACCGCACGCGTGCACAGGAACGGCCCTCGAAGGTTCACGTCGATCACCTGGTCGAAGCTCTCGTCGGTCATCATCCCGACCTGGGCGCCGTCCTTCCACTTGATCAACAGCGCATCACGCACGATGCCGGCGTTGTTGACGAGGACATCGACGCGGCCCCATTTCGCCACCGTCGCTGCCACGGCCTCCGCGACACTCGCCGGGCTGGCGACGTCCACCTTCTGGAACACCGCGTCGCCGCCAGCCGCCGAGAGCGAGGAGACGATCTCGCCAGCCTTCGCGTCCGAGACATCCCATGCCGCCACACGGCACGTCTCCTTCGCGAAACCCACGGCCGTGGCGTATCCAATGCCGGCCGCCGCGCCCGTGACGATGACCACCTTGCCTGCAAGACCGGTTTCGAGACTCATGTTCACGCCCTCATGCGGATGGCCGTTGCGGCCTGGTTGTATCCGACGCCGGATCCGACGAACACCGTCAGCGCGCCCGGTTTGATCTTTCCCCTCTGCAGCGCGTCGTCGAGCGCCATGGGAATGCAGGCCGAGCCGGTGTAGCCCCACTCCTCCATGATCGTGTGCGTCCGGTCGAGCGGCAGGCTGAGGTCGGCCATCACCAGATCGATCGACGGCTTCCGCACCTGCGTGAAGATGATGAAGTCGATGTCGCTGACGGCGAAACCGCCCTCGCGCGCCAGTTTGCGCACCAGCCGGGGCCATCCTTCGTGGTTGATCTCGGGTGGATAGCGGTCGTTGATCTGGCAGCTCGTGCGTCCGGCGCGGACCGACTCCTCCGTGGCAGGCTCGTATGTGCCGCCCGAGTAGATGCCCCAGTGCTTGTGATACGCGCCGTCGGCCACGAAAGCCGCATTCAGGAAGCCCGGCGTGTCCGACGCTTCCAGCACGGCCGCGCCGGCTCCGTCCCCGTAGAAGAAGATCATCGGGTCAGTGGCCGCGGTGAGCTTGTGCATCAGGTAGACGCCCACGACGAGGACAGTCTTGATGGCGGGATTCGTTGCGATAATCCCCGCGCCCGCCGCAAGGCCTGTGGGAAATGAGGCGCAGGCACATCCCACATCGAAGCTGCCGGCGTTCTTCGCGCCCAGCTTGTGCTGGAGCACGACCGAGGTGGCCGGCGTGATGTAGTCGGGCGAGTCGGTGCCCAGGATGATCAGGTCGACATCCTCGGGCTTGCGGCCGGCACGCTCGAGCGCCTGCTGCGCGGCAGGCAGCGCCACGTCGGAAGTCGCCCAGGATTCGGGAGCATGCCAGCGGCAGCGGATGCCGCTCGACTCCTCCATCTTGTCGACGAACTCCGGCAGGTGCGCGAAGCGCGCCCGCAATTGGTCGTTGGTCACCTGGACCGTGGGCAGGTACCGCCCCGTTCCGGTAATCGTGGCATAGCGAGTCATGAATGATCTCCGGAGACACCCGGCCGTTCCGATGAAAGGACGCGTGGCACCGCCCGTTCCGCCGGGACCAGGTGGGGTGGTGCGCATCGAGGGGCGAGGCTCGCGTGCTGACAGGTCCGGGGACCGAACGTCCCCGAACCTGCCCCACGACGAACGATTGAGCGGTCCTGCGCTAGAACCTGATCCGCAGGCCCAGCTGCGCCTCGCGGCTTGGCAGCGTCGCCAGGTACTTCCCGAAGTTCGGGTTGGGTGTCAGCGCTGTCGTCGGCGCCGATGGCGTCGGCCCAGCCAGATTCTGGTTGCCCTGGATGAAGTTGACGTCGTAGTTTGTCCGATTAAGCAGGTTGAACACCTCGGCGATGAACTCCGCGCTCACACGGCTCCCGAGCGGCAGCCGGTGCGTCAGGCGAAGGTCGAACGACATGTAGTTCGGGCCGTTCTGGCTGAATCGTGCCGTGCCTGTCGGGCGATCCGAGTTGCGGCCGTCGCCGTTGGCGTCGTAGCCCAGGCGGAGATTCCACGGCTGGCCGGAGCCGTAGCTGAAGATCGGAGCGACGGTGAATCGCATGGGCAGCCGAATGACGGCGGACGTCACGAAGCGGTACCGCTCGTCACCGCGCGACCGGCCCCATTCGGCCTCCATGTTCGCGGGATCGTTCGGATAATCGGTGAGCGCCGGGCTGAAGTCGTCTTCGATGTTCTTCTTGTCCGCCACGGTAAACGAGGCGCTGACCAGGTGGCCGCCCTTGATGTTCCCGCTCAGGCTCATGACGAACGCCTTGTAGGTGGAGTGGCCCTTGTTCGTGTAGGTGTCGATGAAGTTGCGAGTCGCGTCCAGCCGGCCGCCGGCCACGCCATTGCCGCGCCAGTTCTGATCCTGGAGCACGATCTCGTCGTCACCCTTCACGTAGACGCCCTCGAAGTCGGCCGTCAAACCCGTCTTGCCGAGGCGAGCTGCGTAGCCCACCGTCGCCTGCGTGGCCCACGGGCTCACCAACTTGTTGTCCAAATGCGTGGCGTCGTACGCCAGCGCCAGCCCCGTGGTCTGCGGATTGGCCGGATCCAGCGCGAGGGTCGGATAGCCGAGCAGGGCGCCGTTGAGACGCTGCTGCGTGATCCACCCGGTGTAACTATTGCGCTGCAACTCGGAGTGCGCCGGTACCAGGAGGAACCGGCCGGTGAAGAGGCCGACACCGCCGCGCAGGACGTGGCTGCCCGTGCCCGTCAGATCCCACGACAGGCCGACGCGCGGCTGGACGTTGTTGGTGTCGCGTCCACGAGCCGTCGTCATGGCGGGACTCGTGAAGTTCGGGTTGTTGCCGTTGGTATCGAGGTCGTACCGCACGCCGGCGCTGATCGTGACCCTCGATGACGGCTTGATATCATCCTGGATGAAGACCGAGATCAAGTTCGTGGAAATCGTCGACTCGCTGGTGCCCTTGCCGTAGACGTAGAGGTACGGGAACAACCTTGTGTCGTTCAGGTAGATCATCCACCCCTTCGGATACACCGGGAAGTTCCACGTGTCCTTCACGTGCTGGACGCCGCCGCCGATCTTCATGTCCTGGGCAAAACGGCCGCTGCCGATCCGCGTGTAGAACGTGTCTCGCACTTCGAAGAGCCTCGCCGTGTCGTTCTGGTCGCCGACGTAGTTGGCGCCGATCGAGTAGGTGTTGCCCAAGGTGAACGACTCGGCCATCGAGGTGGAATTGTTCGGCTCGACGAACTTCCGCTGGCCAACCTGGACCGCGATCTGGTTGAGCGACGAGTGGCTTAGCGTCCACGCGTGCGAAAGGGTCAGGTTCCAGTTGTCGCGATTGAGCGCCATGCCGTTCGACACGTCCGACAGGCCGCCGACGCGGAAGTTGTCCTGACGCGACCGTTCGTACATGAACTTCGCGCGGACGTTCTGGTCGTCAGACATCCGGTGGTCGAGGCCGACGTACGCCAGCGACTGCTTGATTGGTACCGTGACGTCGTGCGCGAGCGAAGCGTAGGTGGTGCCTTGCGGGCGGACCAGCGCGATGTTGTCTTCGTTCACCTGTTCGAACGAGCCGAAGAAGTGGGTCCTGTTCTGGACCACCGGACCGCCGAGCGTGAATCCGAACTGCTGGCGCGAGTACGGGTTCTTCGACTGCTCGAGCTCGCCCTTGCTGCGCAGCGAGTCGTCGCGGAAGAAACCAAAGCCCGATCCGTGCAGAACGTTGGTGCCCGACTTGGTCACAATCGACAGCGCGCCGCCGGCCGAGCCGCCGATCTCGGTGTCGAACCGGTTCGTGATGACGCGGAACTCGCTGATCGCATCCTGGCTGAATCGCGCCCGGGCCAGGCCCAGCGTCTGGTCCGTAAAATCGACGCCATCCACCAGGATCGTTGACTGGCTCGCGTTGCCGCCTGCGCCCAGCACGGGCTGGTTCGTGACGAACCGGAATCCGCCGCGCTCACGTTGCACGCCGGGAGCCAGGAACGCCAACTGCTGGAAGTCGCGGTTGGGTACCGGCAACGCTTCGATCTGTTCGGGAACGATGTTGGTCGAGGAGTCGGTCTTGAAGACGTCGACCAGCGGCGCCTCCGCCGTCACGGTTACCGTCTCGGCCACCTTCGCGACCTTGAGGGTCGTCGTCAACCGTGCGGTCTGGCCCACGCGAAGCGTGACGTTTTCTTCGTTGACCGTGGCAAAGCCGGAGAGTTCGGCCTTGACCGAATACACGCCAGGCTGAAGGGCGATGAACCGGACGGTGCCACTCGCATCCGTGACGCCGGTCCGTGTGAAGCCCGTATCGGGCCGGAGCACAGTGACGGTCACACCAGGCAGCACGGCTTGCGATTGGTCCTGGGCAATGACCTCGATAGTGGCGTCGGCAATCTGTGCGCGGGCGGGTGCCGGCGCCAGACCAACGATCGCGGCAATCAGTGCGGCGGTCAACAGGCCGCCAGCCGGAATGCGCATCCAGTTCCTCTCCATGTCTTCCTCCCCCGGGCGGCCGACGTCCGCGGCGCGCCCAACCGAACCTACTGGTGTCCGAAATCTGAAGCTGACATCTCGCTAGAGCCCAGTTTTTCGGAGGACAACAACCTTGGCCTCTGAGATAGCCAAAACATATCGGGCGGTTGATATGTTTTCGGCCTCGCATACAATACCGAGGGTAACCGGTGCTGGTCAAGTGCCAATATGGCGATCGGCTGGAGAGGTCGGCAGGAAGCTCCCGGGGAGGCACGTATGACGGTTGGAACCAAGGTCGGCGTCTCGGCAGGTGTCCTGGTCGTGCTGGTCCTGATGACAGCGGCCGGCTATGTCTACAAACGTCCACTGAGTGTCTACGCGTGGTTCAACCGGCGGCTGTTGAAAGACGCCGGGCTCACCGAGTCCACGGTAGCCGCCAGCGTGGGCCCTCAGACGTACTGGAGTGGAGGCCGGGGCCAGACACTGGTCCTGCTGCATGGTGCCGGCGACCACGCCGGGACGTGGTCGCACGTGGCAGAGAAGCTGGGCGGCCGCTATCGCCTCGTGATTCCCGATCTCGCGGGTCACGCGGCGAGCGCTCCTGCAGAAGGGCCGCTGTCGGTCAGCCAGGTGCTCGCCGGATTCGAAGCGGTGATGAACCAGATATCGCACGATCCGGTCATCATCGTCGGCAACTCGCTTGGCGCGTGGATCGCGCTTCTGTACGCGCGAGAGCACCCGGATCGAGTGGCCCGACTGGTACTGGTCGACGGGGGCGCTCTCAGGGGCGATCGCCAGGACCTGAGTCTGATGCCCAGGTCACGCGAGGAGGCCGTCGCGCTCATGAGCCAGTTGCGAGATCCCGGCTCGGATCCGATTCCCGGCTACGTACTCGATGATGTGGTCCGCGAAGCGAACGTTGGCCCCATCGCGCGCATGGCGCAGACCGCCTCGGAGATGGATCGGTTCCTCCTTGAAGGCAAGCTGCACGAGATCGCCGCGCCAGTCGACTTGCTCTGGGGCGAATCGGACAAACTGCTGCCGCTCGCATACGCACGGCGGATGATGGCCGATCTCCCCGCCTCGCGTCTGACCACGCTGCCGGCCTGCGGCCACGTGCCGCACGTGGAGTGCCCGTCGCGCTTCGACGCAGCCCTTTCCGACATCCTGCAATCGGCGCCGCCCTCGCGCCGGGTCGAAGGCCCCGGCACCGTGGCTGGCGCCGCCGCGCAGGGCCCCGGACGGAGGTAGCCATGCGCCACGCGGATCTGCTCGGTGAGCGCGCACGGCTGACACCTGAGAAGGTCGCGCTTGTCTGCGTCCCACAAGGCACGAGGCATACCTACCGCGAGCTCGACGACCGCGCCGCGTGCATGGCGTCCATGTGGATCGACGTCTGCGGGTTGCTGCCGGGAGATCGGGTTGGCCTGCTGGCCCACAACCGCATCGAGTTCCTCGACGCGTTCTTCGCGACGGCAAAGTCGGGCATCATCCTCGTGCCGCTCGGCACCCGGCTCACCGCGCACGAACTGGCACACATTGCCCGCGATGCCGGGCTTCGAGCGGTTCTCTATGACGGGGCATTCGGCGACACGGTGCGGACGCTTCGTGCCATGGTGGACATCGAGCGCTGGATCGCTCTCGATGAACCGGCGACCAGTGGCGACCAGCGACTGCCCGAACTGATTCCCGTTGCCGCGACCCGGTTGAGCCGCCCGGTGCCAGAAGATATCTGCTGCCTCCTCTACACCAGCGGCACGACAGGCCAGCCCAAGGGCGTGATGGTGCCGCACCGGATGATCGTCTGGAACGGTTACAACACGGTGGTTGGCTGGCAGCTGCGGGAAGAAGACGTGAGCCCGATCTTCACGCCGCTCTACCACGCGGGCGGCCTGGGGGCCTTCCTCGTGCCGATCTTCACGATTGGCGGAACGATCGTGCTCCACGCGGGGTTTGATCCTGTGGAGATCTGGCAGACGATCGCGCGCGAGCGCTGCACGGTCGTCCTGGGCGTGCCCACCATCTACAAGCTGCTGATGGAGTCGCCCGAGTTCGTGCGAACAGATCTGTCGAGCGTGCGGGCATTGATGAGCGGAGGCGCACCGCTGCCGCTTTACATCATCGAGGCGTATCAGCGCCGCGGCGTCGTGTTCAAACAGGGGTACGGCCTGACGGAGGTCGGTGTGAATTGTTTCGCGATGACCATCGAGGAGTCGGTCAGAAAGAAGGGTTCGATCGGCAAGCCGCTCATGTTCACAGAAGCGAGACTGGCTGGCAAAGACGGATGCGACGTCCCGATCGACGACGTCGGCGAGTTGTGGCTGCGCGGTCCGCACGTCTGTAAAGGCTATTGGCGTAATCCTGACGCCACGTCGGCCGCGCTCGATGGTGACGGGTGGTTTCGCACCGGCGACCTGGCACGCCGCGATGCCGATGGGTTCTTCTTCATCGCCGGGCGCCAGAAGGACATGTTGATCTCGGGCGGCGTCAACATCTATCCCGCCGAGATCGAAGGTGCGCTCCTGCTTCATCCTGCCGTGAAGGATGCCGCCGTGGTGGGTATTCCGGACGAGACCTGGGGCGAGATAGGCGCGGCCATCGTCGTGCCCAGGCAACCGGGTGGCACGACCGGCGATGAGCTCGCGGCGTTTCTTGAAGGCCGACTGGCGAAATACAAGATCCCGCGGCGGTGGGTGTTAGTTGATGCCCTGCCGCGCACGCCGTACGGAAAGCTGGTGAAGGGCTCGTTGCGAGATCTCGTGCTGGCCTCTCCGGGTTCGGACGCCGACGCCGGAAGAAGATTATGAGCCAGCCACTCGCCCGCCGTGTGGACGGATCCGGCGATCCCGTCCTGCTGCTGAACGGCGGCATGATGACGATCAGCAACTGGAACAATGCCACGAAGAGCCTGCAGACCCGCTGGCGAGTCGTTCGCTGCGATTTCCGGGGACAACTGCTGAGCCCAGGGCCACCGCTCCACACGGATCTTTCGGGTCACGTTGTTGACGTTGTGGCATTGCTGAACGCATTGGATGTCGCCCGGGCGCACATCATCGGTACGTCCTTCGGCGCCGAGGTTGGACTGCTGTTGGCGGCCAGCCATCCCGATCGCGTGGCCTCGCTGGTCGCGGCGACGGCGACCGACTGGAGCACGCCCGAGATGATGGCTGGTTCCCGAGCGCTGGTCGAGGCGTGCCACGAGGCGACGAGGGGAGGGAATCGCTTCGCGTTCTACGACCTGCTGCTGCCGTCGACCTACTCGCCAGCCTTCCTCGACGCCAACGCCGCATGGCTTGCCGCCAGGCGTGAACACGTGGCCGCTCTTCCCGACTCCTGGTTCGATGGCACGGCCAGCATCGTCGGCGCGATGGTGGGTCTCGACCTGCGCCCGCGTCTTCGGGACATCGTGTGCCCGACGCTTGTGATCATCGCCGAACACGACGGCGTCATGCCGCTCGATCGGTCCCGGGCGATTGTCGCCGGCATCGCGGGAGCCGAAGAGGCATTTGTGAGCGGCAGCGGCCACGCACTGGTCGTCGAACAGCTAGAGGTGTTCCTGCGCTTGTGCGAGGGGTTCCTGGCTGGACTGCCGAACTTGTAGACTCGCCGTACCAGACACCTTCTACGGGTTTCATCTCATCGAGTGAAGCAAGCTCTCGTCACCCCGGCGCAAGCCGGGGCCCCCAACGCGGCAACCGCGTTGGGGTGGTATACGGGGTCCAGAGAGGTACAGGGCTGGATTCCGGCGTACGCCGGAATGACGAAATCAAAGGCATCGTTCTGACGCCGATTGCCGGCGTCAACACCATGAGCGGCTCAGGTGGATCGCAGCCGCCCGACCAGACTCCCGACACCGATTACGACCCACCCGACGGCGATTCCAGCCGTCGCGAGAAACGCCGGGTTATTGTGCAGTGTCGTCAACTTCAGCAGCGCCACCGCCACATACGTCACGACGACGGCCACGACTGCAGCCGACACGAGGCTGCGGCCGACACGCGGCAGGAACATCCCGCAGCCGAGCGGGAGGAACGACGCCGAGAAGAGGAGGTAGACCCCGTACTGCGCGAAGATGGCCACCGTGCCGCCAGTCGGATGCGAGATCTGCCAGATGGCAAGCAGGACTGTCGTGACAGCCACCATCGCGAGGCCGGCCCGGCCAGCGCGCAGCGCGGCGCGGTCTGTGCCGCCCCGCACGAAGAGCGGGTAGAAATCCGCCGAAAACGTGGCGGACAGCGCCAGCAGAATCCCTTCGAGGGTCGAGAGGCCGGCGCACAGCAACCCAATCGTGATCAGCACTTGCACGCCCGCTGGAAAACTGCTCGCGATCCACGTCGAGATCACGCGATCGATCGCCACGGGTTGCGTCAGCGCGAAGCGCGCCCAGATGCCGGTGACCAGCACGCCGGTGAACAGCAACCCGACGCCAATCGCGGTGGCGAGGTACTTTCGCACTTCCCTGTCGTCACGCAGGTAGAGGGCTTTGCTGATGATGTGCGGCTGGCAGACGATAGCGAGGCCAATGACGAAGTTGCAGACGACGACCTCGAACAGGTTGCGGAAATAGAGCGACGCCGGGTTGGTCGCCAGCACGAGATTCGGATCGATGGCCGCCAGTCTCTCGGTGATGCCTCCGCCCGCTCCAAGCAGGGGCCATCCGGCGCCGATCAGGAGCGCCGCCACGACGACCATCACCGACGCCTGCACGGCGTTGGTCCACGCGTGTCCCGTGGCGCCGCCCATCATCACTCCCAGGACGACGATGGTCATCAAGGCGGCAGCAACGGCTTCGGGAGGCGCCACCAGCAGACGCGACAGCACGAGCGACAGGGCAACGACGATGAGCGTCGCGAACGTGATCAGGCCGAGCGACAGCACCGCGAAGCCGGTGCGTAGCGGCGTCGACTCGTAACGCGTCCCGATCCACTGAGGCACGGTGACGGCCCGCACGCGGGCGCCATGGGTCCGGAACCGGCGCGAGAAGAACGCGAGCCCCAGCGTAATCCCCATCGCGGCGCAGAACCCGTAGCCCAGCAGCGCCGAGTACCCGTACGCGTACACGAGGCCGGGGTTCACGACGAACGTCGCGACGCTCGTGAGTTGTGCCGCGAGCGAAAGTCCAACCACCACGGCGGGGATGTCCCTGTTGCCCACCGCGTAAGTCGCGACGGAACTCGTGCGGCGCGAACTCCGGTAGGCGAGCGCACTGGTCAGGAGAAAGTACGCGACGACGGCGGTCCAACCCAGGGCAATCGTGCTCATCCCGCCAATCCCTCATACGCGAGCACCCGGTCCTTGAATTCCTGAAGGACGGGGACCGGCTTCCCGGCCGCGTAATCGTACATCACCTGCACGGTGCGGGCGATTGCGATCACGCTCCCGTGCTGGTTGAGCAGTTCGTATTCAAACACGAAGCTGGTCCTTCCAAAGCTGGTGATCCCGAGACGCACGCTCAGCACGTCGCCCTGCTCTGCCGGCGCCTTGTAGTCGACCTCGATGCGGGCCATGATGAACTTGATGTCGCCCCAGCCGCGGCCCCCGCACACATCGCGCCAGTAGGCGAAGCGCGCGACCTCCAGGTAGGTCAGATACACCGCGTTATTGGCATGGCCCATCGGGTCGCAGTCGCGGAACCGGACTTCCACCGGGCAGCTGTACTTGAACGCCATCAATGACTCCCCCTCATCGGGCCTGGCGTCACCGGAGCGCCCGACGACCTGTCGGTGCGCGTTCGCCAGAGCGAGACGATGCTGATCAGGCAGGCAACGGCGATCATCGCGGCGGAACTGATGTACGGCACCGCGATGCCGAGGTTGTCGAACGCGAATCCTGCCCACAGCGGGCCGACAATCCGGGCGAGACTGCCGAGTGACTGAGTCAGGCCGAGAACACCGCCCTGATCCTCCGCGGCCGAGCACTGCGAGATCAGCGACATGAGCGACGGGTTGTTGAAACCCATCCCCATAGACAGCACGGCCAGCGTCACCATGAGAACGGCGACGGTCGATGACGCCGGGATCATCAACAGGCCTATCGACACGACCCCAAGCGAGATGGGCACGATGTGGTGCTCGCCGATGAGCTTGACCGTACGCCCGACGAGAACGCCCTGCACGAGGACGAGGATCACGCCGACGAACGCGAACAGATAGCCGATCGTCGACGCGTGAAACGCAAACGTCCGCTCGGCGAACAGGGCGAACGTGGTCTCGAAGCCGGAGAACGCGCCCACGGCCAGAAAGCTCACGAGCAGCAGCAGCGGCAGATGCGGACGGGTCACCGCCTGGCGAAGCGCGTCGAGCCGCCCGACGCGCACTCTGGCCCGGTGCTCGGGTTTCAGCGTCTCGGGCAGGAGGAACCAGGCGGCGGTGAAATTGGCGAGCGAAAGCGCCGACGCGAACAACGCCGGCGTCGCGTAGCCCCACCGGCTCAGGAATCCGCCGATCGCCGGCCCGAAGATAAACCCCAGCCCGAACGCCGCGCCGATCATTCCCATCCCCTTCGCCCTGTTCTCTGGCGTCGTCACATCGGCGACCACGGCCTGGGCCGTCGGGATGTTGGCTCCGGCAATCCCGGCGAAGATGCGCGCGGTGAACAGGAGCGCCAGGGAGCTGGCGAGACCGAAGGCCAGGTACGAGAGAAACGACCCGAATAAGCCCATCAGGATGATGGGCCGCCGGCCGATTCGATCCGACCATCGCCCCCAGAGTGGCGCGAAGATGAACTGCATAGCCGAAAACGAGGTGGCGAGCATCGCGATGGTGAACGCGTTGGCTCCGAACGTTTCCGCGTAGAACGGCAGGAGCGGGATGATGATCCCGAAACCCAGCAGGTCGATGAAGACCGTCACGAACACGACGATCAGGGGGGAGGCCTTCACAGGCGCCGCTCGACGTTCGGGAAGTTGAGCCACACGGAAACGCCGCAGAAATGCCGGCCCTCGGTGCAGCGCGGCGCGATCAGGCCGTTGCGGACGACGCAGGGCGGGCCGATGTGACGCGCGAGCCTCGGGTGCTTCGCGCGCACCTGATCGAGCTCGTCCATCGACGCCTTGTAGATCTCCTCCGGGGCGTTGACGCACGTCCGCTGCGTCCACTTGTGCCCAAGCGCGCTGAGCGGGCCCGTTTCGATCGTGCGTACGGCCAGCGCGTTGGGAAGCACGCAGACGGCGAACTCCAGGGGTACGCCGAGATCGAGCAGGCGGCGGCTCGAGGCCCAGGCGGCTTGCATCGACTCCTGGAACCGCGCGGTGGCGGCGGGGTTGCTTGCGACAAGCCCGGGCGTGATGAAGTCCGGCGTCCGGGCCGTCGCAAACGTCAGCAGGGGGCGCGACGCCGGCACGCAGCGGTGCCGTTGGTCCTGCGAGTCTGCGGTATGGCTGATGCGCCTGGCGAACGTGTAGCTGACGTGATGGAGCGCGCGCATCAGCGGCGAGTGGTGCGACACGTCGAGCGTGTCCAGCAGGTAGCGGTTGCGCGCTGGATTCAACACCCGGTCGATCGCCTCACCGTCCGACATCTCGTCGGAGGCGAGCCCGAAGGTGGCCCGCACCGCATCCGCCACGAGCGCTTCCGCGTCATCGGACGCGTCGATCAACCTGGACACCCGGCCGCCCAGCTTCGCGTCGAACTCCCTCGCGAACCGATCCGAGCCGGCAACCGGCCTGGGAAATGCCGTCTCTGGCGCAGCGTCGCGGCCAAGCGGCTCGCGTCCGGCGCGCTCGAAGAACAGCGGGTCGTGCCGGCTCACCAGATCCACCATGGCGCCAATGACCTGCCGGGCTTCGAAGGGCGTGTCGCCGACATTCATCATCCGACGCAGGCGATACAGCGTGATGCCGGACACCGTGTGGACCATCGACGTGAAGGCGGCAATCGGGACCACGTAGCGCGCCACTTCGATGGCTTTTTTCCCGGCTTCTCGCTCGATACCGGCCAGGCGCGGCGCCGACGCGTGGGGCGTTACGTGCCGCAGCTGTTTCAAAATGGCGAACGCGTCCGGCTTCAACAGCGCCGACAGGGTCGCGTAGTCGTCCCACGCCCGCAGAATGGCCTGTTCGTAAACGGCGCGCGCTTCACCATCGAGCGGTGGCACGAAGGCACGGGGCTCGTTCAACCTGACGTAGCGCTGGCTCGATTGCTCGGAGTTGTAGAACGGATGCGCGTGCAGGAAACTCCACACGAACTGCCGCGAGATGTTCTCGAGGCCGAACTCGAAGTGCGCGTGCTGATAGACCGTGTGATGGCCGGCGTCGAAGGTGAGCGCCCCGATCGTCTCGCGCTGCGCGTCTGTGATCTCGCCAATCCCGACGACTCGGGGCGAGTAGCACGTCCGCGCGGCCGCAATCGCCCCGTCAAAGGGGGCCGGCGGCGCATTGCGCAGCGTGACGAGGGGGGGAGAGGTTTGTAGCACGGTGCTTGTCAGTAGTCAGAAGCAAGAAGGAAGAAGCAATACTTCGTGATTCTTACTTCTATTCTCATTCCTGCTTCGAGTGGTACCGCACGTACTCCTCGATGAAGCTGAGGCTCTGGAGCGTCTTCATCCGATCCAGAAACAGCACGCCGTCGAGGTGGTCGGCTTCGTGCTGCATGACGCGGGCCACGTAACCAGTGGCCTCGATCTCGAGGCGCTGTCCCTCCCGGTTGAACGCACGCATCTTGATGTCGCGGTGCCGCTGCACCCGGCCCCGCAGGTCCGGGATGCTGAGGCATCCTTCCCAGTCTTCAACCATGCGGCGGCCGACCGGGGTGATTTCGGGGTTGATGATGACGATGACGTCTGATGTGGAAGCCGGGCGCCGCTCCGCTCTCTCCGCGCCCTCTTCGTCTTCCTCATTGTCAGCATCCACCCGGGCCACGAAGATCCGGAGATCCTCGCGCACCTGCGGCGCGGCGAGCCCGACGCCGTTGTACTCGATCATCGTTTCGATCATGTCGTCGATCAGGCGCTGGATCGCGACGCCGGCGATCTCCGACTGGGGCACGGGCTTGGTTGTCTTGCGGAGGACCGGGTGACCCATCCGCGCAACCTTCAGGATAGACATGAATCCTGATTATACGGGGCAGGTGCGGCTTGACGCCAGGCGGCTACAGTTGAGAGCCGCTTCGGCCGATACCGTGCAGAAGGGGTGGAGAATCATGATCGGATGCAATCTGAGCGCCAAGAGCCGACTAATGAAGAACTGGATTGGCGCGGCACTGTTCGTCGCAGCTGCCGGCCTGTCGGCTTCGGGATGCGGGGCCTCGTCTACCTTGACACCAACGTCTCCGAGCCCGACCAGCGGCACCCAGCCCGGTGGGTCCCAGACGATGGGATCGTTGTCGGCTGGAACGTGGGCTTCGTCTGCGGGCGGCGCGTTTCCAGGAAGCTTCAACCTGAATCCGGGTACGTGCGGGAACTTCAGGTGGTCCGTCACTTCACTGACGCCGGTCAGCGCGGCCGGCACATTCGGGGCGGACTGCGGCGGAGGTCTCTCACTGGCTGGCAACGCGACGGCCTCGCTCGATGGCGCGGGGGTCGTCTGGGGTGCAGCCGGCAATGTGACGGGCAGCCTCACGTGCACGTTCGCCGTGACCGGAACGGCAGCGCTCGAAGACGGCGGAGTCCGGGTGAACTACCACGCGACCGTCTGCGGCGTGTCCATCTCGGGTTCGGAGTTACTCAAGAAGAGGTAGTGGGCGCTAATCGGCCAGCCCCTCCGCTTTTCGCTCGGACGCGGTGATCGTGCCGCCGGCGGCCCGGACTTCGGCGGCGCGATCGAACGCGACCGGCGCCGGCTTGACGAACTTCTTCACCACATCTGCGGTGCCGTTCACGCGCAACTGCGTCATCAGGAATGCAAACCGCTGCTCGAGCGACGCGCCGATGGCGGCCCTGATGCCCTCCGGCAGGCTCCACAGCTGCCGCTTGAACGGCCCGATCGCCTTCTTGCGCGACTTGTAGAGAAACTGTTCTTCGGTGTCCTTCGGCTTGCGCTCTTCCTGGGCGTGCTCGCGAACCCACGCGTACATTTCGGCCTTGAGCGATGCCGGCAGCGACGGGTGCTCATAGACCATGTTCTGGAAGTCGGTGGCCAGATGGACTTCGCATGCGCCTGCGTCGGGGAACTCGTGGAAGGCGTCCGGCGGCAGCGTCGACGCGCCGTGCTGGACGGCACCCGCCATCCCGAATTCCTTGCGGGCCAACTCGGAAAGCTCACGCAGCGTGTTCAGATCGATCTTGACGTCCATCCGCACGCTGCCGTCCGGCGCGACGAACCCGCCGTGGGCCGTGCCGGTCTGGATGCTGATCTTGCTGATGCCGGCCAGGCTGCCGCGCATCTTGTCGTATCCAGCCATGAACGCGCGCAGTTCGTGCACATCCGAATTCTTGCCGCCGACCTCTCCAATTTCCCCGCCGATCGAGATCGTGACGCCCTTGGGCTCGAGCCCCCTGACGAGCCGCGTGAAGGAGGCCGCCTGCTCGCAGTTCACGTGCTGCTGCCCGGCGAGCGTGGGCTGGTCCAGATCGACCAGCGTCGAGGTGTCGATGTCGATATTGAAGAACCCGGCGGCGATTTCCTCCCGGATCAGGTCCCGAAGCGCCGCCAGTTCCTTCTCGCGCTCCGGGCCCGCGAACTTCTTCGCGTTCACCTGGACGTGATCGCCCTGGATGAAGAGCGGGCCGATGAAGCCCTCGCGCAGCGCCGCGGCCAGCAGAATGGCCGAGTACTCGTGGGGGCGCTGCTCGGTGTAGCCGACCTCGGAGCGCGCAATCTCGAGGATGAATGCCCCGACCTTCAGATTGATGGCCGCACGGAACACGGCGCGTGCGGTGTCGTAGGTCATCGCGCGGAGGTTCATCGCGGGAACAGTGAACCCTTTCGCGTCCCCTCGTCCAACCGCCACATACAGGTCGTGGATCGACGCGGGCACAAGCCCCATGTGTGCCCCGATGCCGCGGATGATCCACCGCGCGGTCCCCTTGATCTCCGGGGACGCTCCGAATGCGGCCGTCCAGGCCAGCCGGTCGATGACCGCCGGCGGAACCTCGCCAACAACCTGGACCGTTTCGCCGGAAACAACACAGGCCGGCTTCAACCCATCAATTATCCGGGCGACAGATTCGAACTCCATGGATTCACCTGTCAGAAGATAAATGAAGCAGGTTTCTCGTCACCCCGGCGGTATCCGGGGCCCCCGATGCGGCAGCCGCGTTGGGGTGGCATCCGGGGTCCAGCCGTGAATTCCAGCTCTCGCGAGAATAACGGGCTCGGTGCACGTTCTATCTTAGCGGATCAGGTTCGGCGCCTGGCAGGCGCTCCGGAAACTCGAAGCTCTCTGTCACCGTGGCCTCGATGGCGGAGGCGACCATGTCCTGAACCGGCAGTCGAGCCTCTACCGCATCGACCTGCCAGCCGCGCGCGTGGGTCTCGGGGCTGCGCGGCGTGAACAACTGGCAGCAGTCCTGGTCGGGCACGATTGAGATCTCGTAGGTCCCGATGCGCTGGGCCTCGACGATGATCTCTTCCTTGTCCATGCCAACGAGCGGTCTCAGAATCGGCATCTGGGTCGCCGCCGCAATCACGGTGAGATTCTCGAGGGTCTGCGACGCCACCTGTCCGATGACTTCGCCGGTGACCAGTGCCCTGGCGCGAGTGTCCCGCGCAAGCCGCTCGGCGATGCGCAGCATCATGCGCCGGTAGATCACGACTCGAAGCGGGGGCGGCACGCTCAGCACAATCTGCCGCTGCAACTCGCCGAACGGCACGAGCTTCAGCGTGGTCTTCATCTGGTACCGCGTCAGAATCTCGACGATCTCACGCACCTTCTCCTGCGATGCGCGCGTGACGAACGGATAACTGTGAAAGTGGATGGGCACAACCGTGCACCCGCGCTTCATCAGCCGCCAGGCCGCGACCGGGGAATCGATCCCGCCCGACAACAGGCAGGCTACGCGCCCGCTGACGCCGGTCGGCATGCCGCCGGCGCCCTTCTGTTTTCCCCACGAGTAGAACGCCTGACTCGACAGCAGTTCGACGTTGACTGACAGCTCCGGGCGGTCGAGCTTCACCTTCCACCCGAGCGCTTCGACAATACGCCCGCCGATCTCGCGTTCGACTTCCGGAGAGGTCATCGGAAAGCGCTTGTCGCCGCGCTTCGCGTTGACCCGGAACGTCACCGGCGGGTGGCCCTCCAAATCGGCCAGGATCGCCTGGCAGAGGACCTCGAAATCGAGGGCGACCCGTCCGGCCTTCGAGAAATTCGCGATGCCGAAGACGTGGTGAAGCCGCTCCTCGACGCGCTGGTACTCTGCCAACGGTCCGAGCACGATCTCGATCCGGCCCATGAGCGCCCGCACGTCCTGCACGCCGATGTCGGCTGTCTGCCTGCGCAGGTTCCGGACGAGCTTCGCGATGAAGTAGGGCCGGTTGCGCCCCTTCAGCGCGATCTCCTGGTAGTGAACGATGATCGAGTTCATGTGTGTTTCTTGCTCGCTGCCCCGGATACGCGGGAGCACGGTTCCTACGTGTCCCCGCTCACACAAACCGGCAAAACGTGCCTTGCCGGGACGGGTCGCCGACCTGACGGTTGCGCTACTCGCGCGGCCTGTCTTGGCCCTCACGGCGCGTTTTGCAGACTCACGCCCTTCGACTTTGCTCAGGGCTTCGCTGTCGGCTTGGTTCGAGGGGACACTTCGGAAACCGTCCTCCCGCGCCACGGGCGCCGTGCGTCTGGTGATCGACCGTCCCGTAGGGGCGCAATTAATTGCGCCCGATCAGCTTCGCCGCAACGTGTCCGCTCGCGGCGGCGCTCTCAATGGTACCCGGCAAACCCGTGTCGGTCCAATCGCCCGCCAGGAGGAATCCGGCGAGCCCGGTCTCCGCGCCGGGGCGGCGCGGCTGGCCTGGCGCGAGCGAGAATGTGGCGCGCCGTTCCCGCACGACGGTCGCATGCTTCAGCGTCGCGCCGCGTGCGGCCGGCACCCCGTCCCGCAGTTCTGCGACGGCCAGCGCTACCACCTCGTGATTGCCGCGCGACACGATCTCGGACGCGCCGCTCGAGACCAACGACAACCGGCTCGCGGCCTCGCCGACGATCAGGCGCGTCGCGAAGATCCACTGCATCGCCCGCCCGGGCAATCCGACGAAGGGGGTATCGAGCACGCGTCGATCGAACCAGAGATTCACGGTCACGATCGGATACGCTCCCATCCGGCCGGCGCATGCGACGACATCCGCAAGTTCCGGCGGCGGCGAGTCGAACAGATTGGCGAGTGCGAACCACGGCACGGCCGACACGACGGCACCAGCGCGATGCTCCTCTCCGCTCCGGACGCGCACACCCATCGCTCGCCCGCCCTCAACGATCACGGTCGCGAGGGCGTTTGTGTGCACAGCCCCGCCTCTCGATTCGACGTACTGCCGGGCGGGCGCGGCATACGTCTCGACCAGCGACCGCGCGGGGAACCCGAGCGCGGAGGCCTGTCGGTCGCTGCCGAACATCTCCGCGAGTACTCTTGCGAACGGCGGCGCCGCGGCTTCGTCGGCGGGCTGATTGAGCGCGGCCAGCGCCAGCGGCTCCCACAACATCTCGCGGAGGCGGGGGCGCTGTCCATGGCGGACAAGCCAGTTCTCGACGGTCTCTTCCGGTGACGCCGCGATCCTGCCTGGGCGGCCGCGCAGTTGCTGCTGCGCCCGCCTGACGACGGGCGCCATCCTGAGCGCCGACAGCCGATCGGCCCACGACAACGCGTTCCAAGCCAGCAAACCGGCAAGCAAGTGAAACGGCGCCGGCAATGCGGGGCACTTCAGAGTCGTCCGCACGCCGGCCGGGTCGACCAACGGCACTTCCAGCGACGGCTGCAGGCGGACAGCTGATTCGGCCCCGATTCGCTTGAGAAAGGCAAACGACTCGCGATAGCACCCGAGGAGGATGTGCTGGCCGTTGTCGACGATTTCGTCCGTGGCGGGATCACGGTGCGAAGACGCCCGGCCGCCGAGGACGGGGCGCGCTTCGACAACCAGCACGCGGGCACCCTGATCGGTGAGCGCCGCGGCGGCGCTGAGCCCTGCCACGCCGCCGCCGATGACAATCACGTCGAACGCGTGGCCGTTCATTTCGGGTGTGAGCCGGCGAGGGAGCGTTCGACGGGCATGCCCAGCATCGACTGTGTCCACACCGTGGCGGCAATCAGAGCCTTGCGCCCGCGCGTGGCGCGAAGGGGCGCGCCAAACACGGCGTACCCGCTGCGCTCGATCCGCCGCAGGAGATCAAAGTAGATAGCGCCCATGATGCGCGCGGCCACAAGACGCCGGGCGTCAATCGGGGGAAGCGCGCGAGCGGCGTGCCGGTAGTACTCGCGCGTCCGTTCTGCCTCGAACACCAGAAGATTCCGTACCGGCTCGGATACGACGCCGGCGCGCAACGCGTCCTCAGTCACGCCGAACCGGACCAGATCCTCCTGCGGCAGGTAGAGCCTGCCGACACCCAGGTCCTTTCCGACATCTCTCAGGATGTTGGTCAACTGGAGCGCCACGCCGAGGTTGAGCGCGTATTCCCGGCAGCGGGCATCTTTGTAGCCGAAGATCTCGATGCATATCAGGCCGACGGCCGACGCTACGCGGTGGCAGTATTGACGGAGATCGTCGAAGGTCGCATACCTGCGCTCGTCGAGGTCCATTTCCACACCGTCGATCACGTCTTCGAACGCCCTGCGCGGCAGGTTGAACACATGGACGTGCGGCCTGAGATTCAGCGCGACGGTCGAGTCGACCGGCCCGCCCTCGAACAACGCCGCGAGTTCGCGACGCCACTTTGCGAGCTCCGCCGCCGCTGCTGCTCTGGCCGCCGCCCGGTCAGCCATTCCCGCTTTCTCATCGACTGCATCGTCTACGGCCCTACAGAAGTCCCACACCGCGACGATCGCGCGTCGCTGGTCGGACGGCAGCACGACGAACGAGTAGTAGAAGCTGGTGTCGCGACGGGCCATGAGATCGACTCAGTTTTCTGCCAACCCGGCCGGGTGTGACGCGCGCCACACGAGTGCGCCCCACGCGAGTGCTGGAATGTCCCCGACGCCGAGCGCGGGCCGATTCGCAAACACATCGAAGCCGTCACGTTCGAGCGCATCCAGAATGCGGCGGCCGCCGAGCCAGGTCATCCGGAGCTCGAAGCGGAGACGGCCAGAAACGCCGTCGCAGACGCAGCGGCCCTGGTCGAACAGCGCCCGTGTCCGGCCGGCCATCAGCGACAGGACACTGCGCCAGTTGGCGGTGAGACACCGCCTCTCGAGATCTTCGGTGCGCGCGCCCAACGCGCGCATGTCGGAAAGCGGCACATACAGTCGACCCTTCTGCCAGTCGCGTTCGAAGTCCTGCCAGAAGTTGGTGAGCTGCAACGCCGTGCAGACCGCATCCGACGCCTGATCGAGGTCCACGCTGGCGGAACCGGCAACACGGAGGACCAGTCTCCCAACCGGGTTGGCCGACCGCCGGCAGTAGTCGAGCACCTCCGGCCAGGACTCATAGCGGGTCGTCGTGACGTCCTGCCGGAAGGCGCTCAGCAGGTCTTCGAACAAATCAACGGGCAGCGCGCGCTCGCGAATCGTGTTGGCGAGCGCCACGAAGATCGCATCAGCGTCCGGAACACCTTCGACGAGTCCCGGGGCAGGGCCTGACTTGAGCCGCAGGAGCCACTCATCGAGACGCGCGAGACGCATGTCCGCCGAGAGCGTACCTTCGTCGGCGAAGTCGTCGGCCGTGCGCGCGAAGGCGTAGATGGCCGCAATGTGCGGGCGCATCCGGCGCGGCAGCAGGTACGATGCCACTGGGAAGTTCTCGTAATGCGTCCGGGCGAGGCGCTGGCAAGCCGCATAGGCCTCGCCGACGTTCACCACTCGACCTCGGGCACGCCCGCCCGGGCGTTGGTGACCCGGGCCATGACAAAGAACAGATCGGAGAGACGATTGGCGTAGGCCAGCAGCAGCGGTTCCACGGCGCCGAGCGCGACGATGCGGCGTTCGGCGCGGCGAAAGACGGTTCGCGCTACGTGAAGCGCAGCGCCGGGCGCCGCCCCCCCGGGAAGAATGAAGCGGCGGAGCGGCGTGAGTTCTCCTTCGAGTCGGTCGATCCACCCCTCGAGCCGAACCACGTCCTGTTGTCCGAGTGCGGTCCGTTCGGGATGCGTCGCAATCTTCCCGGCTGGATCCGCCAGCCGGGATCCGAGCGCGAACAGGTCCCGCTGGACCTGCACCAGCATGTCGTCGAGGTCGCGATCGAGGCTTAGAGCCCTGACCAGACCGAGCACCGCGTTGGCCTCGTCGACCTCGCCACAAGCGTCCACCCGCGGGTCGGACTTCGCGATCCTGGCGCCGTCAACCAGGTTCGTGGTGCCCGCGTCGCCGGTTCGAGTGTAGATCTTCATGCCGATTGGATTATAAGGGTGATGAACCGGTTTCAGAACCCGTTCTCGCAACCGCTTTCTCCCGCGCGGCTGCGGCGAGCCAATGTCTCGGGACGGGTCGCTCGCGCAGGTTCTGAAGCCGTCCCCAATGATGGCCAAACCAACCACGCCCCCGTCGCGCCTCCAGGCCTCCCGGTTGCCCGGCCCCGCCCTGAGGCAGAAGTTCAGGCGCAGACTGCTGCACTGGTACGACCGTAACGGCCGCGACCTGCCGTGGCGGCAGACCGATGATCCGTACCACATACTGGTATCGGAGGTGATGCTCCAGCAGACGCAGGTCGATCGCGTGCTGCCGAAGTTCGCGGAGTGGCTCGAGAAGTACCCGTCGTTTGGCGCCCTGGCTGCGACCCCTGAGGACGAGGTGGTCAAGACGTGGTACCCGTTGGGTTACAACATCAGGCCCCGCCGTCTGCACGCGATCGCGTGTGAGGCGGTCGCGAACTACGGCGGTGAGCTGCCGTCGGACTCGGCGACGCTGCTGTCGTTCAAGGGCATTGGTCCGTATACGGCCGGAGCCGTGCGGAGCTTCGCATTCAAACAGCGGGCTGCGATTCTCGATACCAATGTCGCACGGGTCCTGTTCCGGATCTTTGTGGGCCGCGGCGACTTCACAACACACCGGGTAAAGAAACATCTTTGGCTGCTCGCTGACATCACGATGCCGTACAAGCGCGTCTTTGATTTCAACCAGGGCATGATGGATTTTGGCGCGATGGTGTGCACTGCACGCAAGCCGAAGTGTGGAATGTGCACGATGTCGTCGATCTGCCGCTCGTACCCCTTCCGCCCGACCCGGGCAGTGCGCGTGCGAGAATGAGACTGGCACGAGAAAAGGGGCCAGGCCCCTTTTCGTGGGCGCATGACCATATGGCACAGATGAGACCACGCGATCGGCGACACGTCGTCGTGACGGCTGCAGTTATCGAGCGGGACGGGGCGTTCCTGATGGCGCGCCGGCTCGACGGCACCCATCTGGCCGGGCACTGGGAGTTCCCTGGCGGCAAGCGCCAGCCGGGCGAGACACTCGAGGCCTGCCTGATCAGGGAGATCAAGGAAGAACTCGACGCTGAGATCGACGTGGGTGTCGAAATCCTCGCCACTACTCACGAGTATCCCGAGCGCGTCGTCGAACTGCGTTTCTTCCGGTGCGAGTTGAAGAGCGACCCGCGGCCGGTCCTCGGCCAGGCGCTGCGCTGGGTGCCGCGCGCGGATCTTTGCAGTTTCCCGCTTCCCCCTGCCGACAACGAACTGGTGCGTAGACTGATCGCCCGGGAGATCTGAATAGCGGGATGGCCTCTCTCTCCGCGTCCCCGCTCACACAAGCCGGCAAAGCGCACCTTACCGGACTCGTCGCCGACCTGACGTGTGCGCTCTTCGCGCAGCCCGTCCTGGCCGTCACGGTGCGTTTTGCGAACTCACGCTGATCGGCTTGGTTCGAGGGGCCGCTTCGAGAGAAAGGCCATCCCACCTTCAGCCGTGGGCAACGAACGGCAGCGCGGTGACGGTCGCTGATAGCGTCGCGCCGGCGTGCGCGACGGTGAGGCGGCTGCCCGGGGCAATGTGGTCCCGGTGGACGTATCCGAGTGCGATTGGTCTTCCGAGCGCCGGAGAGTACGCGGCGCTGGTCACATGGCCAACGTCTTTCCCGTTCGCCTGCAGCGTGTCACCGCGTGATGGTTCAGCATCGCCGTCGATGGCGAGGCCGACCAGTCTTCTGACGATCCGCCCCTGCCCGCGGTCACGAATGCGGACGATGACCTCCTGGCCGGGGTAGCAGCCCTTCGTCGAACTGATGGCCTGGGCTTCGATGCCCGCTTCGAGCGGAATCGTATCGTCGGTCATGTCGACCAGGAACGCGGGCGTCCCGCTTTCGATGCGAAGTGTCTCAACGACCTCGGCATCCGGCACGATCGCGCCAGCCGCGGCGATTGCCGCGGCCAGTGCGGGCAGGCGATTCGGCGGTGCGAGAATCAGGAAACCGGGCATGCCGAATTCGTCGACGCGGGCCAGGACGCCCATTTCGTCGTCGAGGCCGATTCGCTGATTGTGATACGCGGGCCAGTTCGACAGTTCGTCGAGAAGCGCCGCCGGCCCGTTCCGAAGTCGGTCACCCAGTGCGTGTTCGATCACCGCCGCGGCCATGGGCCCCTGAACGCTTACGCATCCAAGCGGATCGGTCAGATCTCCCACTTGCACGTCTTCGCTGAAGATCACCTGCTCGAGCAAGGCGATGAATGCGTCCTTGACGGCGCGCGGCACCTCCAGCAGTGTCGCGTCCCCCAGCTCGAAGACGCGCATGTCGGTCACCATCCGGCCAAGCGGAGTCAGCATCGCAGCGTAACAGCCCGCGCCCGGGCCAAGCGCCAGAACGTCGTTTGTCAGAAGAGCCTGCAGAAACGACTTCCGGTCGCCTCCCCGGACGAAGATGCGTCCGCGGTGATGCCGATCGATGAGGGCCGCGCCCCTGCGGATGTTCGTGTACTGGCGTATCTGATCGGGTGAAAGCATGGTTCGCCGCGCGAGGCGTGGTCGCACTATTTGCTGATATGCTCAGTCTCGTTATGGTTCGATTCCATTCTATCCTCGCCGCGATTTTCGTCCTAGGAACCGCGGCGCAGGCGCCGGCGCAGCCGCAACCCGCATCCACGCAGGCCCTGCCTGCCAGTTTCACCGTCTTCATGTCGGGTGGCGCGATAGGTTCCGAGCAGGTGACCGTTACCGCATCGCCAGAAGGATGGACCATCAGGGCCACGGGCCGGCTTGGTGCGCCGATCAGCCTGTCGACGTCCCGCTTCGAACTCCGGTACGACCGTGATTGGAAGCCGCTCTCCCTCGAAATTGACGCGGCGTTGCGCGGACAGCCGCGAATGCTCCGAACGGCGTTCGCGAACGGGAAGGCCACCAGCAGCATCATCCAGGCCGGTCAGGAATCCCAGAAGACCGACGACGTGGCCATCGACACGATGGTGCTGCCGAACATGTTCTTCGGGGCCTTCGAAGCACTCGCCCTGCGGCTGGCGGCGGTCAGTCCCGGAGGCCAGCTCAAAGCCTACGTCGCGCCTGAGGCTGAAATTGCGATCCGCCTCGACACCATCAGTGACGAACGCATCCAGACGGCGTCGCGGATGATCGTCGCAAAGCGGTATGACATCACGTTGATCAATCCCAAGGGGACCGTGGCGGCCGAGGTGTGGGCGGACGAAGGCAGCAGGCTGGTTCGTTTCCGCGTGCCGGCCCAGGGACTCGATGTGGCCCGCGATGATGTCGCGGCAGTCTCGTCGCGGGTCGAGCGGATGGCACGACCGACGGACGAACAAACGCGCATCCAGGCCAGCGGTTTCACGCTTGCCGCCACTGTCTCCAAGCCGGCCGCGGCAGGAACCGGAGCGGCCATCCGGTTGCCGGCGGTGGTCCTTGTGCCGGGGTCCGGCCCGGCCGATCGCGACGAGACCGTCTCTGGTGTGTCGATCTTCGCGCAGTTGGCCAACGCGATCGCCGACGCGGGCTTCCTGGTGATTCGTTACGACAAGCGCGGGATCGGACAAAGCGGCGGCCGAGACGAGTCGGCGACGTTGGTGGACTACTCAGACGATGTGCGCGCGGTCGTGAGGTACCTGACGAAGCGCAAAGACGTGGATCCGAAACGCGTCACACTCGTTGGCCACAGCGAGGGTGGACTGGTCAGCATGCTGGCGGCATCCGAGGAAAGGAAGAATGTCGCGGCGCTCGCGCTCATCGCAACACCCGGCACAACCGGCGCGGATCTTGTGCTCGAGCAGCAGCGTCACCTGCTGGGCGGAATGAACCTGTCCGACGAGGAGAAGCAACGGAGGATGGGTCTGCAGAAGCAGATCCATGCGGCGGTCGTTACCGGCAATGGGTGGGAAGCCATCCCGCCCCCGTACAGGCGACAGGCCGACACGCCGTGGTTCAAGAGCTTCCTCACGTTCGACCCCGCCAGGATCATGCGCAAGGTGCCACAGCCGATCCTCATCGTCCAGGCCGATCGCGATCGGGAGGTGATGGCTCGCCACGGTCAACTGCTGGCCGGCATGGCGAAAGCACGCAAGAACAACCCGGTCTCGGAGCTTTCGGTGGTGGAAGGCGCCAATCACCTGCTGGTGCCGGCCGCGACCGGGGAGATGGACGAGTACGCGTCGCTGCGGGACCGCGCTGTCAGCCCCGGGCTGATTGCCGCGCTGGTCGGCTGGCTGAAGGACACGCTTCATGTGGATATTGCGCGCCCTGGGCGTTGAACCTGAGAATGCCCTGACGTTCCGGCTGATGCCGGGTCACGTCAAGACGGCCGGCCGCTCGTCGCGGTCGGACTTCATCATCGATGCGCCGCTGGTGTCGAGGTTGCACTGCCGGTTCACGGTGTCGCCGGAGGGCATCGTCGAGCTGCAGGATCTCGACAGCACGAATGGCACGTGGGTCAATGGAGACCGGGTGCAGCGAGCCACGCTCGCGGAAGGGGCGGTGTTGACGATCGGGCGCGCCGAGTTGATGCTCGAGCGCGACGATCGGGGCCATCACTCCTGAAGAAACGGGTTGTTGCGCCTTTCCTCGCCGATCGTCGTCTGCGGCCCGTGCCCCGGGTAGACGACGGCGTCATCCCCGAGGGCAAACAGCACCGTCCGAATCGAATTGATCAGCGTGTCGGCGTCGCCGCCTGTCAGATCGGTCCGGCCGATCGATCCCGCAAATAGTGAGTCGCCGACGAACACGTCGCGGCCGTTGGTGCCGGCGGGGCCGACCTGCAGGGCCACGCCGCCCGGGCTGTGGCCGGGCGTATGGTGCACGCGCACCTCGTACCTGCCAAATGCGAGCGGCACGCCGGCCTGATAGAAGAAATCCGGCTTCGGCGGCGGCTCGACCGTGTAGCCGAACATCAGCCCCTGCTGCACGGCAAGATCGTAGAGAAAGAGGTCGTCGTGATGAAGCCCGATGGGGGCGCCGGTGGCCCGCTTCATCCTGGCGACGCCGCTCACGTGATCCATATGGGCGTGCGTCAGCAGGATGTAATCGACGGTCAGGCGGCCGCGTTCAATGAGGTCGACGAGCTCCTGCGCCTCGTCTCCAGGGTCGATGACGATGGCCTTGCGAGTGGTCTCGCAGCCAAGCAGGAAGCCGTTCTTGAAGAAGGGAGCAGCGGCGCGGGTCTCGAAGAGCATGGAAACAGAATACAGGAGTTAGAATACTGACGCATGAGGCTGACGCACGTCTTCGCAGCACGGCAGCGCATCGCTCCGTACATCAGGCACACGCCGCTGGTCCACTCACCGTGGCTCTCGTCGCAATCGGGCGCGACGGTCAGGTTGAAGCTCGAGTCGCTCCAGGTGACCAACTCGTTCAAGGCTCGCGGCGCGGTCAACGTCGCTGCCGCACGGCTCGAGCGCGAAGCCGGCGATGTCGGGCGATCGCGCTTCCTCGTGACCGCGTCGGCAGGCAATCACGGACGGGCCATGGCCTACGCGTGCGAGCGTCTGGGGTTGCGGCTGGTGGTCTTCACGCCGAAGCACGCGCCGCGCGCCAAACTGGATCCGATTTCGGCGCATGGCGCGGATCTGCGGGCGGTCGCGTCAAACTACGAAGAGGCTGAATTGCTGGCGAAGCAATTCGCGGCCGCCGAGCGGATCACGTACATCTCGCCGTACAGCCACCCGGACGTGATTGCCGGCGCGGCCACGATCGGGATCGAGATCCTCGAAGACTGGCCGGAGGTTGAGACGATTATGGCTCCTGTCGGAGGGGGCGGATTGGTGAGCGGCATCGCCCTCGCCATCAAGGCCGCGTCAGCGCGCGTCCAGGTGATCGGCGTCGAAGCGGAGGCCTCCCCGGCCTTCTCCACCTCGCTCGCCGCGGGACGCATCACCGAGGTCACGGTGAAGCCGACAATTGCCGACGGGCTGGCCGGAAATATGGATCCCGACTCTGTCACCTTTGATCTGGTTCAACGCTACGTCGATCGGGTCGTCGTCGCACCTGAGCGCGCGATCGAGGAAGCGGTGCGCGGGTTGATGACGCACGAACATCTCGTGGCGGAGGGAGCCGGGGCAGCCGCCGTGGCCGCGCTCGCCGAAGGTTTTCAGGTCACGGGACGGAAGGTCGCGGTGGTGCTGTCGGGAGCCAACATCGATTCGGCGAGGCTTGGCGCGCTGCTCATGGATCGCCTGGAGTAGCCGCCGTCCCTCCTCAGGCACGTCGGCCCGAGCCGCTATCGGACGGCTGATTGTTCCAGGAGCCCTTCGAGGAGTCTGGCCGCGTCATCCCGGGTGCGGGCGTAGCTGGCGTCGAGCGCCGCCACCGCGGCGATGACGCCGGGATTGGCGGTGACGTTGCGCCAGGGGAAGAGCTGCTGGTGGATTGCCGCACGCGGGCTCATGACGCCGTTGGTCGCGCCCCACATCCGCAACACCCGATCAGAGCCGGCCGCGCGCTCGATCCACGCCGCTGTCCGTGCGGCGTCATGAAGCGCCGCCGCGGTCATCGCGGCGCAGCGGGCCAATGGCGCGGGATCTTCAACCTTTCCAGCGTGTGTCAGGATTTGCTCTCCGAGTCTGCGGCCGTCGGTGCGGTCGGCGCCGGATCTCGGGATGCCGGCGAGCATCGCCCACGGGTCGCAGGCGGTGGGGTACAGCCGCGTAATGTTGATGATGGCGGCGGCCGCATCGGCCGTGCGGCCGTCGAGCAGCAGTGAGGACGCAAGCATGAGCGCGGCCGGGGGCAGATCCGCTCCCGACCTTGCCGCCCCGCGAACGGCCGCGTTCCCAGTCGGCGGGCGCGCAATCCGGACGCGGTCCCGCAGGGTGTCCCACCACGGCAATGAGGGTGCCAGCGCCTGACCTCGAGCTGCCTCCGTCAGGCCCTGTTCGAATTCACCCTGCGCGATGTAGCCGGTGGCGAGTTGATAGTGCGCCAGTGGCGATACCGGATCGAGCTCGACGACGCGCCTGGCGAACCTCATCGATCTGGCGGGATCGACATCTCTCAACAGGTCCGCAATCGCCGAGTACGCGGCGACGTACGATCGATCGATCTCGATCGCCCGGCGCAGTCGCGACAGCGCTTCGTGCAACGTTGGCGACGACAGGCCGAGGGCAAACTGGACCGATGCGGCATCCGGATCGGCCGTCGCGGCCTGCTCGGCGGCTTCGCGCATCTGGCTCGACACTTCCGCAAATCCGAGGCGCCCCTCGAACGCGGCACCGATCGACAACGCCTCGACCAGTCCGGTCTGCGCCTCGAACATCGAGGAGTCTGCCGCGATCGCGCCTTCGAACAGCTGGATGGCACGGCTGGCGTCCTGCGCGGCCAGCGCCTCGCGCGCCTGCAAGTAGGCGTCGAACGCTGCCGGGGCGACGATCCGGAGGGCGGCGCGATCGGTCGTGGACGTTTGAGCGAACGCGATGCCGAGGCGGCCGGAGATGTCCCTGACCATCCGCGTCTCGAGCGCGATGATGTCGCCGGTCTCCGCGGTGTAGCTCCGATTCCAGATCGTCTCGCCGTCGGCCAGGTCAATCAGGCTGATGCTGACCTCCAGCCTCTTCCAGTCCGGATCGGATGGCGAGATCACTCCGGTCAGCGCCACGCTCGCCTCCACGTCCCGGGCCACCGACTGAGGCGATCGGCCGGCAAATGCCCGAATCGACGATCGCCCGAGCGTGGTCACGCCCGTCGTCTGACCGAGACGCATCATCAGGTCTTCGGCCAGTCCGGGCCCGAAGTACGGCCGCGTGACCTCTCCGCCGCCGATGGTGAAGGGCAACGCCACCACGAGCGGGGTCGGCCGTGGCCCGAAGTGCCCGTGCCAGGTCTTCAGCAGAACGTTCTGCCAATGCCAGACCGCCAACGCCGCGCCAGCAACCAGGAAGAGACTCACCAGTCCCATTCGGACCCATCGTGCGCCCTGTCGCGGAGCTGGCTCGGCCGGCTCGGTGGCCGCATCGCGGGCCCGCACCGCCTCAGACGTAGCACGCAGCGCGGCGGCCATTTCGGCGGCGCTCTGGTGCCGGTCGAAAGGGTCCCTGGCGAGCGCCTTGGCGACGATGGCGTCAAGGGAATGCGGCACCGCTGGGTTGGTCAGACTCGGCACCGTGCGGGGAGATTGCCCGAAACCGGGACCGGTGCCGCCTGGGTTCGACCCCACGAACGGCTCACGTCCCGTGAGCATCTCGCAGATGACCGCACCGAACGCGAAGATGTCCGTCCGGTGGTCGACCGGCAGACCCTGGATCTGTTCTGGCGACAGATAGGCGACCCCGGCGGTGTCCTGCGGCTGGCTTCGTTCGGCGAGGCCAAAATCCAGGACCTTCGCGCGGCCTTTCGACGTGACGCAGATGGACGTGGGAGTCAGTGCGCCGTGGATGAGGTTGCAGGCGTGTGCCTCTGCAAGCGCATCCGCCACCTGCACGGCGAGGTCCAGCGCGCGACGGACATTGAGCGCCCGGCCCGATTCCAGCGCCGACAGCGTCTCGCCCGCCACGAACTCGTACACCAGGTAGACGCGGCCCTCATGCTCGCCCACTTCGAACAGCGTGGCGATGTTGGAGTGGGAGAGCGCCGTGTACGGCCTGATGCTGTCGACCAGGCGCGTGCGATGCAGCGGGTCGGGAATGACATCGCCCAGCACGCGGACCGCCACGGTACGGCCGATTCGCGTATCGCGCGCCCGGTAGACGGTTCCTTGTCGACCGGTGCCGACGACAGCGAGAATGTCGTAGTGGCCGATTGCCTGACTCATGGATGGTCCGCAAGGTGGGCAATCCAGAAAAAGCCACCCGCGTTGGTCTCGAGAACGTTATCGACCGATCCAGGCAGTTGGATTAGCACCCGCCGCCGGCGAGGCAAGTGGACGCCGGATCATGCCGCGGCTACGCCGGCCCGGATCGCCCGGTGCATCTCCAGGCCGCCCCGGAATTCGGTCAGGCGAGCCCGGAGAAACGCGCGGCCACGGTGGAGCCGCGACTTGAGGGTCTGTTCCTTGATGCCAAGCCTCGCGCTCGCCTCTTCGGTCGATAACCCCTGGATATCCCGCAGAATGACCGGCACGCGGTAAATGCTGGGAAGTTCGGGCAACGCCCGCGCCAGCTTTCGGCGCATCTGGCCGCGCAGCAGCGCCTCATCGGCCATCCGCGACCAATCCGGGGTTTCGTGACGAGCGTGGCCGCCGCGCTCTTCGACATCGGCCATCAGAGCGTGTTCAGGCACTTCGAAATGTGACGCGCTTCGCCGGGAGCGGAGTCTCGACATCGCGGCGTTGAACGTGATGCGGTAGATCCACGACGACAACGCGGCATCCCCGCGAAACGCATCAACGCGCCGGTACACTTTCATCAGCACGTCTTGCGCGATCTCCTCGGCATCTTCCGGGGTCTTGACGTAGCGCAGGGCCAGCTGCTTGATCCGCGACCGGTAAATGGTGTCGAGCTCATCGAGCGCCGATTCGTCGCGCCCACGCATGCGCCTGACCAGCTCCGCATCCTTGACGTTTTGAGCAAGAACACTTGCCATGACTACCTTCTCCAGCTACCCGGATCACGGAGCCCCCAACCGCATTCCGGAATCGAAACCATACGTGTCTGATTGCGCCATGCCAATTATCCCTGTTTATTCCGACTAATTCAATCGTGTTTTAACCGAGTCTTCAAATTATTGATTGCAAACGACTTATGCTAGTGTCAGTTTGTGTTTGTGCGTTGAAAGACGTCGCAGAACGCCGCAATCAGGCGATCTTCCACTTCGTCAATCCGCAGGTCGCGCCCGGTGAGCCGCCCCAGCGAGGTCACACCCCGGTCGGAGATTCCGCACGGGACAATCAGCTTGAAGAAGTCGAGATCTGTATTCACGTTGAACGCAAAGCCGTGGCTGGTCACCCAGCGCTGGATGCGGACGCCAATCGCCCCGATCTTCTCGGCCCCGACCCATGCCCCGGTCAGCCCCTGGATTCGCCGGGCGGCGAATCCGTAGTCGCCTGTCACTCGAATCATCACCTCTTCAAGATCCCGCACGTAGCGATGGACGTCGCACCGGTCGGGCTTGAGGCTCAGAATCGGGTAGCCGACGATCTGGCCGGGACCGTGATAGGTCACGTCGCCGCCGCGGCCGGTCTCGTGGATCTCGACTCCCAGTTCGGCAAGCCGTCCGGGCGTAGCCAGCACGTGCTGCCGGCTCTCCCCTGCCTTGACGCCGAACGTCAGCACGTGCGGATGCTGCAGCAGGAGCAGTTCGTCGCCGACGTCGCCGGCGATGCGCCTCGCGACCAGTGCCCGCTGAAGCTCGAGGCCTTCGGCGTAGGAGATCAGTCCCAGACGTCGGACGGTGAGCGGGCGGGTTGACGACATCGCTGATTGATGACTGCCGGCGGGACGCCGGTTCCTCCGCGTCTCTGCCTGTTCCTTCCTGGTTCGAGGGGCCGCTCCGGAAACCGCCATCCCGCCGGCACCGTGTCGTGCTACACAGCACTCGCCTCGAAATTCTCGAGCGCTCTCTTCACGTGCGACATGAACTCGTCGGCCACCGCGCCGTCGATAATGCGATGGTCGTACCCGAGCGAGAGGTACCCCCTGGTTCGGATCGCAATCATGTCGTCGATGACGGCAACGCGCTTCTCGATGTGGCCGACTCCCATAATGGCCACCTGCGGCTGGCTGATGATGGGCATGCCGAACTGGGCGCCGAACACGCCGGGGTTGGTGATCGTGAACGTCCCGCCTTGAACCTCTTCGGGCTTGAGCTGCTTGGCCCGCGCGCGAGACGCCAGATCCTGGATGGCCCGGCTCAGACCCAGCATGTTCTTCTCATCAGCCTTCTTGATGACGGGGACGATGAGGCCCCAATCAAGGGCGACGGCGATGCCCAGGTTGATCTCCTTCTTGTATACGATGGTGTCCCCGTCAACCGAACTGTTGACGATGGGCACCGCCTTGAGCGCGTCGACCGCCGCCTTCATCAGAAACGACATAAAGGTGAGCTTGACGCCCTGTCGTTCGTAGTCGGCCTTGTTCGCCTCGCGGATCGTCGCGATCCTCGTGTAGTCGACCTCAAACACCGAGTGCACGTGCGCGGAGGTTCGCTTGCTGAACACCATGTGCTCGGCGATCTTCCTGCGCATCACCGACATCGGGACGACTTCTACGCTGTCTCCCGCCTTGAATACCGGAACATGAGTCGCCGCCTGCGCCGGAAGTGGCGCGCCCTGTGGCGCCGCCCCTCCTGTCGCCGGTCCCTTCTCGATGTGCGCGAGAATGTCCTGCTTGGTCACGCGGCCGCCGAGTCCGGTGCCGGACATCATCGAGATGTCGATGTGATGCTCGTCGGCAATCCTGCGGACAAGCGGGGACGACTTGATCCGCCGCAACTGATCGCCAGACAGCCCGGAGCCACTCGGTGCCGTCGGCTGAACCGGGGGGACCGCCATCGCCGCCCCCACAGAGGGTGCCGAAGCGACAGGCGCCGAAACTTGGGCCGCAGTGACCGGCGGAGCGGCGGGCGCGGCAGTGGCGGGAGCGGGCGGCGGTGAAGCTGGCACTGCCGGCTGCAATGGCGACTCTATCGCCTTGGCGGGAACGGGAGCGGCCGCGGCGACCGCGCCAGCCTCGCCAATCACCGCAACGACGCTGTTCACCAGAACGGTCTCTCCCTCCTTGGCTCGTATCTCCAGCAGTACGCCGGCCGACGGGGAGGGGATTTCGGCATCGACCTTGTCGGTCGAAATTTCGAACAGCGGCTCGTCGCGATCGACGCGGTCGCCGACCTTCTTGATCCAGCGAACAATGGTCCCCTCAGCGATCGACTCGCCCATCTGCGGCATGACGACATCGGACATGAAGAACCTCGTTCGGATGTGTGATCGTCGGGCGCGATGAATCGCGCCCCTACGGCCGATTGGCAGGTGCGGTCTCGTAGGGGCGCAATTCATTGCGCCCGCATCCCCAGTCTCCTCTATCACCCATGTATCGCCGCCCCGTGCGTTGCATGCGCGGCCTCGCCCACCGCCTCGGACATCGTCGGGTGCGCGTGAATCGTGCGAATCAGCTCCTCGACCGTGCTCTCGAGCCGAAGCGCCAGTGTGGCCTCGGCCACCAACTCGGTCGCCCGCGGGCCGATCATGTGCACGCCGAGCACTTCGTCGTACTTCTTGTCGGCCACGATCTTGACGAGGCCGTCGGTCTCATTGGCGATGCGGGCGCGCGCCAGCACGCCAAACGGGAACGTCCCGATCCGAACGTCGTAGCCCCGCTCGACGGCCTGTTTCTCGGTGAGGCCGACGCTGCTGATCTCGGGATCGCAATACGTGCACTTGGGCACCTGGTCGTAATTGATCGCGTGGAAGGGTTTGCCTGCCAGCCGCTCGGCCAGCGCGATGCCCTCGGCCGTCGAGAGATGAGCGAGCTGCAGATGCCCGGGCGCGCCAAACGTAATGACATCACCGATCGCCGACACATCAGCGACGCTCGTCCGGAACTGTTCGTCGACACGCACGTAGCCTCTCTCGAGGGCGAGGCCGACCTGTTCGGCGCCGAGTCCGGCGGTGACAGGGCCGCGGCCGGTCGCCACCAGCAGGTACTCCACCGACAGCGTCTGTGTCGAGCCGTCCGGCATCTTCATGTCGAGATCCACGCCATCCGCTCGTGCGCGGGCGGCGGTGACCGTGGTCGACGTGTGGAACTTGATGCCCTGCTTCTTGAACGCCTTCTCCAGCTCAATGGAAACGGTTTCGTCTTCGAGCGGCACCAGATGCGGCAGCAGCTCGACGACCGTGACGTCGCTGCCGAACCGCTTGAAGACAGTGGCAAACTCGACCCCGATTGGACCGCTACCGAGCACGACAATCGACTTCGGCACCTCGCGCAGAAAGATGGCTTCGTCGCTTGTGATGATGCGCTTCCGGTCGAGCTCGATGCCCGGCACGCTGCGCGCGCTCGACCCCGTCGCGACGATGATCTGGGTTGCGGTGACCAGCCGCGTTTCTCCGCCGGTGACCTCCACTTTGCCCGGGCCGGCCAGCCGGCCGCTGCCCTTGATCCAGTCGATCCCGTTCTTCTTGAACAGGAACTCGATGCCGCGCGTCAGGATCGTCACGATCTTGTCCTTCCGCACCTGCACCTGGTTCATGTCGATGCGGGGCGCGTCAGGTCCAATCACCAGGCCCCATTCCTTCGCACCCTGCGCGATCTTGAGCGCGTGCGCGTGCTCCAGGAGTGCCTTGGTCGGAATGCAGCCCCAATTCAGGCAGGTGCCACCGAGCGTCTTCTGGCGCTCGACGACCGCGACCTTGAGGCCGAGCTGCGCGGCGCGGATGGCCGCCGGATATCCTCCGGTGCCGGCGCCGACGATGATGACGTCGTACTGGTTGGCCACGGGTGGCTGCTCCTGCGGTGGACCACGAGCCCCACGAACGACAACGTGTCGGACGCGGGCCTGGGCGTCACTGGAGACGGCTTCACAACCCTCCTGAGCGGCGAGGAGAGGTTCTGAAACCGGCTCTACTTCCGGTTCCGGAGGCGTCGAGAGTTCACGTTACCGGGAGGCTCGCGGCACTGTCAAGCAACGGCCGCGGGCGCGGTTGCGCCCGGTAGCCGCCCGTCACGCTTGAACTTGCAGCCATCGGGCGCCTACAATCAGGCGCTCGTAACCCGGGAGATCCCCAAGCGTGAAGCCCAGCATGAAGACGGTGCTCATTGTCGATGATGACGAGGGGATGCGCGACACCCTGGCGGCAATCCTGCGCCGTGACTATCGGGTGCTGCGGGCCTCGAACGGCGAACACGGGCTGGGCGTGCTCAACCGCGAAACCGTCGATGTGATCCTGCTCGACGTGCGGATGCCCGGTATTGGAGGGCTGGAGGTGCTGCGCCGCGTCAAGGAGACGCAGCGGCTCGTCGAAGTCATCGTGATCTCCGCCATCAATGAAGTCGAGACGGCGGTCCAGGCGATGAAGCTGGGTGCCTACCACTACATCTCCAAGGATTTTGAGTACGACGCCGTGCTGTCGCTCGTGCGCAATGCATGCGAACGGATCGACCTGAGCCGCAAGGTCATGACGCTGTCAGCGCAGGTCGCCGACGACCGCGAACGCCAGTTCATCCAGGGTCCGAGCGTCAAGATGCGGCAGGTGGCGGAACTGGTGCGCAAGGTGGCGGGATTGTCTGCAACAGTCCTGATCCTCGGCGAGAGCGGAACCGGCAAGGAACTGCTCGCACGGATGATTCACCGCGAATCGGACCGGTCCGAGGCGCCGTTCGTGCCGGTCAATCTCGCCGCGATTCCGGGCGAGTTGGTCGAGTCGGCGCTCTTCGGCCACGAGGAGGGGGCGTTCACCGGTGCGGTGCGGCAGAAGCTGGGCAAGTTCGAGATCGCCTCGGGCGGCACGCTGTTCCTCGACGAGATCGGCGAACTGAAACCAGACGTGCAGGCGAAGCTGCTGCGCGCCCTTCAGGAATCCGAAATCGAGCGCGTCGGGGGCACCAGATCAATCAAGGTGGATCTGCGGATCATCGCCGCGACCAACAGCGATCTCGAGAAGACCGTGCGGGACGGACGGTTCCGCGAGGATCTCTACTACCGGATCAATGTGATTCCGCTCAACGTCCCGCCGCTCCGGGATCGCGTCGAGGACCTGCCGGAACTGGCGCTGTTCTTTCTGTCGCGGTACAACGCGAAGTTCAAGAAGTCGATCCGCGGAATCAGCGCGCCGGCGATGGTGGTGCTCCAGGGGTATCGCTGGCCGGGTAACGTGCGCGAACTCGAACACCTGGTGGAACGGCTGGTCGCGGTGTGCGACCAGGACGTGATCGAGAGTGCGCATCTGCCCTATGAGTACCACCTCGCATCGCTGGTGAAGCCTGAAACGGTGACCGAAGCGCTGCTCGACAGAGCGTGCGAGACCTTCGAGCGCAACTTCATTCTCCGCGCGCTGGAACAGTCCGGCTGGAACGTGACAGCCGCCGCCAGGGCGCTCGGCGTGCCGCTGAGCACGCTCAAACACAAGATGGACCGCCTCGACATCCGCGAGATCGCCAGGAAACTGCGCAGCAGCTAGCCCACTCCGTCTCCTCCCGATATTGCAGAAATTGCAACCGTTTTGGTGGCTCCGGATTGCAGTTTCTGCAATCGACCGGAATCCGGGCCGGCACCCGCCCGCTTGCCGTCTGCACACAATGGCGCAGCCGCTACACGCCGTGATGCCAGAACTCGCGGCATACCTCCAAAATTGTTGAGAGTTGTCTCGTCCTGCTGACCGCTGTTTCACATTGATACACGAAGTTGCTCAGCCGCCGGGTGTTGGCCCGGCGGTTGCAGTTGGCGAGGGCGGAGATCGACTGACCATGGAGCCGTCCGCCTTTAACGTCCGGGTGCCGCTGTCGACGGGCGACGTGTTCTTGATGAACACGTTGACTGACGCCCAGGTGGTGGTTTCGGCGGACGCGGCGCGGTTGGTCGACCGGCCAGGCGATACCTGCGAGGACACGGTACATGCCGCTGCCGACGTTCGCGACGCGCTCGCGACGTTTGCCGAACATGGATTCCTGGTCCAGGATCGCACCTCCGAACAGGCGGCGCTCGCGCGGCGTTTCCACGAATTCCGCGAAGACACCTCACAGCTGCGGATCACGATTCTGACCACGCTGCAGTGCAACTTCGCGTGCGACTACTGCTATCAAGGCGACCATGCGGCGGCCGGACGTCCGGCCCCGAAGATGTCGCTCGAGACATCTGCCCGGGTAGCCGAGTGGATCGCGGGCCAGCTCGACGCGGTCAATCCGCGCCGCCTGGTGCTCACCTTCTTCGGGGGCGAACCGCTGCTGAACACGCCGGCGATGATCGATATCGCCGGCCGTTGCTGGCAGGCGACGCAGGCCAGAGGCGTGCGGCAACTGGTCAGCATCATCACGAACGGCCTCCTTCTTTCTCCCGCGATCGTCGATCGGATGCTGCCGTTCGGGCTGACCGGCGTCAAGGTGACGCTCGACGGCGATCGCGCCACGCACGACCGGGTGCGCCCGGCGCGCGGCGGCGAGGGCACGTTCGATCGCATCATCGCCAACATCCGGCGCGTGGCGGACAGAACGCCTGTCGCGATTGGCGGCAACTTCGACGGCTCCACTGCCGGGAGTTATCCCGCGCTGCTCGATTTTCTCAAGAGTCAGGATTTCGCCGGCCGCATCTCGAAGGTCACATTCAAGCCCGTGATCGCTCCGCGTTCGGCGGAGGCGCCCGCTGGGTCGATTCCACTCACCGACGTGGGAACGGACCGCCCGTCGCAGAACGGATCGTGCATGAGCGTTGCGGGCAGCGGCGGCGCGTCGGCGTGCGACAGCTGCCGCTTCGCCGACGACCAGATGGCGACGTTGCGCGAAGAAACGAAGCGGCACGGCTTCTCCACCGCCGACGGCGTACACATGGGCCCGTGCGAGCTGTACCGCCGGCACTCGCACACGATCGGACCCGACGGGTCGCGCTACGCATGCCCTGGATTCACTGGCGCCAACGCGCTGGCGATTGGCAATATCGCTGCCGGCGAAAACGGCGTGCTGTCTGAGGCAGCCTCACAAATTGAGCGGCTCGCGCCCTGGCACCAGTGCGGAGACTGCTCGTTCGTTCCGGTGTGCGGGGGCGGCTGTGCGGTCGCTTCCCACGCGGAACTTGGCGACATGAAAGCGCCGTCATGTCACAAGCGTGCGTTTGAATCGGCGTTGATTGCGCTGGCGGAAGATACCGCCGGCGCCATAGCAGGAGGGTTACAATGAGGATCACAGTGGTGAAGCGGGGCGAGAAGCCCCCGATCGATTTCTGCCCGTGGATGATCTGCGTCCCACCAGAGGACATCAACTAGCGCGGCAACCATGCACACCCTGGGAGGGGGCAGGCAGTTGCTCCGCCCGCGCGATCTGTATCGCCTCGGGCATCGTGTGGGCGCTGTCTGCCCTCGGGTGCGGGACCTCCACGCCGCCCGCCCCGCCATCGGGACCGGCGACCATCGTCATCGGCGTGCCGCAAAGCCGCCAGATCGATCCATCGCACAGTATTCGCGCACTCGCCAATACCCTCGCCCGCGAACGGCCAACCGGCAGTGACGCCAGCGGCAGAACCTCTCCGCGACTCGTCGACAGCTGGTCCGAAACCGACAACGGCCTGACCTGGCGGCTTGTGCTCAAGCCGCAGTTGCAGTTTCAGGACGGCACCAGGCTGACCGCCGCCGACATCAAGCGCCATCTCGATCAGGCACGCGATGAAGCACGCGACAATCGATCCGGTCAGACGCTCTCGGTGTGCGTCTCCGACATCAGGGAGACGGCGGTCGAGGGCGATCGCGAGGTGGTCGTCCGGCTCAACCGCCGCTGCGCGTTCCTGCTTGACGATCTGGTCATGACCGTCGCGCACCAGACAGCCGACGACAGCCCCGCGGTCGGGACCGGCCCGTTTGCAATCACATCGGCGACGAAGGACGAGATCGTGCTGGACGCGAACCCCTACTACTATCTTGGCAAGCCGGCAATCGGCCGGGTGATCGTGAAGGCGTATGACACGCTGAGAACGGCCTGGGCCGAGATGATGCGCGGGCGCGTTGACTTCCTGTGGGATGTCGGGCCGGACACCGCCGAGTTCCTCCGTGACCAGTCGGGCGTTCAGGTGCGTTCGTATCTGAGCTACTTCGCCTACACGATCGTCATGAACTCGGGGCGGCCGGTCTTCCGCGATCGGGCAGTGCGGCGCGCCTTGAACCTCGGCGTCGACCGCGCCGAACTGGTGCAGCAGGCACTCAAGGGCCAGGGCCGCGCCGGCGTCGATGCGATCTGGCCGTCGTTCTGGGCGCGCGATGACAGTGTGCCTGCGTGGCGGTACGATCCTGCCGAAGCGGCCGGCCTGCTTGACGCCGCCCGCCGCAGCGGCGGCCTTCCGCCGAGCAGCTCGAAGGCCGGAGCGCCAGTCGTCGAGTTCACATGCCTCTTGCCGGAGGGCTTCACCATCTACGAACGCCTGGCGTTGCTGGTGCAGCGCCAGCTGCGGCTGGTCAACGTCGAAATGCGGATTGAGGCGCTGCCCGCAGACGTCTACAACGGGCGCATCAACGCGGGCGATTTCGACGCGGTGCTGACGAACCTGGTCGGCGGGCCATATCGGACGATTCATTACCAGTTCTGGCATTCGCCGGGAACGTCGAAGCGCTTGAATTTCTGGGGCTACCGGGATGCGGCGGTTGACGCGGCGCTCGAGCAGATGCGCAACGCGCCGGACGATCACGGCACGCGCATGGCGATGAGGGCGTTGCGTCTCGCCTTGCGCGAGAACCCGCCGGCCATCGTGCTTGCGTGGAGCGACTCGGTTCAGGCCGTCAGCCGCCGGTTCGAACTGCCCGAGGGCGCGGCGGGCCGGGACGCGCTACACACCCTGAGCCGGTGGCGCATCCGAACTCCCGGAGGCGTGCCGCCATGAGGACACTGCGCGTCCGCTTTGCCGTCATGCTGGCGACGGCCGCCGTCGTGCCGTTGCTGACGTACGGCGCGGTGTCGCTCTATTCGCTCAATGTCGGAACGCGCCGCACCGTGGTGGAGAGCCACCTCAATGTCGCGCGCCAGGTCGCCCAACAGGTGCGGCGGTACATCTCCACCAACCTCCAGATTCTCCAGGCCCTGGCCGCGGACCTGGAGAACACCAGCCTCACGCCCCAGCAGACCGATCGAATCCTGAAGAATTACGTGCTGCGTTTTCCGGAATTCCGCGAACTCACGGTCGTCGACGGCTCAGGCAACGCCGTCGCAACCAGCCGGCTGGGCCTCCCGGCTGTGTTGAAGGCAGCTGAGTTCACTCAACTCACAGCGGACTGGACTCCGCGGAGCGGGCAGGCGGCCGGGAGGATTATCGATAGGGTCCGGATGTCGCACGTGTTCGTCGACGGCGACATGCTGCCAACCACGCTGGTGGTCGCGCCGATTGCGGCGAGCGGCCAGCAGGGGGCCGGATGGCTGGTGGGCGAATTCAGCATTGAGGAACTGTGGCGAATGGTCGGCCGCATCAGCTTCGGCGCACAGGGATACGCACTGGTTCTTGGTCCGGGCGGCGAACTGCTCGCGCATGGCAATCCGGACGAGCGGTCGAGAGTGGCCACCGACGCCGTCGTGCGCACACAGGGCGGCCGGATACAGGGCAGCGATCCAACGATCAACGCCATCATCGACGCCCTGCATGGGCAGAGTACCGACGCACCCGTCGTCAGGGAAGACGAACGCCTTGTCGGTGGTCGGATGCTTGCGGTCGGCATCGACATTCCGGACCTTGGCTGGACGGTCGTGGTCTCGCAGCCGACCCGCGAAGCATACGCGATTGCTGACCAGCTGCAGAATCAGCTCGTCGGCGCCATCAGCCTCGCGTTGCTGATTATGATCCTGGTCGGCTGGGTGTGGGGGCGATCGCTCATCAGGCCCATCACGGCGCTCATTACGGGCACGCAGGCAATCGCCAGTGGGCGACTCGATGAGCGCGTCGCCATCGAGTCGAAGTCGGAACTCGGCACGCTGGGGGCCGCATTCAACGGGATGGCCGATCGCCTGGTGGAGCTGCAGGCAGACGTCCGAAGGCAGGAGCGCCATGCGATGTTCGGACGTGTGGCGGCAGGCCTTGTGCATGACCTGTCGCACCCGTTCAAGAACGTTCAGAACAACTGCCGGCTGATACTCAAGATGCACGACGACCCGGAGTATCGCGAGATGTTCCGCCGGACCGTCGACCGCGAGTTCGGCACGATCAGGCGCGTGTTCGAAGATCTCCGGAACATTGCGCGCCCCATGCCGCTCGAGCGCTTTCCGCTCGATCTCAACACCCTGGTGGCAGATATCGGCGAGTCGATGCGCGCCAACGCCGCCACCGCCGGCGTGGCGCTCAGTGTGGAACTGGGCCGCGCACGCCTGTTCATGCTGGGCGACATGTTCGCGCTCGGCCGCGTGTGCCGAAATCTGGTGCTGAACGCGATCGAGGCGACCCCTCCGCGGGGAAGGATCGTCATGGACGCAGCGGCGATCGGCGGGAAGGTCCGGATTCGCGTGAGCGATACCGGGTGCGGCATCGCGCCGGACCGGATCGCCACCGTGTTCGAGGATTTTACGACGACCAAGCGTCAAGGCCTCGGTCTGGGCCTGGCCATCGTCAAGAAGATCGTCGAACAGTTGGGAGGGAACGTCAGCGTGACGAGCGAGGTCGGGCGGGGCACGACGTTCGTCCTGGAATTCGGGCAGATCCCGCCGCCTGAGACGGCCGGATAGCGAGGGATGGATGAGATGCCGTGTGGCACGGCCTGGCCCCAGGCCGGACCGAGCCACACGACTATCCCCAACTTACTTGCGCGGCAGAACAGCGTCCTTCAGCTTCTTGGCAATGCGCGCCTTGACCACGGTCTTGGCCGGGATCTTGATGGGCTCCCCCGTCGCCGGGTTGCGCCCCAGGCGGGCCTTGCGCTTCTGGATCACCAGTTTCACCATGTCGGGGAGCACGAACTCGCCCGAGCGCTTCAGTTCCTTCTCCGAGAGCATGGTCAGCTCTTCGAAGAACTCGCGCGCCATTGCCCGCTTCACCTCGAAGCGCTCGGCAAAGTGCGCAAACAGTTCCGACTTGCCCATCCTCCGGGCCTCAGCCATTGCTTCTCTCCTCGTCAAAGCCCGCGCGCGTTGTGCTGCTGGATGGTCTGCTGTGCGCGCGGCCAGCGACCTCAGGAGTCAATTCGAATGTCGTTGCATCCTAACGCGCAGAATCGGCCAGTGTCAATTGCTCAAATCCGTGGATGCAGCCCGGATTCAGGCCTCTAAGTGATAATATTCACCTCGATGTCAAGTGTGACGATCGAGACGTTTCCGAATCCCAGCCCCGGCCGTGATTACCAGGTCGTCATCAGCGCGCCGGAATTCACCTCGGTCTGCCCGATGACCGGACTCCCGGATTTCGGCGAAATCCTGGTCACATACGTGCCCGACCAACGGTGCCTTGAGTTAAAGGCACTGAAATTCTACCTGCTCGACTATCGAAACCGGGGCATCTTCTACGAGGCGGCCACCAATCAGATTCTCGACGACCTGGTGGCAGCCTGCCAGCCGCGCAGGATGACAGTCGTGGGCAATTTCACGGCCCGCGGCGGCATCAAGACATCGGTCACTGCAACCTTCGTCCAGCCGTGACTGGGACCGAGATGACGACCGTCGTAGCGCCACTCCCCGAACCGTGGTTCAATGGGAGACATGAAAGCCACCGAAATCCTGATGCACGAACACGAGCTCATCATGCGCGGCGTGACGGTGCTCGACCGCATGGCTGATAAGGCTGAATCCGGTCAGCCCGTTCCGGTCGCGGATGCGAACGCGATCATCGAGTTCATCAGGAAGTTCGCCGACGGATGCCATCACGCCAAGGAAGAAGGCGTGCTGTTTCCCGCGATGGAAGCAGCCGGGATGCCCCGCGACGGCGGCCCAATCGCCGTGATGCTCGCGGAGCATGATCAAGGCCGCGCGGCAGTCAAGGCCATGTCAGCCGCGGCATCTGCCTTCGGCGCTTCTGCCGAGCCCCTGGCACAGTTCGCCCGCGCGGCGCGAGCCTATGCCAACCTGCTCACCAATCACATCCACAAAGAGAACAACATCCTGTTCCGGATGGCCGACCAGGTGATCGGGGCCCACAAGGACGCGGAAATCCTGCAGGCGTACGACGAGCACGAAGCCAGAGTCACGGGCCCTGGCGAGCACGAACGCTTCCACAAGGTGATTGACGAACTCGAGGCGGCATACCCGGGATAGATCGGGTCGCGCCCTCCCTACTTCTCGATCGTCGCCTTCTTGATGTAGTCCATCTTCGGGAATTCCTTCGCCAGGTAGGAATTGCCCTCCGCCTGGATCCGGCCCTGATCGGGACCTTTGCCCCTCGGCGCGCCGTCGCCGTACTCGGAGTAGATCTTTTCGACAACGTCCATGCCGGACGCGATCTTCCCAAAGGGTGCGAATCCCATCCCGTCAAGCCTGACATTGTCGCCGAAATTGATGAACACCTGCGTCGTCCGCGTATCTGGCGATCCGCCCATCGCGTAGGTGATGTAGCCGCGCTTGTTGCTCTCTTTGACCGGATCGACGCCGATCTGCGCGCCCCGCCAGACCGCCGACACCGCCGGATCACCGCTGATCCCGAACTGCACCATGAAATTAGAGACCACCCTGAAGAAGCGGCAGTCGTCGTAGAACCCGTTCTTGACGAGGTTGTAGAACCGGTCCGCGCCAAGCGGCGCCCAGTCGCGGTGCACCTCGACGACGAACGAGCCGGCGCTGGTCTCGAACTTCGCCTTGTAGACGGCCGGCGCCGTCTCTTTCAGGGCGGCGGGATTCTTGAGCCCACCCGACGCGGGCTGCGCGCACGCCACCGCGGCCACGGCCAACACCATCATCACTGACATGAACACGGCAAACGGTCGCATACTCATGATCGGCTCCTTCATCTGGTCTACTTGATCCAGCGTCCCAGCCAGTCCAGAACGGTGTGATACCACAAGGCGCTGTTCTGCGGCTTATTGATCCAGTGCCCTTCGTCAGGGAAGTACAGCAGCCGCGACGGCACGCCCTGGCGCTGCAGCGTCGTGAACAGCTGGAGACCCTCGCCGACCGGCACGCGGAAATCGAGCTCGCCGTGCGAAACGAGCGTCGGCGTCTTGAAGTTCTTCGCGTAGGTGTGCGGCGACCACTTCGCGTAGCTCTCCGGATTGGTCCATGGCATGCCGCCCAGATCCCACTCCGGGAACCACAACTCCTCGGTGACGCCGTACATGCTCGTCAGGTTGAACACACCGGCGTGCGAAACGATCGCCTTGAAGCGATCGGTGTGGCCGAGAAACCAGTTCATCATGTAGCCGCCATAGGAGGCGCCTGCCGCAACCTTCCGCGTGGCATCCACATAGGGCAGCTTCTCGGCGGCATCGACGCCCTTCATCAGATCGTCGAACGGCTTGCCTCCCCAGTCGTTGCTGATGTCGTCGGTGAACTTCTGGCCGAAACCGGTCGATCCGCGCGGATTCGGCATGAAGACCACATAGCCGGCCGACGCAAACACCTGCGCATTCCACCGATAGGTCCACGAATCGCTCCACGCGCTTTGCGGGCCGCCATGCACGAGATAGAGCAACGGGTACTTCTGCCCTTCCTTGAACCCGTTCGGCTTGACGATCCAGGCCTGCACCTGCGCGCCGCCCGCACCGGCGAACGTGATGGCCTCTCCAGCTCTCAAGCTGAACTTTGCGAGGAACTCCCTGTTGAGCGTGGTAACCGCGGTGATGCCGGTGCCGTCGGCAGATGACTTGTAGATCTCGGCGGGCGCGGTCAGCGAGTTGCGCGTGAAGACCAGGGTCTTCCCGTCGGCCGACAACTGCACGTCGCCGTTCGATCCGTCCTTGAGAATCAGCCTGGGCGCGCCGCCGGCCAATTCAGCCCGATACACGCGCACGCCGCCATCTTCTTCTACCGTCAGATACACAGCCTTCGAATCGGGCGTCCACACCCACGCGTCAACGGCTCGATCGAAGTCTCCGGCCACGATCTTCCGTTCGCCGGTCGCCCGATCGAGCAGCGTCACTGTCCATCTGTCGGCCTCGAAGCCCGCCCGCAGCTGCGACCTCCACGACAGGTACTTCCCGTCTGGCGAGTACTGCGGCCCGGAATCGGCGCCTTTGGCGGTCGTGATCTGCCTTGGTTTCGCGCCAGGCGTTCGAAAATCGAGCGCGAAGATGTCGCTGTTGGTGCTGATGGCTTCGACCGGATCGGTCTTGGTCGCGTACGCAATCTCCTTCGAGTCGGGCGAGAAGGCGTAGTCGTCTGGCCCGCCCAGCGAGAACGGCGGCACGTCCGATCGGCCCGGCGTCAGGTCGCGCGGCGGCGCCGACCCGTCGGCCGGCACGACGAACAGGTGGCTGTAGCGCCCGTCTTTCCAGCCGGTCCAATGGCGAAACAGCAGATTGTCGATGACCCGCGCCTTCGTCTTGACCGCCTCCCGCTTCTTCAGCGCTGACTGATTGCACGCCGCCTCGCTTGCGACGTTGCCGTCACACTCCGAGAAGACATCCGACACAAACGCGATCCACTTGCCGTCCGGCGACCACGTCACGCCGGCTGCACCGGTCGCCAGCCTTATCGTGCGAAGTGGCGGCGCGCTGGCGGCGCCAAAGCGGTAGATGACGATGCTTGAATCGGCCGAATCGAACGCGAGTTGCTTGCCATCCGGCGACCAACGCGGCCGGCCGCCTTGGAGAGGAGGCCCTGGTGTCCGGATCGCCGGCACGAAGGAAATCTGGTTGCGCCGGCTGTTGCCATCCAGATCGACCTCGGTGAGGACGTAAGCGATCCGCGCGGCGTCAGGCGAGAGCTGCGGGTCGGAAAGGCGCTTCAGCTTCAGCATCTCCTCGACCGTGAACGGCGGAGGGGCCTGCGCCCGCACCAGTGGCACGGACGCCATCACGATGGCAGCAAGAACGGGAAGAAACAACGCGCGGCGATGCATAAGTGCCTCCACGGAGGACCACCCGACCGCGTAGGGGCGCGATTCGTCGCGCCCGTCTGGCCGGCCAACCCATAACGGTCGAGGATAGCACGGGGATTGCGTAGACAAATCACGCCACGCCGCGAATGCTCGTAAATCGGGCACTTTGGACCATGGACGTTGCAATTTCTGCAACGCGGACGCCACGCGATGATGGCAGAAAATGCAAAGTCACATTCCGGGCGAGCTTCTCGCCGTGCGAGGCGCCATCTGGCGGCTTCGCCGCCAGACCCTTCACGCCGACTGCACGGAACTGGAACTGGAGCCTGTCGATCCTGACAGTTGCGCCAGTGGGACGGCAGACGACTTGCCATTCGAGTCCACCGAGCCAGATCGCACCCCGGCCGGGCGGCGTGACACCCTGGGGATCGCCGACCCGCCGACTCGGGTGCTGCTCGAACCGTTCGATCGGCCCGAAGCGCTCGCTCGAGAGCCAGCACCATTCGTCGTCACGCGGCGCGCGTGGATGATCGCTCTGCTCGCCGCGCTTTCGAGTGAGCGGAGGTGCGACCTGCTCTCGGCACCGGTCGCGGCCGCCATCGATATCTATCCCTACCAGCTCGAGCCCGCGCTCGCCATGACGATCCGTGGTGTGCCTCGCGTGCTCCTGGCGGATGCGGTTGGTCTCGGCAAGACGATCCAGGCGGCGCTGGTGATAGCGGAACTGCTGGCGCGCCACTCGTTGCAGCGCGCGCTCGTGCTGACTCCGTCAGGGCTGCGCGACCAGTGGGCCGGGGAACTGCGCGATCGGTTTGGCCTCAACCCGATCGTCGCCGACGCGGCGTGGTTGCGCGCGGCCCGCGCGGATCTGCCGGCGTCGGTCAATCCATGGTCAGTCGACCGCCTGATCGTCGCGTCGATTGATTTTGTGAAGCGTCCAGATGTTCTTCCCGGCCTCGCGTGTCTCGCATGGACCATCATCGTCATAGACGAGGCGCATGCCGCATCAGACGACAGTCTGCGGCGCGCGGCCGCCGACGCCCTGGCACGCCGGGCTCGCCGGGTGCTGTTGCTGACGGCCACCCCCCACTCTGGCGACCAGGCGGCGTTTGATGCGCTCTGCCGGATTGGTGCGACTGCGGTCGACGAGCCCATCGTCCTGTTCCGGCGATCGAGAACGGATGTCGGCTTCAAGACCTCGCGGCGTGTGCATCTGCTGCCGGTGCGGCAGACGGAAGCCGAGCGCGAGCTGCACGGGCGCCTGCTGGCGTACGTGAGAAGGATCTGGCGGGAGCGCAGAGACAAGGATGGGGCCGACGCGAGGCTGGCCACGATGGTCCTGCTGAAGCGGGCCTTCTCGAGCATGGCCTCGCTGGCCGAGTCGCTCGCATTCAGGATGGCCCATCTGGCCGACCCGATCTCGGCGCTCGTGGCGCAACTCGACTTGCCGCTCGACGAGGACGTGTCATCGGCCGACGACACGCCGGCAGTGTTGCTGGCCTCGCCCGGATTCGACGACGAGCGGGAAGAACGGAGCGTGCTCGCGTCGCTGGTCGAGCTGGCGCGCGCAGCCGCTGCGACCGACAGCAAGGCGCGCGTGCTTGGCCGCGTCCTGCGCCGCGTGTCGGAGCCGTGCATCGTGTTCACCGAGTTCCGCGACACGATCACGGCAATCGAGCGCGTGCTGCCGGCGGGAGTGTCGCGCGCGATTCTGCACGGCGGGATGGATCGCCGCTCGCGGGCCGAGGCGGTTTCCCGGTTCGTCGGGGGTGGCGCGCGCGTACTGCTCGCCACCGACGCCGGCGGCGAAGGACTGAACCTGCAGGCCGCCTGCCGGCTCGTTATCAATCTCGAATTGCCATGGAGTCCGATCCGCCTCGAGCAACGCATCGGCCGGGTCGACCGGATTGGCCAGCGGCGCACCGTGCATGCCGTCAATCTGGTCGCGGCGGGCACGCACGAAGCCAGCCTTCTTGCCCGCCTGGTCCGTCGAATCGAGTGTATTCGCGACACGCTGGGGCCGGTCGAAGACGTGCTTGGGCCCGGCGGCGACATGACGATCGCCGGCGTCCTGGCTGACGACCCGGGCGCGGCTGTTCCCTGGTCGTCATCGCCACCTCTGACGCCGGAGGCGCTGTCGTCAACGATTGAGCGCGTCTCGCTTGACCAGGAAGTCCTGCACCAGTGCGCACGCCTGGCCAAGCGGCGCGCAATCCGGGTGTCGCTCGCACGCCAGACGCGTCCTGTGCCTCGTACCCGCGGCATTGGGGCCTGGCGACGCCCTTCGCCAATGGTCGCGGCGATCCCGGCGCGCCGCCTGCGCGGCCGGTTTGCGCGGCCTGGCGCGGTCGCCGTGTACCACGCCACCACGGTTGACGCCGCTGGCGGCCGCGTGGACGACGCGCTATTGCCTCTGTTTACGCCGTTCATGCTGCCGCATCTGAGCCGCCGGAGCGAGGTGGTGGCAATGGCGCGGGAGTGGCTGTCGATGTTTCGACCGGCATCCGACGCGCTGGCGTTGCGCGCAGCGACTGAGCGTCTCGAGACGACGCGCAGGATGCACGCACAGGAAGAAACGGCCGGTTTCTCGCGGTCGCGTGCGCAAGGACTGATCTCGATCGGCGAAGGACTGATGATCCAGGGCGGGCTGTTCGATCGCCGGACGGAGCGCGAAGCCGAGCAGCGACAGCGCGAAGCAGAACAACAGGAGTGGCCGGCCACCTCTCCGGCGATGCTCGGCGCGGGACCGGGCGACGTCGCGCTGGCAGAACATCCGGTGCTCCAGCTTCTGCTGATGGTCACGCCGTGACGCCCCGCGGCTGCGGCGGTCTTCCGGGCGTCACCGGCACGCTGGTGTCGGGCGCCTTCGCGGAACGCCGGCTCGGCGGAATGTTCGCCGGGCAACTCGGCGAGTCGACTCGCCAACGCGCGTGCCACGCCCTCGGATCGTGGTTCAGGCAACACGGAAGCCGGCTGGGACCCGCGTCAAGCCTGCGCACGCTGGCCGATTCTGGAGCGGGGCCGCTGGTCGAGGCGCTGGGCTTCTGCCTGTGCGAATGCAGGAGCAGACAGCCCGCGCGGATGCTGCCGGCCGTGGCGCGCACAACCGGTGTCACGCTGCCGGTGGCGGTCTTCCCGTGGGGTGATCCCATGGATCGGAACTGGACCGATCTCGCAAGGCTGGCGATGCATGCGGGTACGGAATGGGTTGCCTGCTTCAACGGCCGCAGCTTGCGGCTCTGTGACGCCCGCCGCAGCTACGCCCGGGCCTTCGTCGACTTCGACCTCGAAGTGGTCGCAGGCGCTCCGGCGTCGTTCGCGCTGTTCTGGGGACTGTTGCGGCCGGAAGCTCTCGCCGAACTCACTCGGCGCATCACGGTCGAATCGGCCCGCCACGGCGTGGCCGTCTGCGCGTCGCTGCGCGACGGCGTCCGCGACGCGCTGGCGCTCCTGCTGCAGGCGCTCTTCAACACCGGCCGGAGAGACCCGGGCCGTTGGATCAATGCCGTCGATCGGGACGCGGCCTTCGAGCAGGCGCTCACGATCATCTACCGCATGCTGTTTCTGCTCTTCGCTGAATCGCGCGGCCTGGTGCCCGTGTGGCATCCGGTGTATCGCGCCAGCTACACCATCGAGGCGCTGCGCGTTCAAGCCGAGCGCCCTGGACGCAGACGCGGCCTGTGGGAGGCGTTCCAGGCCCTTTCGCGCCTCGCGCACGCGGGCTGCCATGCGGGCACGCTGCGCGTCACGCCCTTCAATGGCCGCCTGTTTGCTCCGGTTCGAACTCCACTCGCCGAACGGCGCGAACTCGACGACAACCTGGTCGGAAACGCGCTCGTGGCACTGACAACGAGCCCGGGCACGACGGGACGCGAACGAATCTCGTTCCGCGATCTGGGTGTCGAGCAACTGGGCGCCGTCTACGAAAGCGTGCTCGACTACGAACCGGTCGTTGCGCTGGCACCACACAGTCCGCCGGCCGGCAAGCGCGACCGCACGTCGGCGATTGGCGTGACACTGGTCGCCCATCGCAGCCAGCGAAAGGCGAGCGGGACGTTCTACACGCCGCAGAGCATGACGGACTATCTGGTCCGGCAGACACTTCAACGCCTGGTCAGCGGCGCCACCGCCGAAGGCATCCTCGCGTTACGCGTGCTCGATCCCGCCATGGGGAGCGGTGCGTTTCTTGTCTCCGCATGCCGGTACCTGGCGTCTGCGTACGAGCAGGCGGTTGTACGCGAGCGCGGTTGGCTTCCGGCGGACATCACAGAAGCCGATCGGGCCGGGTTCCGCAGGATCGTCGCCCGGCGCTGTCTCTACGGCGTCGATCTGAACCCGATGGCCGTGCAGGTCGCGCGGCTGTCGCTGTGGCTGGCCACGCTCGCCGCCGATCGGCCGCTGACCTTTCTCGACCATCACCTGGCGGTTGGAGACAGCCTGCTCGGCGCATCGCTCGACGACCTGGCGCGGCAGCCGCCCGGAACGGGCCGGCGCCTGGCGTGCTCATCAACGCTGCCGCTGGCCGACGGAAGCGACATCGGTTCGGCGCTCGAACGGGTCCTGCCGGTCAGAAACCGGCTCGAGCAAGTGGAGGACGATACCGCCGAGGCGGTGCACGACAAAGAGCAGCTGCTCGCGGGATTGTGGTCGGCATCAAGCCCGCTCGTCCCGCTCAAGCGGGCGGCCGATCTGTGGTGCGCGTGCTGGTTCTGGGACACGGCCACCCCGCCTGCGCCGGACGAACACGAATATGCCGACCTTCTGGCCGCGGTCGCGCACGGCTCGGCGGCGCTGCCGCCTCGGTGTGTCGAACCCCGGCTGTCCCAGGTTCGGCGCATCGCCGAGTCGAGGCGCTTCTTCCATTGGACGCTGGAATTCCCCGAGGTCTTCTTCGACAGCGACGGCAGGCCACTTTGCGCCGGAGGGTTCGACGCCATCGTTGGAAACCCTCCGTGGGAAATGCTCAGGGGCGACGGCGCTCCCGACGACCAGCGCGAGAATCGGCGCGCCTTCGCCGCGCAGGTCACGCGATTTGCGCGCGCCGCCGGCGTCTACACATCATGCAATCACGGTCACGCAAACCAGTATCAGTTGTTCGTCGAGCGCAGTCTGCGCCTGGTTCGCCGGGGCGGACGCGTGGGCCTGGTCGTGCCCTGGGGGCTGGCATCGGACCATGGATGTGCCGACCTCCGGCGTGTGCTGTTCGAACAGTGCAACACCGATCGACTGGTCGGCATGGAGAACGCCGCCGGGATCTTCCCGATCCATCGAGGCGTGCGCTTTCTGCTGTTGTCCACCACCACCGGCACGCCCACGCGACGAACCCGCTGCCGATTCGGCGCGCGTGACCCATCCGAACTGGAAGCCCTGTCGTCTGGCGCGGCCGGGCACTCCGGTCGCGATTCCGCTGTGACGATCACACCGGAGTTCCTGAAGCGCGTTTCTGGAACAGGCCTGGCCATCCCCCATCTTCGGAGCAAACCGGACATGCGCCTGGTCACCCGGCTGGTCGATCGCTTCCCGCCGCTTGGGGATCATCGCGGATGGGGTGCGACCTTCGGGCGCGAACTGAATGCCACCGACGATCGCGGCATCTTTACCACCAGCCAGGGCACCATCCCGGTCATCGAAGGGAAGCACCTGGATCCGTTTGTCGTGCGCCTCTCAGCCTGCACGCGGTGGATTGGCAATCCGGAAGCGCTTGCGGCCCGGGCGGTCTGGCACGCCACGAGGCGGCCGCGACTCGCCTATCGTGACGTCGCTTCGTCCTCGAACCGCCTCACGTTGATCTCCGCGATTCTCCCCCGTCATACCGTGGCCGTCCACACGGTCGTCTGCCTGAAGACGCGTCTGCCGCTTCGGGATCAGGTGTTTCTGTGCGGCATGCTCAACAGCCTCGTCGCCAACTACCTGGTTCGGCTGTGGGTGACGCTGCACCTGGGCACGCAGACGGTTGAGCGGCTGCCGATGCCTCGACCCGACGCGCGGTCGGACGAGGCGGCGCGTCTGGTCAGGCTGGCGCATGAACTGGGAAGGTCCGGTCGCGACTGGGACGGGGCTTACGCCAGACTGCAGGCAGAGGCGGCGCATCTCTATGGTCTGTCGGAAGAGGAGTTGGGCCTCGTGCTGGACTCCTTCCCGTTGGTGGATGACTCCATCCGGCGCGCCGTAATGACGGCTTTCGCGGCGTCGCGTTGATTCGGTCGGGCGGGCGAGCGGCGGTGGCGGACCTTGAGAAGTTGGAGACGAGCGTCGTGGAGAGTTACACTCGGACTGCAGTTGTCGTCCTGGCAGCCGGTCGGCGCAGGACGGCAGCAGGTCGGAATTAATGGTTGCCGGATCGTCCCTTCGACCGAACTCAGGGCAGGCAGACCAGGCAACGCCTTTCCCACCGGGTGCCGGTGGTTCATACCGCAGGAGACCGCCATGAAAGGGAACCCGCAGATTCTCAGGGTGTTGAATGAACGGCTCGCCGAAGAGTTGACGGCCATCAGCATGTACATGGTGCACTCGGAGATGTGCGCGAACTGGGGCTTTCAGAAGCTGCACGAGGCCTTCGAGAAACAGGCCATCGACGAGATGAAGCACGCCGAGATGTTGATCGGGCGCATTCTTTTCCTCGAAGGTCTGCCCACCGTGTCGAAGCTCAATCACATGAAGATCGGTGCCAACGTCACCGACATGATCGTCGCAGACGAGGACGCCGAATCCGATGCGATCAAGAACTATAACGAGACGATTGCCGCCGCCGTCAAGGCCGGCGACAACGGCACTCGTGAGCTGATTGCCAAGATCCTGCTCGACGAAGAGCGGCACGTGGACTGGGCCGAGACCCAGCGTGAACTGATCGCCCAGATGGGACTGCAGAATTATCTGGCGAACCAGGCGTAGGATGGACGGCCGCGCAAGAGCGTGGCGATCCCGGGGACACGTCGGAGGGGCACGGCATGCCGTGCCCGTCCTCTCGGCGCCGCAAGCCGGACCCGGAGTCAGTGCAGCGCAACCAGGAGGCTGCCGGCAAGCACGAGCAGCACCGTCGCGGTCAGGCCTGCAAACAGCCAGTCGCGCCGGCTCGCGTACTCGAAGACGGACACGAGGACCCGCAGTGCGGGCGTGGCCATCAGGATGACAAGACCGGCGCGCAGCAGCCATGCGCCGGCTGCATGCGCCGGCCACAGCACGGCGAGCGTCAGTCCCACCGCCAGCACGATCGTGCTCAACGTGCTCCCTATCAGGAGCACGCGGCCGAGAATCCGTTCCAGATCGTGCGTCGAGGTGGTCGGCGGCCCGTCGCTCATCTCGCCGCCCTCACAATCATCAGCCCCGCGACGACAACCAGGATGCCGCTCATGATGATCTTGAGCCATCGAGTGCGCAACCGCATCGCAAGCCGCAGGCCGATCCGCGATCCGGCGAGCACTCCGAGGACGGTCGCGGCCGCCAGCGTCGGAACGATGTGGCCCTGCCCGTAGTAGATCACCGCCCCCGCCGAGGCGGTGACGCCAATCATAAAGGCGCTTGTCGCCGCGGCCGCCCGAAGCGGCATTCCGCACCACGCATTCAGCACCGGCACCTTGATGATCCCGCCGCCCACGCCGAGCAACGTCGAGACATTCCCCGCCACGAGCGAGGCCAGCAGGGCCAGCCCCAACCGCCTGACGCGATAGATCACCATGCGGCCGACTTCCGCGTCGTAGAACCGGCCTCCCAGTGTGCCCGGGGCCACATCGGGTTCGGTGATCACGTTGCGGCGATCGAGTCGCGTCAGCATGACGCCCGCGACAGCGCAGGCCACGATCGCGAACAGCCATTCAATTGTTCGTTCCGAGAGGTAGTGTGCCGTGAGGCCTCCCATCAGACCTCCAGCGGCGGTCGCGACTTCCAGCACCATGCCGAAGCGGAGGTTGATGAGCTGTCGTCCGGCCGAATGCGCCGACACCGTGCTCGACGTGGCAATCACCGTGATCAGGCTGATGCCCACCGCGGTCTTGATGGGCAGCCCCGCCGCCAGCACGAGGAACGGCACGAGGAACACGCCGCCCCCGAGACCGAGCAGCGCGCCCATCGCGCCGGCGACTCCGCCCATCACGATCATCAACGCCAGGAACAGTGGCGACATCCGACTACTCTCTCGTTCCGCCTGCCCACGGCTTGAGCGCCGAGTAGAGCGCGCCCATGATTGGCGTAGGCACCCGAGCCGCGCGGCCGCGGCGAACCACCGATCCGGGCAGCGCCTCGAGCTCGATCCGCTTGCCCATCTGCAAGTCGATCAGCAGCGACGAACGCGTGGCCGCCGGCAGCGCGGCGACGTAACTGGCGACGTACTCCATCAGGCTGCCGTGATCACGAATGGCAACGCCCTCTGCCCGCGCGACGGTCTCGACTTCGCACACCGCCACCATGATCTGCTCGTAGATGAACGGGTCGGATCTGAGCGGTCCAATCGGCAGCCGCGCGGCACCCGTGAAGGCGGCAAACGGCGACAGGTAGATGAACTTCTCCCACATCGCCACGCGCGCATCGGCCACAGCTTCGGCCTGGATGTCGGCCGCCATCATGACTACGGCAATTCGCTCCACCCGTTCGGTAATCGAGGTCCGCTCGCCGAACGCCTCGCCAAAGACGATGCGCCGGTGCACGCCGGTCTGTTCGATCAGGCCAGGCAACGAGAGGGCCGTGGCGATATAGGTCGGGCCTCCGAGAACGTGGTCTTCTCCAACCACGGCCGCGACCTCGTCGACCGAGTCCACGCCGTTCTGCAGCGACAGAACGACGGTGTGCGGGCCGAGCAGGGGCTTGAGCCGGGGAAGCACGGTCTGGTTGTCGTACGTCTTGACAGCCAGCAAAACGACGTCGACCGGCCCGATCTTCGCCGGGTCGTCTTCGGCCTGCGCACGCACCGTGAAGTCACCCAGCGGGCTCCAGACCATCAGGCCCCGCTCCCGGATGGCCCTGAGGTTCGCGCCTCTCGCCACGAAGCTCACCTTCTGACCGGACCGAGCGAGTTTCGCCCCGTAGTACCCGCCAACGGCTCCAGCACCGACGACCGCAAAATGCATCGACATATTGGCAACTTACCACGCCCGAACCACTCCCGGAGTGATTATGGAAGCGGCACGAGATCCGCGCCGAGATAATCACTCCGGGAGTGATTGACCCGCATCCAGCGAGACGATGGGCCAGCCGTGAGCCTCGGCATGCGCCCGCAGCCTCTCGTCCGGGTGCACGGCGCATGGGTTGGTCACCTTCTGCAGAAGCGGAAGATCGTTGATGGAATCGGTGTAGAACCAGCTTTCGTCGTAATCGGACAATCGCTCACCGCGGGCCGCCAGCCACTCGTCGAGCCTGGTCACCTTGCCTTCCCGGAAGCATGGCGTTCCCCGCTCCCGTCCGGTGAACCGCCCGTCAACCTCCTCGAGGTCGGTCGCCAGGAGATTCGTCACGCCGAGCGCGTCGGCAATGGGCCCGGTCACAAACCGGTTTGTCGCCGTGATGATCACCTCGACATCGTCGCGGTAGCGTTCGATGAGCCCCCTGGCGCCCGGGCGGATCATGGGCAGCACTTTCGACGTCATGAACTGCGCGTGCCACAGGTCGAGTTGGCTGCGCGGATGGCTCGCCAGCGGCTCCAGCTGGAAGGCGAGATATTCGCGGAGATCGAGGACGCCCGCCTTGTACCGCTCGTAGAACTCGAGGTTGCGCGCCTCGTACGTCGCGCGATCGAACACGCCCACGTCAATGAGCGTCTGACCCCACTCATAGTCGCTGTCACCGGCGAGCAGCGTGTCGTCGAGATCGAACAGGGCCAGACGCTTCATGCAACTCCGTCATGGTTCGCTTCGCGCGCGTAACGGCAGGCGGCCGGTATAGATGGCCATGCCGACGACCGCGTCGATGCCAAGCGCCTCGAGTGCGGCGATTTCTTCCGCGGTCGTGATGCCGCCCGCAGCGCTGATCGGTCGGCTGGTCGCCGCGTGGACCCGAGCGACGGCAGCCATGTCGATTCCTTCCATCATGCCTTCGGTTTCGACATGCGTATAGAGAAACCCGCCGCAGTAAGGCTCCAGCTGGCGCGCGGCCTCCTCGGGACTGACCGTAGTCTGCTTCTGCCAGCCGCGCACGACGACCCGGCCGCCGATGCTGTCAATGGCCGCAATGACGCGCTCGGCACCCACCGCGCTTGCCAGCGCCCCGGCGAAATCTGTATCGATGCCCGCCGGACCGAAGAACGCCGACCCGACGATCACCTCCCGAGCGCCGCCGTCAAGCCATCGCTGTGCGCGTGCGATGTCGCGCACGCCGCCGCCAACCCGACACGCAACCCGGGCGCAGATCTGCCGTGCGAGCGTCTCATTGGTGCCAGTCGCCAATGCCCTGTCAAGATCGATGAGTTGCACCCGCCGATAGCCCGCAAAGCGATCCACCCATGCGAACACGTCATCAAAGGCGAGCGCCAGGCGTTTGCCCTGCACGAGCTGGACGACCTGTCCCCCGCGCAGGTCAATGGACGGAATCAGCATCGCTTTCTCTCAGCGGTCGATCGCCCCGGACATCTGGCGCACAGGCACGCCGTGCTGCCCGAGCCAGGTCTTGAGGTCGCGAACCGCGTGCTCCCCGAAGTGAAAGATCGAAGCGGCCAGCGCGGCATCGGCGCGGCCGTCCGTGAAGACCTCGAGGAAATGTTCGAACGATCCCGCCCCACCCGACGCGATGACCGGAATCGAGACGGCATCCGCCACCGCGGCGCTGAGATCGCAGTCGAAACCCTGACGTGTGCCGTCACGGTCGATCGACGTCAACAAGAGTTCGCCCGCCCCGCGTGCTGCTGCTTCGCGCGCCCACCCGACCGCGTCGCGTGTGGTCGCGCTCTGCCCGCTGCGCGAGTACACGCGAAAGCTCTGGGCTTCTCGCTTCGCGTCGATGGCCACGACGACCGCCTGGCTGCCGTACCGTCTGGCCAGCGTCGTAAGGAGCCGTGGGTCGGCCAGTGCCGCGCTATTGAGGCTGACCTTGTCCGCCCCGGCGTCGATCATAGCCGCGGCGTCAGCTTCAGTCTTGATGCCCCCCCCGACAGCCAGCGGAATGAACAACTCGGCCGCCACCGCACGGATCGTTTCCGCCATGGCACGGCGGCTCTCGATCGTTGCCGTGACATCGAGGACGACCAGCTCGTCGATCCCCTCGACGTTGTAGCGGCGGGCCAGCACCGCTGGATCACCTGCTCGCGTGAGGCCCGCAAACTGAACGCCCTTCACGACCACGCCGTCACGGACGTCGAGGCAGGCAATGATGCGCCTGGACAGCATCGCTATGCCCCCTCTGCAATGCGAAGGAAGTTGGCGAGCAGGGTCAGGCCGACGTCGCCGGACTTCTCCGGATGGAACTGCACGCCGAACACGCGGTCGTGTTCGACTGCACTCGCAAAGACCGCGCCATGAACAGTCGTCGCGATTGCGGCGCCGGTGACCGGCACGGCGTACGAATGCGTGAAGTACGCCTGCGCCCCATCGGTCAGACCGGTGAGCAACGCCGATGGCCTCACGAGGCGAACGTCGTTCCATCCGACATGAGGGATCTTTGTTGTCTCGCCGAAGGCGTGCACGGGACTTCGCTCTGTATCGATTTCGTCGAGACGCACGCTGCGACCCTGAAACAGGCCAAGGCCCGGCAGGTCAGGCGCCTCACTGCTTCCCTCGAACAACCACTGCTGGCCCAGGCAGATCCCGAGCAGCGCGCGTCCTGATGCGACCGATGCCATCACGGCCGCGCGCCACGAATTGTCGAGCGCGGCGGTCGCCGCGAAGTGTCCCACCCCAGGAATCACAACGGCGGCGGCCTCGTGCAGTTCAGCTGGCGCCAACGGGATGAACACCTCGGCGCCAAGGGCACGAAGCGCCTTGTGCACCGACGTCAGGTTGCCGGCCCCATAATCCACGAGCGCGATGCGCATGGCTACAGCAATCCCTTCGTGCTCGGCAGCATCCGCCCCAATTGCCGGTCGCGACTGCAGGCTACGCGCAGGGCCCGCGCGAAGGCCTTGAAGACGGCCTCGACGCGGTGATGGCTCGATCGGCCGTACAGCACCTTGAGGTGGACGTTGGCCCGTGCGCCAACGGCGAAGCCTTCGAAGAAGTCGTGCACAAGTTCGGCCTGCAGGTCGCCGACCATTCTGGCGCGCAGACCGAGGTCGACCACCGCGTGCGGCCGGCCGGACAGGTCAATGGCCGCAACGGCCAGCGTCTCGTCCATCGGCATCACGAAGTAGCCGGTCCGGTTGATGCCGCGACGCGCGCCGAGCGCCTGCGACACGGCCTCGCCAAAGGCGATGCCCGCGTCCTCCACGGTATGGTGCTGGTCAACGTCCAGGTCGCCCTGCGCCCGGACCTCCAGATTGAACGCCCCGTGGCGGGCGACCAGCTCGAGCATGTGATCAAGGAATCGAATGCCGGTCGAGACCATGTAGCGGCCTTGCCCCTCCAGCCCGATAGCGATCCAGATGCGGGTCTCGGCCGTGTGTCTCTCGGCTACGCCCTTGCGCACAGGTCCTCCAGTTCGGCCAGGCACGCGGTCGTGTGCTCGACCAAGCCGGCCGTGATGCGAATGCATCCGCCGCACCCGGCGATATTGGAGCGATCCCGCACATACACACGGCGCGCAGCCAGCGCTTCAACCAGCGCGGGCGCGCCCGGGCCCACGCGAACCAGGACGAAGTTCGCCTGGCTCTTCCAGTACTCGAGGCCGAGCCGCTCGCACGCTTCATAGATGCGCCGGCGGGATGCCTCAACCTGCGCGACGTACCACTTCACGTAGTCGCCGTCGTCGATGGCGGCCCGCGTAGCTGCCAGCGCGAACACGTTTACGCTGAACGGCAGCGTCACGCTGCGAACGCGACCGATAGCCTGGCGCGCTCCCACCAGATACCCGGCACGCACGGCTGCCAGCCCGTACGCCTTCGCGAATGTCCGGCCCAGAAGCACGTTCGGGCACGAGACAAGCTCGTCAAGGAAGCTGGTGCCCGCGAACTCGATATACGCCTCGTCGAGAAACACAATGGCGCCGGGGGGCAACCGAGTCGCCACCGCTCGCACCTCTTCGGCTGTCACCAGCACCCCCGAGGGGTTGGCCGGGCTCGCGATGAAGACGACCCGCGTGGCTGGCCCGATGGTGTTCAGCGTCTCCGCAAGCGGAAACGAAAAGTCCGGCCGCGGCCCGACACGGATGACGCGCGCACCGACCACCGAGGCGCTGGCCGCAAACAGCGCGTACGCGGGCTCGACAACGATGGCGTCGGCCCGTTGACCGTCATCCAGGCGCTGCAGCCAGGCCACCGCCGTCGAGTAGATGCCTTCGTCGAGACCGTTGGTCAGAAAGAACCGGTTCTCGTCAATCCCCAGCCACCGTGCGCACGCTCGGAGGGTGGCTCCGTAGTCCGGGTAGAACGCGGCCTCGCCGGCGGTCACGGCCCGCATCGCGTTCAGCACGCGCGGCGAGCAACCCGCGGTGTTCTCGTTCAGGTGCAGGCGCAATCCAGGGCCCCGCTCGGGCGCTCGTTCGTATAGATCGCTCATCGCAACCGCTCCCTGATCGAATCTGCGTGCGCCGTGAGGCCCTCGGCTTCGGCAAGGGTGATGACGGCCTTGCCGATGCGCCGCAGCCCCGCGCGCGTCACACACTGCACACTCGACACGCGCACGAAGTCGGCCGCCGACAGCCCGCCGCGGAAACGCGCCGCGCCAGCAGTTGGCAACACGTGGTTCGACCCGGTGGCGTAATCACCTGCGGCCTGCGCGCTCCACGCTCCGACAAACGCCGTGCCCGCCCTCACGCGCGACGCCACCTCGTCGTCATCGCACACCAGGTGTTCCGGCGTGAGCCGGTCGGCAATCGATATGACTTCCTCGCGCGTCCGGGCGACAATGATGGCGCCCCGCCTGGCGAGCGACTCCCGCGCCGGCCCACTCGCTGGCATCCGCCGCTCAATCGCCCGCAGGACACTGCGCGCCAGCGCACGCCGGGTCGTGATGAAGATGGCGCGCGCCTCCGGGTCGTGCTCCGCTTGCGCGAGCATGTCGGCCGCGATCCACGTCGCCGGCGCCGCGTTCGAGACAATCACGATCTCGCTGGGCCCTGCATAGAAGTCGATGGCACACTCGCGCGCAACAAGCGCTTTCGCCTCGGCAACGTAGCTGTTGCCGGGTCCCACGATCTTGTCGACCCGCGGGATCGTGTCGGTGCCATACGCCAGCGCGGCAATTGCATGGGCTCCGCCGATGCGGAACATACGATCGACGCCAGCCTCGATGGCGGCCGCGAGCACGACTGGCTCCGGCCTCGGGCACACGGCGATCACTTCATCGACCCCGGCGACCCTGGCGGGAATGGCCGTCATCAGTAGCGACGATGGCAGCGGGAAGCGTCCGCCGGGCACGTAGCAGCCCACGCGGCGGAGCGGCGTCACCCGCTGCTCCACGACAATACCGGGCACGACGCAAACCGACGATGGTCGCAACCGTTGCGCGCGCGCCACCTTCCGGATGTTGCTCGCGGCTTCACGCAGCGCGCGCCTGGTCGTCGCCGGCGTCGACCGCGCGCCCGCTTCGATCTCGTCCCGCCCGATCTCGAGCGCCGCCGCCAGGCCGTCCAGTTGCCTTGCGTACGCGCGGACGGCACGATCGCCCCTGCGGCGCACGTCCGCGACAATGCGCGCGACCTGATCGCCAATCGCCGCACGACGGCGCGTCGGCCGCTCGAACAGCTGTTCAATGGCCCGGTGGTCGGCTCCGTCGAGGATTCTCACGGTTGCCATCTCGTCCTCACTCGACGATCTTGTTCAGCGGGTATTCAACGATGCCTTCGGCCCTGGCGGCCTTGAGGCGCGGGATCAGATCGCGCACGGTCGGCTCCTCGACGATGGTGTTCAACGCGGCCCACTCGGCGTCGGCCAGCGGCGAGATCGTGGGCCGACGAAGAGCGGGCAGCAGGGCCAGCACGTTCGGCAGATCGACCAGGCGAGCGTTGAGCATCAGGCCTACGCGGCCCTGGGCGGCGATCGCGGCGCGCAGCAGCATCGCGATGTTCTCAAGCTTGGTCCGCTTCCACTGGTCCCGCCACGCCGTCTCGTTCGCCACAAACTGAGTGGCCGATTCCATCACCGTGTCGATGATGCTCAGCCGGTTCGCGCGCAGTGTCGATCCGGTCTCGGTGGCCTCGACAATCGCGTCGGCCAGAACCGGGGGCTTCACCTCGGTCGCGCCCCAGGAAAATTCGACGGTGACCCGCACGCCGAGGCGGCGGAAGTAGTCCTCGGTCACTCGCACGAGTTCGGTGGCGACGGTGGCACCTTCAAGATCGGTGGGCGTCTTGAACCGCGACTCGTCGGGCACGGCCAGCACCCACTTCACCTTGCCAAAGCTCTGCTTGGCGTAGACCAGTTCGGACACTGTCTGCAGTGGCTGGCGTCCGCCGCCGGCCAGCGCCTGCTCGAACACCCAATCCCGGCCCGTCAGCCCCGCGTCGAGCACGCCGTCGCCGACATAGCGCGCCATCTCCTGCGCCCGGATGAGCATGCACTCGATTTCCGGGTCGTCGATGACCGGGAAGTACGAGCGCGGGTTCACGTAGATGCTGAACCCTGCCCGCGCGAACAACTGGACGGTCGAATCCTGCAGCGACCCTTTCGGGATGCCAAGCTTCAGTTTCATGACGCGCTCGCCTCCGCCGCCCTCTCCGTCTTGACGTCCACGCTGCGGCGGAAACAGGTCCGTTCCCCGGTGTGGCAGACGTTGCCGTCGCCAAGCCGCCGAACCAGCAGCACCACCGTGTCGTTGTCGCAATCAACGAGCAGGCGCTCGACAGCCAGTCGGTTGCCCGATGTCTCGCCCTTGGTCCAGAGCGTGTTGCGGGTCCGGCTGAAGAAAGTCGCGTAGCCGGTGTGTCTGGTGATGTCGAAGGCGGTCTCGTTCATGAAGCCCACCATGAGAACTTCCCGGGATGTCGCGTCCTGTACGACTGCCGGAACCAGCCCTCCGAGTTTCGAATAGTTCAGTGTCACGGCGTGTGTCTCCTCCAAAAGCAAAACGGCCCGCCAGCGTGGTTGCCGGCGAGGCCGTCTGAGATCGGAAGCGTGTGTCCTGTCCTAGCTCATAAGCGCAGCATCGCCAGTCTGCATGTGGTGCAGTGGTGGTGGTGGTGCCGCACGGCGAGCAGGACCGTAACCATGTTCAGCTTCCCTGTCACGTTAGCGGACCTTCGTGCCACTGTCAAGTCTGGTGCGCCGGCGATCGACGCCTCACGGGCGCCATTGATGTCGCCTCACGCCACCGACGTCTGCTGCGTCGCGATTGGTTGCGCCCTGACGGGTGTTCAGCGCTTGACGATGCCGATGTTGGCGATGGTCTCGCCCTTTGTCATCGACGGTACCGCGCGGATAAAGAGCACCTCGCCGGCGGCCGGCGCGCGAGCGTCGAGAATGACCTTCCCCACGTAGTCGGTCACGTAGCCGATCTTCATCCCGGCCTCCACCGTCATGCCGCGCTTCACGAGCGGATAGAAGATGCCCGTCTGGTCGCTGGTCACCGTCGCAATCTTCTCGATCCATACCGGGTGTTCGACAACCGCGGCCGCGCCAGGCAGCATCTTCAGATGCCGCATCACGTTGACCGATCCGTTGACCAGCGCCGCGATGTCATCAGTCTCCGTCGTGCCGGCGTGCCCGGCCTCGGCGGTGATGGAGGGTTTGCCGCGCGTCGACGCGGTGTTCTCCAGGTAGCGCGATGCCGCGGGGTCTTTTGGTCTGTCGGCAGAGATGATGATGTGGTCGAGCCCGAATGCCAGCACGAGCTCTCTCGAAATGGCGTCCTGACTCGCGTTGCCCGTAACGGTCCAGTAGGAATACGGCCGCAGGCTCTCGTCGATGTCGCCGCCGTGCAGATCGATCAGGTGATCGCACTGGTCGACCACCTCTTTCGTCATCAGGAACGACGCCCGCTCGGTCTGCGTCCCGTCCATCTTGCCAGGGTAGTAGCGGTTCATGCTCTTGCCGTCGATCGGGTTGATGTGCGCGATCTTCTGCTCGAACGACGCGACGTTGACCAGCGGCACCAGAATCACGGTGCCCGCGATCTCCGCCGGATTGAGCACCTGGATGAGGCGCTCGACGGCAAGGATGGAGCTGTACTCGGTGCCGTGGGCGCCGGCGACAATGGCGACCACCGGACCGGGCTTTGCCCCGTGCACAACCGCGACCGCAATGCTTGTGGCGGCGTCGACGCCGGCCGGCACCGCGATGACGCCGGTCGCCTTCTGCCCGCGTGTGGCAGAGGCGGTGCCGACCTTGATGGTCGGATGGGGGTCCGCCGCCTGGGCGGCCGGCTGCTGCCCGGGCGCCAGAGTGATCGTCAGAGCCAAGAGTGTCGTTGTCAGCATGATGCGCTCCCAGATAGAAGGACGTCGCGGGCGCGCCATGTCGCGCGCCCCAGATCGCCGGCTGTGACGGGCATGAGCATACCAGTTCCCGCCGTCGGCTGGCCGCGCCCTTGTATACTCGTGGCATGAGTCGCATCCTCATCGTCGAAGATGATGACGACATCGCGCAGCTTGTGCGCCGGTATCTGACCCGGGCCGGCCACGTCGCGGACGTGGTTCGAGCCGGAGACGAGGCGCTCGGGCGCATTCGAGAACGCGCGCCCGATCTGGTCATCCTGGACCTGATGCTGCCGGGGCTTGATGGACTCGAAGTGTGCCGCTCGCTCCGGACCTCGCCTGGCACTCGCGCCCTGCCCATCATCATGTTGACCGCGCGTTCGGAGGAGTCGGATCGCATCGTCGGCCTCGAACTGGGCGCCGACGACTATGTCACCAAACCGTTCAGCCCCAACGAACTGGTCGCGCGGGTTGGCGCGCTGCTCCGGCGCGCCCAGCGCTGGGCCGAATCGGGCGAATCCACGCTCAGTTTCGATTCGATCGTCCTCGACCGCGAGCGCCATCGGATCACCGACGAAGGACGCGACGTCCGACTGACGGCCAAGGAATTTCTGCTGCTCGAGTACCTGCTGCAGCACCGGGGCCGTGTCTTGTCGCGCGACTTGCTCCTCACCGACGTGTGGGGGTACCGGTACACGGGCGGCACCCGTACCGTCGACGTTCACGTTCGGCGCCTCCGGGAGAAGATCCCCGCGCTCGCCGAAGCTATCGAGACGGTAAAGCAATTCGGGTATCGGCTGATTGAGCCTGGCGATTCTCGCGACGACCAGACCCCATCCGAAACGGGGAGCTCACGGCGGTGATATTCAGGGGCCTGAGAGGCGGAACGTTTCTGGCGGTATTCGGCGTCGCAGCCATCGCGCTCGTGGTGGCAGCGGCACTCATCGTGTCGTCGCTTCGCACGCAACTGCTGAGCGCCATCGAACGGAACCTGATTGCCGAGGCCCGGATGGCCGCTGCGCTGGTGGGCGAGCATGAGACCGACGGGTCGGTGGCCGCGCTCGATGCCGAAGCTGACCGCATCGGGGCGATGACCTCGGCGCGCGTCTCGTTGGTCGCCGCCGACGGCCGCGTGGTGGGCGATTCGGCGGAGGATCTGGCCGGCCTGGCCAAGCTGGACAACCACGGCACGCGGCCGGAGATAGAGGCGGCGCGACGGGCCGGGCTGGGGATCGAACGGCGTCACAGCGCGACGCTTGGGATAGACCTCCTGTACGTGGCAATCGCTCTCAAACACCCGTACGTGTCGTTTGTGCGCCTCGCACTCCCGCTGAGTGACGTCAACGAGCAAGTGAGTGCCGCTGGCCGCGGACTCGTGGTCGCACTCGTTCTCGCGCTGACCTGCGCCCTGGCTCTCGCCTGGCTTTCGTCTTTACTGCTCGCTCGACGCGTCAAAGCCATAGCGGCGGTGGCTCGTCGATATGCCGTCGGCGATTTCTCGCATCGGTCGGCTGACTACGGCACTGACGAGCTGGGCACCGTGGCCCGGGTGCTGGATGACACATCCCGTGAGCTGGGAGGCCGGATATCAGAATTGGCGCAGGATCGAGCCCGCATGGAGGCGATGCTGGCTGGCATGCTCGAAGGCGTCGTGGTGGTGAACGAGCAGGGCCGCGTGCATCTGGTCAACGCCGCCGCGAAGCGAATGCTGCGCATCGAGGGAGAACCGGCGGGTGAGCACTTCCTCGAGGTTGTCCACCAGCCGGACCTCGGCGCGCTCATTGCCAGCGCTCTCAAAGGCCGGTCCACGGAAGGGCTGGAGTTCTCGCCCCCGCGTGATGCCAATCGGACGGTCGTCGCACGCGTGGCGCCCATCGGGACGGGCGGCTCGAGTGGTGCGGTGCTCGTGCTCCACGACATCACCGACCTGCGGCAGGCCGACCGTATCCGGCGCGATTTCGTCGCCAACGTATCGCACGAGCTGCGGACACCGCTCACGGCGATCCAGGGCTACGTTGAAGCGTTGCAGGACGAGGAGACCCCTGAGGCCGGCGAGGCCCGCCGATTTCTGGAGATCATCGCGCGCCACGCGAAGAGGATGGAGCGGCTCGTGCACGACCTGCTGCGGCTCGCGCGGCTGGAGGCGGGCCAGGAACCCGTCAACCGAACGCCGATTGAGCTGGCGACTGCGCTTGCCGATGTCGTCACGGAGCTCTCGCCCGCGATCACGGCGAAACAGCAGCAGGTGGTGACCCACATCGATGCGTCAGCCGCCACGCTCGTGACCGACGCCGCCAAGCTCCACGATGCGGTTCGCAATCTCGTTGAGAACGCGGTGGCCTACGCCCCGCCGCAAACGACGATCGAACTCTCGGCGGCACGCGAGCCCGGCGGCACGGCGGAGTCGACCCGCACCGTAATCACCGTGGCCGATCACGGGCCAGGGATCCCGGAGGCCGATTTGATCCGGATCTTCGAGAGGTTCTACCGCGTCGACAAGGCCCGCTCGCGCGAATCGGGCGGCACGGGCCTGGGCCTGTCCATCGTCAAGCACCTGGTAGACGTGCTTGGTGGCGAAGTGCTCGCGGCCAATCGCCCGGAGGGCGGCGCCATCTTCACGATCACCCTGCCGTAGGGGCGCGATTCATCCGCCTTCGCGTAAAGCTCCGGCGGACCGCCGTAGCCTTAGCGGAGGGGGTCACGCCCGACCGGACCCGTGGGGTCAGACCCCGTTGTTCGCCCCCATTCCGGGATTCCCGTGATCCGACCGATGGTGCCGGACGTCCATCGCCTCGACAAGAAAGATCGCATCCTCGGCCATGTTTGTCGCGTGATCGGCGATTCTCTCGAGGCAACGGCTCACGATCACCAGCTCCATGCCGCGCTCGATTGTGGCGGGGTCCCGGGTCATCTGGTCGATCACGACGCGCAGCACCCGGCCTTTCATGGCATCCACCTCATCGTCCTGCCGCAACACCTCCCGCGCGACGCTGGCATCCCGATCGAGAAAGGCGGCGAGGCCGTCCCGGCCCATGGCGAGCGCCCGCTGGGACATCGTCCCGATCTGAATGATCTGCGGGAGCTCCGGTGTGTTCATCAGGCGCTGGGCGGACTCGGCAATATTGACCGCCTGATCCCCCAGCCGCTCGAGGTCCGCGTTCGCCTTGATGGCGGAGACGACAAAGCGGAGGTCGCCGGCTTCAGGGCCCTGAAGGGCCAGCAGAAACAGCGCACGCTCATCGACCTGGACCTGTAGTGCGTCAATCTCGCGATCGCCCTCGATCACCAGCCGCGCCGCAGCCTCGTCGCGCTCGACCAGCGATCGGACAGCCAATGTGAGCCGTTCCACGACGAGGTCGCCCATCCACGAGACCGTACGGCGAAGCGCGGCCAAATCCGCATCGCGTTGAAACCGTTCCATTAGCCGAACCTCCCGGTGATGTAATCCTCGGTGTGCCTCTCGCGCGGATTGGTGAACAACTCTCCGGTCCTGCTGTACTCGATGAGCCTGCCAAGCCAGAAGAACGCGGTCGAGTCCGACACGCGGGCCGCCTGTTGCAGATTGTGAGTGACGATGACGATAGTGTAATCGCGCTTCAGCTCGAAGATCAGTTCCTCGATTCTCGCGGTCGCAATCGGATCGAGCGCCGAGCAGGGCTCGTCCATCAGGATGATCTCAGGCTCGATGGCGATGGCGCGGGCGATGCATAGGCGCTGCTGCTGCCCGCCCGACAGCGAAAGGCCGCTGGCGTGGAGCCGATCCTTGGCCTCGTCCCAAAGCGCCGCACCCCGGAGCGAGCGCTCGCAGGCCTCGTCGAGCGTCGGCCTGTCCTTGATCCCCGCAATGCGCAGGCCGTAAACGACGTTCTCGTAGATCGACTTGGGCAGCGGGTTGGACTTTTGAAAGACCATGCCGACCCGCCGCCGGACCTCGATGACGTCGGTCGCTGCGGCATTGACGTCCTGCCCCCGCACGATGACGCGTCCGGTCACGCGCACGTTGTCGATGAGATCGTTCATCCTGTTGAAGCAGCGCAGCAGCGTGGACTTGCCGCAGCCGGACGGCCCGATCAACGCCGTCACCTGATTCTCGGCCAGGTTCATCGTGATATCGAAGAGCGCCTGGTTGGTTCCGTACCAGAGGTTGGCATGGTCGACCACGATCGCGGGCTCGGCGATCGCCCTTGCGCCTGGATCCTTGTGGTCAGCCTCGGCCCGGTGGGCCGCCTCGGCGCCGACCGTGACACGCATCCTGAAGCCGGGGTCCTGAGTCCCCGGGTTGTCGCTAGCAATAGGCAATTCCCGGTGCGTGTCTTGCGTGACTGACGTCGTGACCATCTTCATGACCTGAAGAACCTAGAACGCCGACGTCTGATACTTCCGCCGCAGCCTGGTCCTGACAATGATCGCAGTCAGGTTCAGCAGCACGACGATGACCAGCAGGAGCACCGCGGTGGCGTAGACCATCGGTTTGGCCGCCTCGACGTTGGGGCTCTGAAAGCCGACGTCGTAGATGTGAAAACCAAGGTGCATGAACTTCCGCTCGAGGTGCAGGAACGGGAACGTCCCGTCGAGCGGGAGGTCGGGCGCCAGCTTGACGACGCCGGTGATCATGAGCGGTGCCACCTCGCCTGCGCCCCTGGCCATGGCGAGGATGAGACCAGTGAGAATCCCTGGCGCCGCCGCGGGCAGAACGACCCGCAGGATCGTCTGGAACTTGGTGGCGCCCGTCGCCAGCGACGCCTCGCGCATCGACCGCGGGACGGCCGCCAGCGCCTCCTCGGCGGCAACAATCACGACTGGCACCGTCAGCAACCCGAGCGTGAGCGAGGCCCACAGAATCCCGCCCGTGCCGAACGTCGGCGTCGGCAGCCGTTCGGCGTAGAACACCCGGTCAATCGTGCCGCCGAGGAAGTAGATGAAGAACCCGAGACCGAAGACGCCGAACACGATCGACGGGACACCAGCGAGGTTGTTGACGGCAATCCGCACGACCCGAACCAGCACGCCCTGTCGGGCGTATTCGCGCAGGTAGAGCGCGGCGACGATTCCGAAAGGCATAGCGACGAAGCTCATCAGGATGACCATCATCAGCGTGCCGAAGATCGCCGGGAAGATACCGCCCTCGGTATTCGACTCGCGAGGATCGCTGCTCAGGAACTCCCACAACCGGCTGGCGTACACACGGGCCCGCTCAAACGTCGACAACTGGTTGGCCCGGTAGGCACGGAACACGTCGACAGTGGCGAGATCTTTCTCGCGCCCATCGGCGACCTTGATGGTGACGCGTGTCCGCGCGGCGTCCTCGGCCAGCCTCCCGAGACGCAGTTCGAGCAGGGTGTATTGGCCTGTAAGAGCGGCGGTTTCGCGCTCGAGAAGCTCGCGAGCGCCGGCGTCTTGCTTGAGCGCAAGCCGCGCCAGCTCGATGCGCGCGTTGACATCGCCAATTTCATCACGCTCGAGACGACGGATGGCCGTACGATCAAACTCGGCCTTGTCGATCAGCGGAACCAGTGCGTCCCATCCGGGCTCCGGTCCCTGCGCGATGGTGCGATCACCGTCGGTCACCTTGACGATGCGCCCGAGAAGCGGACCGTACTCGCGCCGCTCGATATAGACCGCGTCGGCCGGCCACGCGCGCGCCGCGATTTCCTCTTCGTCCACCCACCGGTAGTCAGCGCCAAACAGATCGCGGTTTCCCAGCTTCAACTGGATCCGAAAAGACGGCAGGTGCGCTGGGGCTCCGGGCGTGGGAATGATCTCGCGTCCGGACACTTCGCCGAGGAGCACGGTGCCGTTCTTGAGCGTGACTTCAACCAGCTGGCCGGGCCAGAAGAAGCCGAGGCCGCGCGTCAGTATGAGCGCGATCATTCCGCCGATCATCAGCAGGCAGACGCCCAGACCCGTGCCGGCCAGCCAGATGGCGGGGTCGCCGCGCCGGATGAGATCGCGCAGCGCGCTCATCACACCGCCTTGTACTGGTCGCGCAGCCGCTGCCGGATCAGCTCGGCCACGGTGTTGACGAGGAAGGTCAGGACGAACAGCAGTGACGCCGTCAGGAAGAGCGTGCGGTAGAGCGTGCCGCCTTCCGGCGACTCCGGAATCTCGACGGCAATGTTGGCCGCCAGCGTGCGCATGCCGTTGAAGATCGACCAGTCCATCAACGGCGTGTTACCCGTCGCCATAAGCACGATCATCGTTTCGCCGACGGCACGGCCGAAGCCCACCATGATGGCCGAGAAGATCCCCGGGCTTGCCGTCGGCAGCACCACGCGCACGGCGGTCTGCCACCGGCTCGCGCCGAGGGCCAGCGACGCGGCTGTCAGGTTCGATGGCACACTCGAGAACGCGTCTTCCGAAATCGTAAAGATGATCGGAATGACCGCGAACCCCATTGCGACGCCGACGACGAGGCAGTTGCGCTGATCGTAGGTGACGCCCAGCGCCTCCTTCAGCCAGAAGCGTGCATCCCCGGCGAACAGCCACCGCTCGAGTACCGGCCCGGTGGCGTGTGCCATCCATACGGCGGCCAGCAGCATGGGAAGGATGACGACCAGCTCGGTGCCCGGGCGAAGGCGCGCCAGGATCCTTCGCGGAAGAGCGCGCCACACCACGACGCCCGCCGTGCCACACACGGGCGCCAGCACAAACAGCGCTCCCATGGCGACGAGGTTCTTCTCAACCACCGACGCCAGGTAAAGGCTGGCCAGCAGGCCGATGACCACGCTCGGCAGGGCGGCCATGATCTCGACGGTGGGTTTGATCCTTGCGCGGATCGTCGGGTGCACAAACTGCGACGTGTACAGCGCGCCCAGCACCGAAAGTGGAATGGCGAAGAGCATCGCGTAGAGCGTGCCCTTGATGGTGCCAAACACGAGCGGCACCAGACTGAGCTTCGCCTCCACATCGTCGGTTGCACCGGTGGACTGCCAGACGTACTCGGGCTTCGAGTAGCCCTCGTACCACACCTTGCCGAACAGGACAGTCCAGCTGACTTCCGGGTGCGGGTTCACGACCGCGAAGCAATCGATGACGCCGCCGCGCGCGACGAGCAGGCCGTCAGCCTTTGGCGTGATGAGGAGCGTCGGTGCCGCTTCTCCCGCTGGTATCTCCGCCAGCACGCGCTCGGACGTGAAATGTCGCAGAACGATGGAGCCGTCGCGTCCCGCGGTGGCGAAACTCCGCTCGCGGCCCGACATCGCGATGGCCACGACCGCGCTGGACTGCCGCAGGTAGGTGTGGGCGTTGACCATCGCCTGCGGGCCGTCCGGCCTGGTCGCCGCTCGGAACCAGCCCGACACGCTGCCATCCTCGGTGCCCGCCACCCACGACTTGCCGCCGAGCACCCATTCGATGGCGGTAATGGCTCCGCCGCCGACCGGCGACACGTCGGTCAGGCGCATCTCAGGCTGCGGAAGCCAGTGGTAGACGTTGCCGCGATCGGTGCCTGCAACGAGTGCGCCATTGCGGCCGAGGCGAATGGCGGTCACGCGTTCGGGTGCGGGTACGGCGAGACTGGCGCGCCACTCCTTGCCGTCGGCATCGGTCCACCAGCACGCGATATCGCGGTCGGTAACCAGCGCCGCAACGAACTTCTGTCCCTCCTGCTCCAGGTACGACACTTCTCGAACCGGGCGCTTCGCCGGATCGATCTCGACGATCCCTCGGTCGCGAAGCTCGATCGAGAGATCGGCCATCGTCTGTGCCCGGTACTGCGGCGTGAACCGGATCTGCATGAGCGAGACGCGACCGTCGCTCGTGCCGGCGGCCACAAAGTTGCCGAGCAGGCTCTTCGATGAGGCGGTGATCGTGGCTGACCCGAGCCCGGGAATCGGCAGTTTGCGGGCAGCCTCTCCGTTGTCGTAGCGATAGAACGCCAGGCGGCCATCCGGATCCACCGCATAGATGAACTTCCGGTACTCGTCGGTACCGAAGACGGGCAGACGGGACGCGCCTTCGGCCAGCGGCGCGGTGCCGAGACGGACGTGTTCAGACAGGGTCAGTGTGGCCGGCTTGAACAGCGGCACGGCCTCCGCAGCAATGAAGACCAAAATGCCGAGCACCGCAAGGATGACACTGATGCCGCCGAGCGTGATCACACCCACCGCGGCGCGATCGATGCGCTTGAGCCGGCCGATGCGCCTGGCGGCGCCGGCCATTCTCTCGCGTACGCTTGGCATCGAAGGGTTCATCATGAGACGGCAATGGGCCGGCGACACATACGGCCGCCGGCCCGAATACACCTCCGGGGCCCGACGCATCTGGCCGGGCTCCGGAGGCGCGGTTACTTGTTCAGCGTGGCCAGTTCCTGCTGGCACTGGACGCCGGTAAGCGGCATGTAGCCGTCCTTGACCACCACGTCCTGGCCTTCCTTGCTGAAAATCAGTTTCACGAATTCGCCGACGATCGGATCGAGCGGCCTGCCCGGAGCTTTGTTAATGTAGATGTAGAGGAAGCGCCAGAGCGGATATTTGCCGCTCTTCACGTCCTCGTAGCTTCCGTCCGAGGCCGCCGACCCGGCGGATTCCGACAGCGGGACCCCACGCACGCCGGACGTCTTGTAGCCGATGCCGCTGTAGCCCATGCCATACCGGTCCTCGGTGACGCCCTGAACCACCGACGCGGAGCCTGGCTGCTCCTTCACGGTGTCCTTATAGTCGCCGTTCTTGAGCACGTGCTCCTTGAAGAAGCCGTAGGTGCCGCTGGCCGAGTTGCGGCCATAGAGGCTGATCGGCCGTTTGGCCCAGTCGCCGGTGAGGCCCAGCTGGCCCCAGGTTGTGATGTTTTCTTTGTAGCCGCGCGCGCGGTTCTTGCCGAACACGGCCTCCACCTGCGCGAGCGTCAGCGACTTGATGGGGTTGTCCTTGTTCACGTAGACGGCGAGAGCGTCGTAGCTGGTCTTGAGCTCGGTCGGCTTGTATCCGTGCTTCGTCTCGAACGCGTCGAGCTCGGCGGGCTTCATCTGGCGTGACATCGGGCCGAATTGCGACGTGCCGGCGATCAGTGCTGGCGGCGCGGTGCCGGAACCCTTGCCTTCGACCTGGATCTTGACGCTCGGGTAGAACTTCCGGTACGTCTCGGCCCACAGCGTCATCATGTTGTTCATCGTGTCGGAGCCGACGCTGGTCAGGCTGCCGGATACGCCGCTCACCTTCTGGTAGGACAGCAGCCCGGCCGTCTGCGCGCCGATCAGCACCACGCTGGTGGCAACGAGTGCGAGAGCAATCAGTGCGTGTTTCATGAATCGATCCTCCACAAGTCTCCGGCGCGGTCTCCGTCACGGCTCAGTTCCGATGCTATCGGTTGGCCTGGGCGGGGAGATTGCGCCGATGTTAATTCCGGGTAAATTCCTGCGCCGGGGCGAGCCTCCCGGGCCCGCCCCGATTCGAACCGTGCGTTGCTACCAGGTCCAGAAGAACGTCGCACGCAATACCATTTCATTCTTCGCGGGCGCTGTCCCGCCAGTAGCCACGGTCCCGTAGCTGACCCACTCGACGTTCGGGCTGAAGCGCACCGACGGGTGGATGTAGTACTCGAAGCCCGCCACGCCCAAATTGAACGCCGCCTTGTTATAGATGGGGATGTAGTCGATGCCGAGCGCATCGGGGTTCGCATCCGAGTGATCGAACCGGCCGAACACCGTGAACTTGCTCGGCTTGACAATCCATACGCCAAATCCCGACATCACGTTGATCGTGGTCACCGGGTTCGTCGTGCCTTCGTTGGGTTGGCGCGTGTGATGGACGTACTGGACGCCGATCCGGCCCTGGGGACCCTGGTACGCGGCGAATCCCTGAACCGTCTGGCGGTTCGCCGAGAGCGCTTTGTAATGGTAGGTGTAGACGCCCTCTGCCACGAACCCTGGGTTCGTCACATAGCGCATCGCGAAGCGGACAGCCTTGTATTTGTCGATTTCGGAGTTGTTGCCGGAATCGTTCCCGATCTGTGCCGTGTACTGGAGCGTGTTGGCCTGATTGAGCGGACCAGAGAAGCTGACGCCGAAGTCGCGCGACGAATCGATGCGATAGAGGTCAACCGGCGTCTTCTCGATGTGGCGCAGGCCGAAGAAGCCTTCGAGCCAGTCGAACGTGGCGGTGGGCTGGATGCCGACCGTGATCACGTGCTTGCCCGAGTACGTCCACTTCACCCACGCGTCCTTGATGTATGGAGTGATCGCCGCGGTCGGCGAGGTCATCTTCCCGTTGCTGTTCGCCTCGAGCCGGAAGCGCGTCGAGATGACCGGGCTGAACGTCCGGTCGTAGGTGAAATAGATGCGGCGGAGCCAGAAGCCCTGCTGCGTGTCGAACGCAGCGACATTGCTGCTCTTGAAGTAATAGTAGTCGCCGAACATCAGGCCGCTGAACTTGTCGGGTGACGGCGCTGGAGGAGGAGGTGGCGGCGGCTCGGGCACGGCCTCAGACAAACCGCGTTTGAAGAAGTAGAGCTGCAGCGCACGTTCGCTGTCGCCCACGACCGTTTCGCCATTTGGACCGGCGTTGAGCTTCGTGATGCCGACGCCCATCTCGCCGCTCTTCTCGAAGGCGTCGGCGCGGGTCGCCGAATTGAACACGTAGATACGACCGTCCTTGGTGATTTCCTTGTAGTACAGACCCTGAGCGAACAGCGGGCTGGCCGCCAGGGCGACAACTGCTACGACGAGCGGTGCCAGGATGGCGACGCGGCGGGGACGAAAGAGAGCACTCATGCGTTCATGCCTCCATGCAGGGAAGTTGTCCTGCGAGAGGACAGCATATGGACGGCATGTTGCCGCGGCGTCGCACGGGTGTTACGGCGTGGTTAATTTCCGAATAGTGGGGAGAAAGAGCGCCTGGACAGGCGATTGATGAGTGTTACCAACTCCAGTACCACGTCAGGCGGAACACCAGGTCATCGCTCGCCGGCGCCGCCGCGCCCGCAACCGGCGTCCCGTACCTGACCCATTCGACGTTGGGGCTGAACCGCACGGACGGATGAATGTAGTACTCGACGCCAGCCACCGTCAGATTGAACGGCGCGTTCCTGGAGATCGGCAGGTAGTCGATGCTGGCCGAATCGGGGTTCGCGTCCGAATGGTCGAGCCGGCCAAACACCGTAAACTTGTTCGGCCTGACAATCCACACGCCGAAGCCAGACACGACGTTGATGGTGATCTCCGCGGTTGTCGTGCCCGCAGCGGGCTGACGGGTGTGGTGGACATACTGGACACCCGCGCGGCCCTTCGGGTTCTGATACCCCGCGAAGGCCTGCCACGTGACGCGGTTGGCCGAGAGGGGCTTGCGATAATAGGCGTAGAAACCCTCGGCCACCAGCCCGGGGTTGCTGACATAACGCACAGCGAGCCGGACGGCTTTGTACTTGTCAATCTCCGAGCTATTGCCGGACTCATTTCCGAACTGGGCCGTGTACTGCACGGTGTTGTCTGCGTTGAGCGGGCCGGAGAAGCTGATGCCAAAGTCGCGGGTCGAGTCGAACCGGTAAAGGTCAATCGCCGTCTTCTCGACATGGCGCAGGCCGAAGAACCCGTCGACGAACTCGATGGTCGCGGTCGGCGAGATGCCAAGCATCAACTGGTGCTTGCCGCTGTAGGCCCATCTCACCCAGGCATCCTTGATGGCCGGACTGATCGTGGCTGTCGGCGACGCCAGCTTCCCGTTGCTGCTCGCCTCCAGCCTGAACCGCGAGGCGATGGCCGGGCTGAACGTGTGATCGTAGGTGAAGTAGATGCGGCGAAACCAGAAACCCTGCTGCCCGCTGAATGCCGCCACATTGTCGTTCTTGAAATAGTAGTAGTCGCCGAACACGACGCCGCTGAACTTGTCGGGCGAGGGCGCCGACTGAGGTGGCGGCGGCTGAGACACAGCCTGAGACACTCCCTGCGCGACGAGCGGGCCGGCCGCCAGGAGGAGAACTGCGACGACGAGTTGGGCCCGAAGGGCGGCGCGATTCAAATGTTCATGTCTCAATATCGGATCACCTTCTCCACTTTGTACTGATCCCCTTGCGGCCGCAGGAGAACAAGTTCGGCCGGCTCTCCCTGAGCCACCACGTGCGCGGCCCGCTTCGCCTTCCAGTCGGGCAACGACACCACATCACCCTCCTTGAGGGCCGGGTCCCACAGCGGCGCCACCAGGAGGCCCTTCGCATCGATCGATTCGAGCGCAGCCATCGTGTGCAGGTCGCCCAGATCGTCGATCCGCGCCGACAGCCGCGTCGCCCGCTGGCCGTCCGCGGTTCGTACTCCTCGCGTGGCAACAATGCCGACATCGGCCACAAACGGCGCGACACCGGTACCAGGCGCAACGATGCCGTCGCGGACCAGCACGTAGAAGAGATTCGTCTCATTGATCGGCAGCGTCTCGTATCGCCGCTTGTCCGCCTGCTCGACACGGTTGGTCGCGAGCGCATCGAGCGCGGTCATGATCGCCACGAAGTTGAGCCGGACCAGGTACGGATCCGGCTCGGTCGCCGGCCACGCGCCTGTTTCGATCAGCACGACGCTGGTCCCCCACTTCGTCAAATTGTCGCCAAATGCCCTCACCTCGAACTCATCGTCGTACCGGGCCACCCGGCCAGGAGCGATCGGCTCGAGCGCGTCGCGGATCACGGCGCACACCTTCTTCGTCAGCAGGCGTCCCGCCGATTCGGTCCGCGCCTCGTCAAAGGCCACCGAGAGCAGCGAGATGGACGCCGGCTGGCCGGTCTTGCCGGCTTCGGTGCGCCAACTCTGGTTGTGGAGGTTGAAGCCGATCGGGGCCTTCAGCCGGTCCCGGAGCGCCTTGAGCGCGAGGCCCTCTGGCGTCTGAAGCCGCAGCCCGTCGCGGTTGATGTCGATGCCCTGTGCGTTGCGGCGCTGGAACCGCTCAGCGCCGTCCGGGTTGAGCATCGGCACGACGTGAATCGTCAAGGCGGTCAGCATCCGGGCAATCGCCGGCTCATTCCGGTGGCGGCGCACGTATTCGAAGATGTCGAATACGGCTGCCGTCGCCGTCGGCTCGTCACCGTGCATCTGTGACCAGAGCAGCACATGGAGCGGCCCGGTGCCGAACCAGATGTGATTGATGGAACGCCCTTCAACCGAGCGTCCGACTTCCTCGAGTTGAAACAGGTCCGGTTCGCTTCGCTGCACGTCGCGCAGCCGTCCCTCGACGTCGGCATGCCTGACGAGCGGCGGCACTGGCCACGAGACGTGTTCCTGATTCCAGACGCCGACCAGTTGCTGCGGCGCGAACGATGGCGGAATCGGCTGCAGCGCCGGGCGGGTGTTGGCATGGGCGCAAGCGCTTGCCGCAACGACGATCAGGGCGCCGGCGACGAGTTTGACTCGATTCATGAGCGGGCCTCGCGATTGGATGCGGTCTACGCTAAACGAACAGGATAGCCGATCGGGTGCCGGCTATGCGCGTCCGCGGCAAAGCGGTACGATAGCGACCGAGAATGCCGCCATGAGCCATCATCCCTCTTCCGCCGCCCCGCTCCCCGAACAGGCCGACCATCTTCAGCCGCTCAGCCGCCAGATTGGAAAGCCGCCGGCGTCGTGGACCGTCGACGATCTTGTCGCGTTCGTCCGCGATCGCGACATCCGGCTGCTCTCGCTGATGCACGTGGGAGGAGATGGGTGGCTCAAGACGCTCGACTTCGTCCCGCGAAACGCCGAACACCTGGCAGATGTCCTGGCTGGCGGCGAACGGGCCGACGGGTCGAGCCTGTTCGGCGATCTCGGGATCCCGGTCGGCGCTTCCGACATCGTCATCCGGCCGCGCCTGGCAACGGCATTCATTGATCCGTTCTCGCCGAGACCGACTCTCGCCATGCTCTGCAGCCACTACAACCGGCAGGGCGAGCCGCTGGCCGAATCGCCGGATACGCTGGTTCGCGCAGCGTACAAGCGCGTGGTTGAGAGCACCGGTGTCGAGTGGCACGCGCTTGGCGAGATCGAGTTCTTTCTCGGCCAGCGCGGCGAAGAGGCCGAGGTGTACGGCGCGAACGAGCGCGGGTATCACGCCAGTTCGCCGTTCGTGTTCGGCGAGGCACTGCGGCGGCAGGCGCTCTTTCATCTGGACAATATGGGTGTGCCGGTGAAGTACGGCCACGCGGAAGTGGGGTACGTCGAAGCCGATGCGACGGATCCGCGCGTGTGGGAACAGCACGAAATCGAACTGTGGCTCCAGCCGCTGCCCGAAGCCGCCGACGCCGTCGTACTGACCGAATGGGTGCTGCGCAACCTCGCGCAGCGCAGTGGGATGCTCTGCAGTTTCGCTCCCATGGCACGCAAGGGCCACGCCGGCAGCGGCATGCACTTCCACTTCGCGCCCTGCGCCAACGGCGTCTTCCTGCCGCACACCGGACCGGACGGCCACCTCACCGCCGAGGCCAGCTGGCTCATCTGCGGGTTGGTCACTCACGGCGGCGCGCTGATGGCGTTTGGCAATCGAAGCCGCGATTCGTTCGTCCGGTTGAGTCAGGGCAGGGAAGCCCCGAGCCGGCTGACCTGGGGCCGCTACAATCGCCGCGCACTCGTCCGGATCCCGATCGTGCCCACCGATGCGCATGGACGGCCGACCAGCGCCGAGACGATTGAATTTCGCCTGCCCGACGGATCGGCCCATCCGCACTTGTTGCTGGCCGGCGTGGCACAGGCCGTGGTCGCGGGCAAGTCGATTCCTGATCCGGAAGGACTGCTCGAACGATCCGCCGTCACAGCCCAGGGATCGGCATCGGAGGCGAGCCGCGTGCCGCTGACGATGGTCGAGGTCGCCGACAGTCTGGTGCGGAGCCGCCCTGTGCTCGAGGCCGGCGGGGTGTTCACCGCGAACCTGCTCGATCGGGTGATCGCGCTGCTCAGGGCGTAGAGGAGTTCCACCCCGTGCGAATCAGCAAGGTGCTTCGGGGCGCCGTGATGTCAATTGGCATCGCCACGCCGGCGCTTGTCGCCTGGCTGGCAGCCGGCTGCCCGGTGATGGTGGACCGGCTGTTCGTGATGAACGAGGCGCCCGTGAAGGCCCGGGCGATCGTCTGCATCGGCGGCGGGCTCGGCGGGCACAACCTGCCCACCGAAGATGGCTGGATGCGCGTCTACACGGCCGTGCAGCTGCACCACGACCAGTTCGCGCCGGTGGTGGTGTTCAGCGGCGGCGGCGCCCAGAAGGTCAGCGAGGCTGAGGTCTACTCGGAGACCGCCCAGTGGCTGGGCCTGCCCGCATCGAGCGTGGTACTTGATCCGGTGCCGGGCGGCACCAACGAGCACCCGCGGAACCTGCTGAACATCGCGACGCTCGGTTTGACGAAGGACACGCCACTGCTCGTCGTGACGTCGCCGCTCCACTCGACACGCGTCTGGTTGTGCTTCCGCAAGGCGGGATTCACCAACGTCAGAATGGTCACGTCGTACGTCGCGAAAGGTCCGGACGCAGATCACCCGGACACCCGCATCATCCGGGATCGGCGCGTCTCGTCAGTTGAGTCCTATCGGCCAAGTGGCAAGAGCTACGACGATCCGATCAACCGCGTGAAGTGGGGGCTCGACAGCCTGCTCACGATCGCACGCGAGGCGGTCGCCATCGGGGTCTACAAGTTCAAAGGCTTCATATAGAGACGGCTTCTGCACCATCCGAGGAGCCCCGCTTCCGGCTCTTCTGGTAGACTGATTCCAGGCACCTTGGACGGCCGTCAACCGGTCATTTTCGGCCGGTAGCCGCGCGAGATGCCGAGCCCTTATATTCCTTCCTGATACAGCCCTGTCGAGGAGACGGTCATGTCCACGACCTACGACTACAAAGTCCGAACGACTTACACCGATGACGTGCCTCGCCTCCGCGCCGCGCACCGGATCGTGGCGGAGTTCCCGTTCACGCCAAGTCTGCCCGACAAGGGGTACACCGGGCGCACGCTCTTTATCGACCTCGATACGATGAGCATCAGGGAGAAGGCCGTCACGAAGGAAATGGTGGACATCTTCACGGGGGGGCGCGGCTTCGGCCTTTACTACCTCTGGCACGCGACAACGCCGACTACCAAGTGGAACGATCCGGACAACGAGATCATCATCTGCCCCGGCCCGCTGGCGGGCAACACCCAGTACGCGGGGTCGGGCAAGTCGATTGTCGTGACGATTTCCCCGGAGACGGATCTGGCGATCGACTGCAACGTGGGTGGATACTTCGGGCCCCTGGTGAAGTTCTGCGGCTTCGACGCGGTCGAGATTCGGGGCAAGGCGAAGAGCGAAACCATCATCGTCATCGACGGCCCGCGCGGCGTGATCCGCTTCGAAGAGGCGGAAGAAGAGACGCCCGACAGCCACATCGCCGGCGAAATCTTCACGCACATGTACGCGGAAGATGCGAAGGATATGCAGAACGTGTCGGTGGTCTCGGCCGGCAAAGCGGCCGAATCGGCCTACATGGGGTGTCTCAATTTCTCGTGGTACGACCCGAGGCGAGGGGCGGTGCGATTGAAACAGGCCGGGCGCGGCGGGACGGGCACGGTGTTCCGCGACAAGAAGCTCAAGGCCCTGGTCGTCCGCGGCTTCAAGATGAAGGCCGACTTGAATCACGCCGCCGACTTTCCCATCACGGTCCAGGTCGGCAAGAAGATCAACCAGGAGATTCGCGACTATGACGACGAGCAGTGCCATATGCGACGGCAAGGCACGGCGCATCTGGTCGAGGTGATGGACGCGTACGACCTGCTCCCGGTGCACAACTTCCAGTACGGCAAGCACCCGGACACGCCGAAGATTGATTCCCAGGTGTGGGACAAGCGCTTCACGCAGGGCATCCCCGACCATTGCTGGTACGGCTGCGGCATGGGCTGTTCCAAGGGCGCCGACGGCCATCTGGTCCGCACGGGCCCCTACAAGGGGGACATCGTCACGGTGGACGGCCCGGAATACGAGAACGCCGCCGGCCTCGCATCGAACTGCGGGCTGTTCGATCCCGACTGGCTGCTCGAGGTGAACTTCTACTGCGATACGTACGGGATCGACACGATTTCGTACGGCACCTCGTGCGCGTTCGTCATGGAGTGCTATGAGAAGGGCATTCTGAACAAGGAACGGACCGGCGGCGTCGACCTTACGTGGGGCAACGGCGAGGCCGAGGTGGAACTGCTGCATCAAATGTGGCGCGGCGAGGGCTTCGGCGTCATCGTCGGCAAGGGCGTCCGCTACATGCAGAACCTGTTCATCAAGAAGGGGTGGGGCGACCCGCAGTTTATTCGCGACATCGGCATGCAGAACAAGGGCCTCGAGTTCTCACAGTACATGTCGAAGGAGTCGCTGGCACAGCAGGGCGGATACTGCATGACCAACAAGGGGCCCCAGCACGACGAGGCGTGGCTGATCTTCATGGACATGGTGAACAACCAGATCCCGACCTTCGAGGACAAGGCGGAGGCGCTCTACTACTTCCCGCTCTTCCGCACGTGGTTCGGCCTGCAGGGCCTCTGTAAGCTGCCGTGGAACGACATCGAACCGCCGGACAATCACGAGAAGTACCCAGGGCCGGAAGCCGCGAAGGTCCCCGAGCACGTGGATAACTACCTGGCGCTCTACACCGGCATCACGGGCAAGCCGCTCGACAGGGCGTCGCTGATTGACCAGTCCGCCAGGGTCTACAACTTCCAGCGCATCTTCAACCTCCGCAGGGGATCGGGCCTGCGCGAACACGACATGCCGCCGTACCGGGCGATGGGGCCGGTGACGGCCGAGGAGTACGAGTCGCGGGCCGATCGCTACGACAAGCAGCTCAAGGACATCGTCGGCGTCGATCCGGCCGGCAAGACCACCGCGGAGAAGATGAAGCTGCACCGCGAGTGGCGAACCGATCGCTACAACAAGCTGCTCGATGCGGTGTACAAGCGGCGCGGCTGGACGCCAGGCGGTGTGCCGACGCTGGAGCGGCTGAAGCACCTCGGGATCGATTTTCCCGAGGTGGTGGCGCTGGCGAAGCCGCACTGGGGATGACGTCCGATGCTCGTCGTCAATGATGAACCTCTGGACTACGACGCCGGGATGACCGTCGCCGACGTTCTCAAGAAGCGCAGCTACATCTGGCGCCTGCTGGCGGTGTTCGTCAATGGCACGTTCGTCCCGCGCGGCACGTACGACAAGACGCCGGTGCCCGACGGCGCCGACGTCAAAGTCATCCACCAGATCGCCGGCGGATAGCGCTCGACCGTATCCCTCTGATTGGGGATGCGGGGCCTCGCCGCCGGCCGTAGACTCCGCATCATGAACGGTATCACCCTCCCTGTTCCCATCGCCAATCCCGTTCGAATCAACACCCGCACCGTGCTCGCCATTTATGCGGTGGGCGCCATGCTGCTCGGCGCCGCGCTCGCCGCCTTCGGACCGATCTGGTTCCACGGCGAGGTTGACGGACTCCCCTACGCCAAGAACGCATTCGTTCGAGTCGTTGGCGCGGTCATCTTCGCCGCCGGATGCTTCGCGATGGCGCTCGCCAGGGTGGAAGACCCTGACGCCCGCCGGCGAGGAATCGGGTGGCTGGCAATCGGTCACGCCGTCGTTGCGGCCGTCGTGATCAGCCAGCATTTCACCATCTGGATCGCTCCGTGGTCCGCTGCAGCCGGCGGATCACTTTTCACTGTCGCCGGCCTGCTGCTCTACTTGTGGCAATTCGGCGAGGGATCCGACGGCCGGTTGCAGGGCGGCATGATCGTGCTGTTCCCCGACGGCGACGTGTCGGTTCCGTACTCGCTTCGTTCGGAATACGAGCGTCGCATTCAGCAGGCCGCAGCACAGGAGGAGCGGAACCGTCTCGCCCGCGATCTCCATGACTCAATCAAGCAGCAACTGTTCGCCATCCACACCGCTGCCGCGACGGCCCAAGCGCGATTCGAGGGCGAGCCGGCTGGGGCGCGCGCGGCCATTGACCAGATACGCGAATCCGCTCGGGCGGCGACGGGCGAGATGGACGCGATGCTCCAGGGTTTGCGCGCCGCACCCCTCGAGAACGTCGGTCTCGTCGAAGCGCTCAAACAGGCCTGCGAGGCCCTGGCGTTCAGAACCGGTGCCCGTGTTGACTTCACGCCGGGCGCGTTGCCGTCCAGCATGGGATTACCTCCGGGCACTCAAAACGCCATCTTCCGCATCGCGCAAGAGGCGCTCGCCAACATCGCGCGCCACGCCCGCGCCACTCACGTGCAGGTGACGCTGGCCGGTTCCGATGGCGAAATCGAATTGACGGTGAAGGACGATGGGGCGGGGTTCGATCAGAGTCAGCCGGCCCGAGGCGTGGGACTCTCCAACATGCGTACGCGAGCAGAACAGCACGGCGGGCGAATTGAACTGGTCAGCCAGCCCGGTGTCGGCACTCGCGTCCGGCTGACTGTCCGCGCCGCGGGCCGGGATTCGGGCGATGCCAAGTACCACGGAAGGCGCGCGGCCATGTACGGCATGATCGCGTTCACGAATCTCATGATGGGGTTGGCCACGGCGTCCCACGACAGAGACCTCCTGATGTTGAATGTGCCGGTCTCGATCCTGATGCTCGCCGGATGCGTGCACGAACTGCTTGCGTACTTCCACACGCGCAAGCCCCAGGGAGCCGGCCAATGAACGCCATCAGCGTCGTACTTGTTGACGATCACAAGGTCGTGACGCGCAGTTTGAAGAGCTACCTGGAGTCGTTTCCCGATCTTCGCGTGGTAGGCATCGCGGCAAGTGGCGAGGAACTCCTGGAGCACCTGTCCGACTGGCACCCGCAGGTTGTCGTCCAGGATCTGCTCTTGCCGGGCGGCATCGACGGCATCGAAACAACCCGCCGGGCGCTTGCCCGTGAGCCGTCGATACGGGTCGTGGCTCTCACCGCGTCAATAGACGAGGGACGCATGATGGCCGCACTGAGGGCCGGCGCAACCGGCTACATCAGGAAGGACGCAGAACCGGAAACTCTCCTCGCGGCGATTCGCGCCGTCGCGCGCGGGAGGACGTTCATCGACCCGTACGTGGCTTGTCGTGTCGCCGAGGATGCGACAGCCCACGAGGAGTTGACGGCCCGCGAGCGCGAAGTGCTGCGTCATGTGGCGTTGGGCCTGTCAAACAAGGACATCGCAGAAGCGCTGTCGGTCAGCGAGGAGACCATCAAGACGCACGTCGGTCACCTGCTCGGCAAACTGGGCGTGGAGAATCGCGCCCAGGCTATCGTGCAGGCGCTGAAGCGCAGTCTGATCTCGCTCGACGAACTCGATTAGTTGCCAGACGGATTTCATGACGGCACTCCCTGTCGTCGCGCCGGATCTCCTCGATGTTAACTCGCTCCTGCTATCATCATCATGCACCCCAGGAGACGACCATGCCGCAACTGAAGACGGGCGATAAGGCTCCCGCGTTCTCGCTCAAGAACCAGCAGGGGGAAACCGTGAAGCTCTCTGCATTCAAGGGCCAGAAGGTTCTGGTCTACTTCTATCCGAAGGCCGACACGCCCGGCTGCACGACGCAGTCGTGCAACGTGCGCGACGCGAGACCGAACCTCAGCCAACTTGGCGTTGCCGCCCTCGGCATCAGCCCGGACCAGCCCGAGGCGCAGCAGAAGTTCGACACCAGGTTCAAGCTCGGTTTCCCGCTCCTGGCCGATACCGATCACTCGGTGGCGGAGGCGTACGGCGTGTGGGGCGAGAAGTCGATGTACGGGAAGAAGTACTTCGGCATCATCCGCTCGTCGTTCCTCATCGACGAGAAAGGCAAGATCGCGCACGCCTGGTACAAGGTGTCACCTGACGACACCGTGCCGCTGGCCATCGCCGCGCTCCGAAGCGTCTAAGCGCCTGTGTGAGCGGGGACGCGGCGCGGGCGGACGTCTCCGCTTGCGCCGATCTACCGTCTCACGGGCTTGTCGCCAACCTGCTCGCGTTCGCGGTTCAGCTCCACGATGTCCACGCTCTCGGACGCTTCGCCGAGCAGCCAGCGGCAGAAGTAGTCCGCCCGCACCATGTTGAAGTACGCGGCGGCCGACCCGTAACTGTGCCGCTGACCCGGCAGCACGACGAAATCAAACCGCTTGTTCGCCTTGATCAGGGCGTCGATCAGCCTGTAGGTGTTCGCCGGATGCACGTTGTTGTCGATATCCCCGGTCGACAGCATCAGGTGGCCCTTGAGGTTCTTGGCGAGTTCGGAGTTCCTCTCGATGTTGTACTCGAACGTGACGTTGCCATCCTTGCCGACAACCTCTTTCACGCCCTGGTGCTTCTCGCTCCAGGTGTTGTTGTAGATGTTGTTCTCGTGGTTGCCTGATTCCGACACCGCCACCTTGAAGAAGTCCGGGTACACCAGCATGGCGGCGGTGGACATGAACCCTCCGCCCGAGTGGCCCCAAATGCCAACCTTGTTGATGTCGATAAACGTGTTCTTGCGGGCCAACTGCTCGACGGCCGCCTTCTTGTCGGCCAGGCCGTAGTCGCGCAGGTTGCCGTACCCGTAGTTGTGGTACCACTTCGACCGCTGCGGGCTGCCGCCCCGATTCCCGACCTCGACGACGATGAAGCCGAACTGGGCGAGCGACATGCTGTTGCTTCTCGGATTGAAGGTCTTGGTGACGCTCTCCTGCTGCGGACCCGGGTAGACGTAGAGAATCACCGGGTACTTCTTCGCCGGATCAAAGTCGAACGGCTTGTACATCACTCCGAACAAGTCCGTGATCCCGTCGTCGGCCTTCACCTTGAACGGCTCCGGGTATTTGAAGCCGGCGTCGACAAGGGCGCTGACGTCAGTGGTCTCGAGCGGCGTGACCAGCGTGCCCATGGCGTCGTAGAGCGCCGAGGTTGGCGCCAAGTTGATGCGCGAAGCGTTGTCAACGAAGTACCGGTTGGATTCCGCCAGGGTGGCCGCGTGCGACGCGTCACCCGGGTTGAGCAGCTTGAGACCGGTGCCGTCGAGATTCGTGCGATAGAGATGCGGATAGTAGGGATCTTCGCCCGCCTCCCGGCCGAGGGCCGTGAAGAAGGCAACTCGCAATTTCTCGTCGACGCCATCGAGACTGGTCGTCACGAACTCCCCTGACGTGATGGCGTTCTTGAGCGCGCCCGTCGCGGCGTCGAAGAGGTAGTAGTGTCCCCAGCCCGTCCGCTCTGACCAGTGCACCAGTTCGGTGCCCTTGTTGATGAGGCGGAGCGGTTTCGTCTCGATATAGGTGTTCAGCCGCTCCTCGATGAGGACCTTCACGTCTCCCGTCTCCGGGTCGGCCACACAGACGTCCACCTTCTTCAGGTCCCGGCTGATGCGCGTGAAGTAGAGCTTGTCGGTGGTCTCGCTCAGCCACTGCGGAGGCGGAGGCGCATCCGGTCCGGTGGCGGCGCCGCCGCCCTGCCCGCCGCGTCCGCCGCCGCCGCCACGAGTCGGCATGGTGGCGATCGACACGGTCTGATCCTTGAACTTGTCGATCTTCGTCTTGACCATCGCCTTGGTGTCGCGATCGAACACGTTGAGCTCCGACTGCGGCGCGTTGGCTTCGCCGGGCATCGCGTACCGGTAGGTCTCGAGCTTCGGGCGCGGCGAGGCCAGCGAGTCGATCACCCACAGATCGGCGACCTTCCGCTGGTCGCGGCGAACGACGACGAACTTCTTCGAGTCTCGCGACCAGATCACCCCGATGGCCGCAACGCGGGCGTTCTTGTCGACCGCCGCCTGATCGCCTTCGGCCTGCTGCTGGTCTTCTTCCTGCTGCTGCTGCTCGATCTGGCCGCCGACCGGCGCCGTTCGCGCGTAACTGTAGTTCTCCTCGCCGTCCTTGGTGAGCTGCACCTCGACGATCTTCGGATCGTCGGCCTTCTTCTCCGCCAGCGCGAAACTCGCCGCATCCATCATGAACAGGTTGTGGTTTCGCGCGAACACGATCGTCTTCTCGTCAGGCGACATCTGCACCCATCGTGGTCGCCTGGGCGCCCGATAGTCGTCATCAATCAGGTCGAGCATGCCGGTCGCCAGGTCGTACTCGAAGTGCAGCGTCCTCGGGCGGGGCGGAGGCGCGGCCCCCGCGCCAGGCCGTTGGGCTGTCTGACCTGTCTGGCCGCGCTGCTGTTGCTGGGCGCTCTCTTGCTGGCCGTCCTCGTCCCCCGCGACACCGTCGGTCATCTGGACCGGAACGTCCTTCTTGACGACCGCTTCGGTCTTTTTCACTACCGCGGCGCCCTTCTTGTCGACCGCGGGCGGCTCTACCGGCGCCGGCTTCTTCGGCTTGACGATCTGGGCATCTCGCGGCACGGTGACGTCGAATTGGAATGCGGTGTCCTTCTTGACAAACCTGATGGTGGTAAACGGCAGGTGCTGCGCGTCGTACGGCTGGAGCGTGATCGCCGTCAGCGTGGCAGCCATCTTGGCGTGATCAAAGAGCGGCGTCCTGGTCTTCTTGACGGCGTCAACGATGAAGAACTTACGCCCGTCGCGCGTCTGGAAGCTGTACCAGAACCGGTCGCCACTCTCGAGCCATCGCGGCGTCACCGATGTGTCGAAAACGAGCCGGCCGACCTTCTGCGTCGTCCACTGCGATGCCAGATCGTAGTTCGGTTTCGGCGTCGGCGGCGCCTTCTGGGCGAGCGGTGTGGCGGCCGGCATCACGGCGAACGCCACGGCGAGACCACACACGACGACTAAGCGGGACAGACTCGAACGCTGATGAGCGCCTGGCAAGTGCATGACCGACTCCTTGTGAGATGCGTGATCGCTTGAGAACAGACTGACCCCTGGACCGGCCGGAGCCAGCCCGGGCTGGACGGGCAAATAGTGAAGTGCACGCGAGACTAGATCTGGACAAACCGGGACTTCTTCGCTCCACAGATCGGGCATTCGTCGGGCGGCGTGCCCGGTTCGATGTAACCGCAGACCGGACACAGGTAGAAGTGTGTCTCCGCAAGATCCCGGCCCTGCGATGCGGCGTCGAGTGCGGCCTGGTACAGCCGGGCGTGAACTTCTTCCGCCTTGACGGCATAGCCGAACATGCGCTTTGCCTTGTGGCCTTCGGCCTCGGCAGTCGCCAGCATCGGCGGGTACATTTCGGTGAACTCGTACGTCTCGCCGCCAATGGCGGCCTTCAGGTTGTCCGTGGTGGACTGCACCGCGTCAAGCGCCCGCAGATGGCCCTCGGCGTGTATCCGCTCGGCCTCGGCGGTCGTTCGGAACAGACGTGCGATATTCGCAAATCCCTCCTGTTCGGCCCGCGCGGCAAACGCCCGGTACTTCTGGTTCGCCTGGCTTTCCCCAGCGAATGCGTTTTTCAGATTGTCGATGCTCGTCGGCATAAATGGCCTCCAGGATGTCAATGGGCCGTATTGTAGACGTGACCGGGCAAAATTGCATGTGCGTCGGCCACGCCGGCCGATTGACCCCGGCCAGACAGCATCGTACAGTCTGCTCGGGAGGCTGGCCATGCGTCATTCCTGGCTCGTCGTCGTCGCACTGTGTTGTGCCGTCGTTCTTGCGGACTGCACGAACAAGAAGCCGCTGCCGCCCGTCGCCCCATCCGCACAGGGGGCAGCCATGCAGCTGGGACTTGCGGCCGGCAGTTTCGTCGCGCAGGCCGCACAGCCGATGGAACTCCGCAAGGAGTCGGCAGTGGGATTTTCCAGAAGCGAATCCGACCTGTTCACCTTCATGGGCAGGCTGCAGATCGCGGAGGCCGAGGCGGCGGGAGTCGCTTCAGGCATGCTGGATGGCTTTGCTGACCCGAATCCGACGCGGGGATCCCAGCTCATCTCGGATGCGATGAACGACGTGATGGCTCGGCTCGAGGCGAGCTCGTATCCGGAGTTGCTGTGGGCGTTCAAGGTCGGATTCACGATCGGCCACATGGGCGAGACGGTCAACGTGCTGACGCGGGGCATCCCGCAAGAGGAGCACGTCCAGCCGTACGCGACACTGACAACCAGAGACCGGGAGACGCTGCAGGCAGATCTCGACCAGTCGGGCTTGCCGGCCGAACTCTACGACGCAATCCAGACGGTTCCTGTGGAGATACGGTCTGTCTCGGACTTGTTCGCGATCACCAGGGCCTGCCTGAAGATCAGGGTCATGGCCGCTCAGATGCGGTGAAGGCAAAGATCAGGCTGCAGCAGGTGACGGCGCCCTCGGCCTTCTGCAACTCCGACACGTCGACAGGCACGACGGCAATTCCGTGGGCTTCGAGACGATCGCGGGTGCGCGGGAACGACGATGGGTAGATGACGCGGTCGCCGATAAGCAGACCGTTGGCCGCGTACGGCTCGTCCGGGTCGACGTCAATCACCGTCCACTGGCCAAATATCGACGCGTCAACCCACTTCGGATTGACGAGTAGCGTCCGATCCGCAACCTGCGTCACGGCCGACTTCAGGTGCAGGCACCCGGCGACCGGCACGGGAGTCACCGTGTAGCCGCACGGCCAGACAACCGCCCGCAACTGCATGATGCCCGACTGGTTGCTCCGCCCGGAGAGGCCTACGAAGAGCCTGTGGCCCAGGCGCAGCACATCGCCGCCCTCCACTGTGCCTGGAGCCTCCACGAACCGGATTCGCCGGTATGGCGTCAGCGCCTCGGCGACTGAGAGCGTCTCGCAGCGCCGCGACGGGACGCCCGGCCTGGTGACGATCGCAATCTCGTCGAGCACGATGGCCGCGTCTTCGACAAAGACCGAATCAGGCATCGCAGGCTGCGAAGGCAGCGAGATCACCTGGCATCCCTGTGCGGCCAGCGCCTGCTCGTAGGCGCCGTGCTGTGCACGCGCACGGCCCACGTCAATCTGAACGCGCGGCAGGTGCGTCAGCTCACATCCGCCGATGGCGGCCGAGACCTGCCTGGTTATGGCGACGGGCACGGCCTTAAGTATGCTCCTTCTTGTGCTCGTCGATGAGACGCTGGACCACGTCCGGCTCGGCCAGCGTCGAAGTGTCGCCCATGCCGTCGTATTCCGATGAGGCGACATTCCGGAGAATGCGACGCATGATCTTTCCGCTCCGCGTCTTGGGCAGGCCCGAGGCGATATGGATGATGTCGGGCGCGGCAAACCCCCCGATCGCATTGCGCACCTGCTGCTTCAGCGCGCCGACCAGTTGCTCCGGATCGCCGTTCTGATACTCGTTGTTGAGCAGTACGTAGCAGTAGATCCCCGTGCCCTTGAGGTCGTGGGGATAACCGACGACGGCCGCTTCCGCCACCGCCTCGTGCGCCACCAGCGCACTCTCGATTTCGGCCGTCCCGATCCGGTGGCCCGACACGTTCAGCACGTCGTCGATGCGACCGGTGATCCAGTAGTACCCGTCCTCGTCCCGCTTCACGCCATCGCCGGTGAAGTAGTACCCGGGGTACGTGCTGAAGTAGGTCTGGCGGAACCGCTGATGATCGCCCCAGACCGTCCGCGCCTGCCCCGGCCACGGCGACGCCAGGCACAGCGCCCCCGAGACGTTATTGCCTTCGAGCGGCTTCGACGTGGTCACGTCCATCACCACCGGCTTGATGCCGAAGAACGGCAGCGTCGCCGATCCCGGTTTGGTCGGCGTGACGCCCGGCAGCGGCGTAATCAGCGCGCCCCCGGTTTCCGTCTGCCACCAGGTATCCACGATCGTGCAGCGCTTGTCGCCGCAGACGTCGTGATACCAGCGCCATGTTTCTGGATTGATCGGCTCGCCGACCGTGCCGAGGATACGAAGCGATTCACGCCTGTACCGCTTGACCCATGCATCGCCGGCCTGGGCGAGCGCGCGCAGGGCTGTCGGCGCCGTGTAGAGCACATTGACGCCAAGGTCGTCCACCACGCGCCAGTAGCGGCCCGCGTCGGGATAGAGCGGCGTCGACTCGAACATCACCGTTGTCGCACCGTTGGCCAGCGGCCCGTACACGATGTAACTGTGACCGGTGACCCATCCGATGTCTGCAGCGCAGAAGTAGATGTCGCCAGGGTGATAGTCGAAGATCAGCCGGTGCGTAAACGCGGCAAAAACGAGGTACCCGCCGGTCGTGTGCATCAGACCCTTGGGTTTGCCCGTGCTGCCAGAGGTGTAGAGCACGAAGAGCGGATCCTCGGCACCCATCCACGCGTTCGTGCAGGTGGAGCGTTGCTTGCGGCACTCCTCGTCCAGCCAGAAGTCGCGTCCAGCCCTCATCTCCACGTCGCTGTCGGTTCGCCGCGCCACGAGCACGGTCTCGACCAGTGACATGCCCTCGATGGCCCTGTCGACGGTCCTCTTGAGCGGCACCTTCTTGCCGCCGCGCAGGCCCTCGTTCGCCGTGATGACGACCTTGCACTTGGCGTCGATGATCCGGTCGCGCAGCGAGTCGGCCGAAAAACCGCCGAACACCACCGAGTGCACCGCACCGATGCGCGCGCAGGCGAGCATCGTGTACACGAGCTCGGGGATCATCGTCAGGTACACGCAGACGCGATCGCCCTTCCGGACGCCGTGACTCAGCAGCACGTTGGCGACGCGGCACACGTTGTGCTTCAGTTCGCGGTAGCTGATGTGCCGGTACACGCCGGGCTCGTCTTCGACCCAGATGATGGCCGTGCGATCACCCAGTTCCGGCAGGTGACGATCGACGCAGTTGAACGACGCGTTCAGGCGGCCCCCGGAGTACCAGGAGAAGTCGACCTCCTCGTAGTCCGAGTCCAGCACCGATTGCCAGGGGTGGAACCACGTGAGCGCCTTCGCCTGTTCGCCCCAGAACCACTCCGGATTGTCGAGTGACAGGCGATAGAGCCGCTGGTACTCCTCCATGCTGCGGATGTAGGCACGCTCGGCGATGTGGGGTTTGACGGGATAGACGTCCATCTGATCCTTCATGGGGGACTCCTTCACTCTGCGCCAATACCCAGGTACGCGCGCAGTTTCTGTGCGGCAAACGCCGTCTCGGCGCCCTCCTCCCTCGTCAGCAGCGACACGAGGATGGCGACGGCAAACGCAGTGGTCATCGAGACAATCGCCGGATTCCGGAGTGGGAAGTACGCTGTCGTGTGCTTGAGCACGTCGATCTGGATCGTCGGGCTCAAGACGATGAGCAGTACCGCGAGGATCGAGCCCGTGACGATCGAGGCCACCGCTCCGGCCGTCGTAAACCGGCGCCAGATGATCGACAGCAGCAGCGCCGGGACGTTCGCGCTGCAGGCAATGGCAAAGGCGAGGCCAACCAGGTACGCGACGTTCTGCCCTTTGAAGACCACGCCCAGCAGCACGGCGATGACGCCGAAGATCACGGTGGACCAGCGTGCCACCCGCGCCTGCCCCTGCTCGGTCGCCTTGCCCTTCTTGACGACGTGCACGTAGATGTCATGCGAGAGGGCTGACGCACCGGCCAGGGCGAGTCCAGCCACGACCGCGAGAATCGTGGCGAATGCCACCGCCGCGATGAAGCCGAGAAACGGCGTGCCGGCCATGCTCTCGGCGAGCAGCAGCGCGGCCATGTTTCCGCCCGTGTCGACCTGGGCGATCAGCTTCCGGCCGACCAGCGCAGCGGCGCCGAAGCCGACAATCGGGATGATGATGTAGAAGTAGCCGATGAACCCTGTGGCGTACAGCACCGACGTGCGCGCGGTCTTCGCGTCAGGCACGGTGTAGAACCGCATCAGAATGTGCGGCAGCCCGAAAAGACCGAGCATCAGGGCGATTCCCAGCGAGACCGTATCCCACGGATTCGACACCTGGCCGCCAGGCTCAAGCGCGGCCTGCCCGTAGCGGGACACGACGGCAGAGTAGAGGTGGCCCGGGTTGAAGCTGAACTGCGACAGAACCATGACGGTGAGAATCGTCACACCGCCGAGCAGGACCACGGCCTTGATGATCTGAACCCAGGTGGTGGCGATCGTGCCGCCGAACAGCACGTACGCCAGCATGATCACGCCGACGATGACCAGGGCCGACTCGTACGAGATGCCGAACATCAACTGGATCAGGTTGCCGGACCCGACTATCTGGGCGACCGCATAGAACAACACGGTCAGGACGCCGCCGATGGCAGACGCGACGCGGACGGGCGCCTGCTTGAGCCGAAAGGCCAGGAGGTCAGCGAAGGTGTACATGCCGAGATTGCGCAAGGGCTCAGCAACCAGGAACATCAGCGCCGGCCATCCGACCAGCCAGCCGGTCGCGTAGATCATGCCGTCATAGCCCTGGAGGGCCACCATGCCGGCAATACCGAGAAACGACGCGGCGCTCATGTAATCACCCGCCAACGCCAGGCCGTTCTGCAGCGCGCTCATGGTGCCGCGGGGCGCCCCGATCTCCTGGCTGCCGCGCGTGCGCCTTGCGGCCCAGTACGTAATCGCCAGGGTAATGACGCTGATGACCAGGAAAAACGCGATAGCTCCGGTCGTGGGGGTGCCGAGGGTCGTCTGCATCTCCTGCGTCTCCAGCCGGATCCGGGTATGGCGCGAAGAATCGAACGGTGCTTGGAACCGTCTTTAACGAAACTTCCGCTTCAGATCATTGACGTCGGGATCGTGCACCCTGTTGGCCCACACCACGTAGATGGCCGTCAGCACCCACGACAGCACGATGACGGCCACGCCGATCGGAATCCCGAGCGTCGTCACCTCGCCGACCTTCTGCGCCATCAAGGGCTTGTTCACCGCGATGAGCACGATGTAGCCGTAGTAGATCGCAAACAGCGCACTGGTCAGGATGACCGAACATATCCATCGCCTTGCGATCATGCGCTTGAACTCCGGTGAGTCCAGAATCTGGCGGGCGGTCTGTTTCATTCCGGCCTCCGATCGTTCGTGCACGTCCCGACGCATCATCATCTATTTCAACGTGATCTGCACCAGTCCCGCCTGTTTCAGTTTCGCGTTCAACGCCGGCAGATCGGCAGTCCTGATTCGATTCCACTGCGCCAGCAACTGGGCGAGCGAATCAGCCAGCCTGCGCGCCACAGCCGCATTCTGAGTGGGCGGAGCGGCATCAGCTTCCTGAAGCAGACCGAACATCTGCGTCAGTTCGCCACTGATCCGTCCCAGATCATTGGTCGCCGCCGTTGCGGCGCGCCCGGCGCGCCGTCCAGTCGTCTGGCCGCCGAGCACAGCCAGTCTCTGATCAAGCACCGCGATCGATTCCGCCACCGGTCCGGCGCCAGCCTTCGCCTTCACCGCGTCAAGCTGCGCCCTGACCGCCGCGATCTCGGTCGACGCCGCAGCCGATGTCGCGATGCCGTCGTACATCTGCATGGACAACGCGAATTGCTGCTGCAATCCCGCGAGCGATGTCCTGACACGCGGGTCCATCTTCACGGTTAGCGGCTGCTTCAGGCTCCGGCCAGCAACAGTCAACCTCACCGTGTACACGCCTGGCAGCACGAATGGCCCCCGCGGCTCGCGCGGCGTGTTCCAGAAGATGGCGGAGATCGGATACTCGAACTCAGTGACCGCCGGCGCGGCGTATCGCACGTCCCACACGAACCGATGCAGCCCGGCCACTGCCGACAGCACCTGGGGCGGCCGGATCCAGTAGTCGGGAATGTTGCGCCCCTCAATCGGCGGCTCCGGTATCTCGTCGCTCGAGTACGCCCTCACGATCTTGCCGGCGCTATCGAGAATCTCCAGCGTCACCCGTCCGGCCGCAGCCGTCTTCAGGTAGTAGTTGATGACGGCACCATCGGGCGGGTTCTGCCCCGCCGGTTCGTCGGGCGGTAACGGCGTGTCGGTGTTCTTGTTCCAGCGGAATCGCCACGCGTCCTGCGGCTTGAACAAGTGAACATCGGACGCCATCACCTGCTCGCTGATCTGCCGCAGAGGCGTAATGTCGTCGAGAATCCAGAATCCCCGGCCGTGCGTGGCCACAACGAGGTCGTCACCCTTCACTACCAGGTCGCGTACGGAGGAGGCCGGCATGTTCAGGCGCAGCGACCGCCAGTGGTCGCCGTCATCAAACGACACGTAGACCGCCTGCTCGGTGCCCGCAAACAGCAGCCCCTTTCGCTTCGGATCCTCGCGCACGACACGGACGATACCGCCATCTGGAATGCCGGTGGTGATGTGCGCCCACGTCCTGCCGCCATCGTGCGTGCGATAGATGTGGGGACGCGTGTCGTCGAGCCGCATCGTGTCGATGGCAGCGTACGCCGTCAGTTGGTCGACGTGCGAGGCGTCCATGATTGACACTTTCGCCCACGGCTTCAAGTCCGGTGGCGTCACGTCCTTCCAGGTGAGGCCCCCATCCGCCGTCGTGTGGATCAGGCCATCGTCTGTGCCCACCCAGATCCGGCCGAGCCTCAGCGGCGAGGGCGCGATCGTATAGATGACACCCCGTTGGGCTACCGCCGCCTGGGCGTCAGTCCGGTACTTGCCGACGTTGGCAGGCACTTCCCATGTCTTGCGCGTGAGATCCGGGCTGACGCTTGTCCAGTTCTGGCCCCCGTCGAGCGTCTTCCACAGCGTGTTCGAGGCGAAGAACAACACATGCGGATCGGCCTGAGAAAACACGACCGGAGCCGTCCGTACGGTGCGGTAGCCGTCGCCACGAAGCGGCTTCGGGCCGACGTTCTGCACCTGTCCGGTGCGCCGGTCGTAGCGCGTCAGCTTGCCACCGTAGACGATGTCGGCATTCAGGGGGTCGGGCACGGCGTAGCCGTACTCTTCCACACCCACTGGATGCCATTCGCGAAACGTGATCTGCCCGTCATCGCCGCGGCTCTGCACACAGGCGGATCCGCTATCCTGCTGGCCGCCGCACACGCGATACGGAAAGCTGTTGTCCGTGTTGACGTGGAACATCTGCGCCGTCGGCTGGGTGTACCAACTGCTCCAGCTCGCACCGCCGTTCACCGTGATGACGGCCCCCTGGTCCACGGTGAGCGCCATGATGTCGGGGTTGTCCGGGTTGATCCAGATGCGCTGATAGTCGTCGCCGCCGGGCGCGCCTCGAATGCCGGCGAACGTCTTCCCGCCGTCGATCGACTTCCACGTCACGATCGTCGGGACAAAGACGATGTCGGGGTTGCGCGGGTTGACGCGAACATCGGTAGCATCCGATGGCCGTGCCACGACGCGCTGGTCGTTGCACACCAGGTACCAGCTTTCGCCGGCATCATCCGACCGGTAGAAACCGCTCTGACGCGCCTCGACCACCGCGTACAGCCGGCGGGGATCGCTCGGCGCGACGGTAATGCCGATCCGCCCGAGCCCGTCCGCGTTGGACGGAAGGCCCTTGGTGAGCGGCTTCCACGTGTTTCCGCCATCGGTCGACTTGAACAGCCCGCCGCCAGGGCCGCGCCATTCGGCGTTTTCCCACGGCCCGAGCCGTGATTCCCACAGCACGGCATAGACGGTGTCGGGGTTGGCGGGATCGAAGGCCAGATCGACACCTCCCGTGTTCTCGTCCTTGTAGAGCACTTTCTGAAATGTGGCGCCGCCATCGAGCGAACGGAAGATGCCTCGCTCTTCGTTCGGGCCGTAAGGATGGCCCAGCACGGCGACGAACAGCCGGTTCTGGTCGCGTGGGTCGACGATGATCTGCGGAATCTGCTGGCCGTCTCGCAGGCCCAGATGCGTCCACGTCCTTCCGCCGTCGTTGGATCGATAGAAGCCGTCGCCGGTGGACAGGTCGGGGCGCTGCATGCCCTCGCCGCTGCCGACGTAGATCCGGTTCGGGTTCGAGGGCGCCACCGCGATGGCGCCCACCGATCCGGTCGGCTGGTCATCGAACATCGATTGCCACGTCCGTCCGAAGTCGGTTGTTCTCCACACACCGCCGTTCACCGGGCCTATGTAGAACGTGCCCGGCTGGGACGGAACGCCCGACAGCGCCTTGGTGCGCCCGCCGCGGAAGGGGCCGATGTGACGCCAGCGGATCTCGCTGAACAAGCCTGGCGCAAACGGCACATCGGCCACGGGGGGGAGTAAGGCGGTCGGCGTCGCGGCTGCCAAGACACACGCCATCGCCGCAACGGTTGACAGCCACACGACACACCGCTCTGAACGCATGTTTCTTCTCCCGCCTGGGGCTGCGTGTTGGTTCACTACTGCCCAGCCTGAGTCTGGCGCCAGTGTAGCGCAGTCACTGATTTCGGTGGACCCAGTGGCTCCCCTCGCTGAAGAGGAGATTGGTCAGGACAACAGCGCGCGGAGAGCGCGTAGGCCATCGGCCAGCAAGTCCGGGGGATCCGTGTCCGCGAACGCCGCCTCGGCCGCGGCGCGTTCCCTGGCCAGCGTCAGGGGCAGCAGCGGGTCGATCCGGCTCTTCGCCTCGGCTGTCTCTTTCAACTGCGCCACGGCTTTCTGCATCTGATCCGGATCGAGGACGGCGACCGGCGTGCGGCAGAACCGGCAGGCCGCATCCTGTCCGAGATCGATCGGCGCGCCGCAGTTGGCGCAATTGATCTGCTTGATCCGGCGCCGCAGGTCGTTCACTTCGTCGGCGTTCAACACGCGCACGAAGCTCCTGGCCCGAAGAAACTGGTAGTACGTCATGATGCGGCCGTGCCCGGCCGGGCAGCGGAAGTAGGTAAAGCGCGTCGCCCGCTGCATGTCGTGAGTGTCCTCGAGCGGCGTCGCGCAGCGCGGGCACCGCAACGTGGCCGCCAGCGTAGTACGCGGAGCGTTCTGCTCGGTCGCAATCGCCGCCAGCAGATCGAGCGTCGCGCGCGGCGCCAGTTGCAGCATCTCCTGGTTGTCGAACCAGATCACCTGGCACACGTGGCAGATGTCGAGATCGATCGACCGGCCATAAAGACGATCGAACGGCCGGCCGGTCATCACCGCCTGGCAGTTTGGGCAGTTCATAGAAATCGGTCCGTCCCCAATTCCCTACAGCCGCTGCCTGACGAACCGGACGCCCGACGATTCGGACGGCGGATCGAGATGACGAACCTCCTGCGGGTCAGCGAACCCCGCCGGTCAACTCCGCCACGAGCTTGTCGGCTCCGTACAGCTTCTTGAGGCCCTCGATGATGCCGGCCGAATGCACGCCGACAGCGCGTGATCCCTCGGCTTCGTCGATGTACATGTATCGGTTGGGCAGCTTCTGGATGTTGCTGTCGAAGTTGACACCCACGATCTCGGCGTTGCGGTTGATGATGGGCGTGCCCGAATTGCCGCCAATCGTGTCGGCGGTATAGACGAAATTGAACGGCGTCGCGAGATCGAGCTTGTTCCGCCCCTCCCGCCACCGCGTCGGAAGATTGAACGGCACCTTCTCGCTGAACGCCTCCGCCCGCTCGTACAATCCGTAGAACGTCGTCCGGTAAGGCACCAGCGTCGAGCCAAGTTCGTAGCCAAGCACCGTGCCGTACTCGAACCGGAGGTTCGAATTGGCATCCGGATACACCGACTTCCCGTAGGCGGCGAACCGCGCCCGGGCGATCTTCTCGCCCGCGCTCGACTCGACGCTCTGGATTTTCTCCTCCTGCCAGGCGCGCAACTCGCGGATGATGGGTTCGGCGCGGCGCGCCAGATCAATCAGGGGATCGGTCGACGCGTTGATGGCGGCCGGACCGCCCTCAATAAGTGCTTTGCGCGCGGCGACGTCGTTCAGCTTCGTTCCCGCCAGCACCTGTTTGACCACGGCGGCTGGTGACTGGCCGCCGAGCACGGCCTTCATGAACGGGTCCGCCGGCCCGAGCGTCTTGAGCCCCTCCGCGAGCCACCCGGTCAGTTGCGCCTCTTCCATGTCGAGATACACGGGGGCCGACGAGAAGAGGTTGAACTTCAGTCCTTCCAGACGCGCATCGGTGAATTCAGAATAGCGCTGCGAACTCGGCTTCGAAATCTGATCGGCGTAGCGGACAATGGTCGACGCCATCCCGCCCAGGCGGGACGCGGTGAGGTTGGAGAAGGCGATACGCCTGGCGAAGGCGGGCAGCGCCGCGTACGCTGCGGCGATCTGGTCCCACCCAGCCGCGTACAGTTTCTGCCACTCGGGACTGGCCGCCACTTTCGCCCGGAGCGCCGATTCGTCGTCTTCCTTCTTCTTGAAGATCCGGGGATTCTTCAATCCGTCCTGCTGTCCGATGAGCCGCTTGATGGAGTTCTCGAGCCCCAGTCGCGGCGTCGATCCGCGACGAGCCTGCTCGGCCCCGAGTGCCTGGTAGCGGACGAGCGCGTCGCGCCGCGACGTCCACACGTGCATCTGAAGAAGGTTGCCGATGTCGCGCTGATACTTGAGCTGACCCACAGTCAGCAGCCGCGACGTCGCACCCGGATATCCCGGGGCGAAGATCAGCTCGCCTTCGACCGCCCCATTCTTCGACCACTTGAGGAAGTGCTCGCTCTTGAGCGGCTGGCCGTTTTCGTACACGCGGAAGAACGTGATGTCGAAGTTCCACCGCGGATACGTGAAGTTGTCGTAGTCGCCGCCGAAATACGCGATGTCCTGTTCGGGAGCAAACACGAGGCGGATATCCGTGTACTTCTTGTTCCGGTAGAGCCAGTACTCGCCGCCGCTGTAGAGCGTGACGATCTCGCACTTGAGGCCGGTCTGCGTCGAGCACTCCTTCTCGATCGTCGCCATCTCGGCCTTGCGCTGCGCGTTGGCGTCCTTGTCGGTCGCCCCCGCCTTCGCGGCTCCCTGCACGCGCCTGGTCATGTCCTCGTATGAGACCAGCACGTTCGCCTCGAAATCCGTGCACTTAAGTTCCTCGTCGCGCGCCGCGGCGTAAAACCCGTCCTTGATCAGATCGCGCTGGGGCGTCGAAAGCTTGGCAACCTGATCCCGGCCAACATGCTGGTTGGTGAGCAGCAGGCCGTCCGGCGACACAAACGAGGCCGACGCGCCCGACACCCGCACCGCGGACAACCGGATGTGCTCGAGCCACTGATCCGTGATGTCGAATCCGTACTTCTCCTTGATCAGCTTTCGCGGCGGGTTGTCGAAGGTCCACATGCCGTCATCGGCGACGAGACCCGTGACGGCAAGTGCGATAGCAGCGGCGAGCAGCGGGATGAATACGGCGCGTTTCATAATTGCTCTACTTTCCTACTTTCCCGCATCCAGGTGATTCCAATTCAGAATCGCATTGAATCCAAGGAAGAACGTCCCCTGCGTCTGGAAGCGCCAGAACGGCCGAATGGCAAACATCACGACGTGGCCCGACCCGATCGGCGAATCGATCACCTGGGCCCGCCCGGCGAGCGCCCCGCCGCCAACCAGCACGCCCGACAGCAACATGTCATCAGCGTTGGCCGGGAACCGCAGGATGACGCGCGGAGCATCCGTCCCGGCCGCAAAGCCGGCCCCACCACGGCCCCCGCGGCCGCCGATGTCAGCAAGGGGTCCCCCACCAGGCGACACCCCTGAGATTCCCGTCGGAGCCCACAGCGACAACTTCTGCGCGTTGCCCGCGTTTGGCGCCACAACCGCGCCCACGCCGGGGATCTGCGCGCCTCCACCACCGCCCCGTCCGCCGCCTCCCCCGCCCCCTACAGCCAGCACCGGACTCTGGCTGAAGTACACCGGGATCTGCGCGCCGTCATAGCCATACATGATCGGGCTCTTTGCATCAGCCACCACGCCGCGCAGGATCGATCCCCGCACGAACAGCCCCTGCGGGCTCTCGACGCTCACACCGTTCACGAGGTTGTAGTCGGGGAAGATCACCGACGTCGCGCCCTCGGTGATGAGCAACCCGCCCTCCTTGACGAACTGGTAGAGGTTCATCAGGCCCTCGAGGCCCATCCCGCCACGGATGTCGTCGGCCTGGTCCTGCACACCGAGATTGGGCGTCAGTTCGGACTTCTTGTACGGCACCGGATCGCCGACCTTAGGAATCCCGTTGACCTGCGACTGCGCCGTGCCGCCGACGTGCGGGTACACAATGACGTCGTACTTCGCGCGCAGGTTTCCCTCGCGCAGCTTGATGTCGGCGAAGTAGATGTACGGCACGCCAAAGGTGTCGAACGCCCCGCGCACCCACCCTTCGTTCTGGGTGTTCGACCACGAGTGCACATAGCCGATCCGCGGCACGTCGAGGCTGTGCATCTTGACGCTCGGCGCGGCGGCCACGCCCCAGGCCGACAGCCCGAGCTCCTTGAGTGTCCCGTCGAGTTTCGCCCGGTCCCCTGCCGGGATGATGAACGCCCCGGCCTTGAACTTATGGCCTCCGGCCTCGAAATCCTCTTCGGCCGCCTGCATCTTGACGTCGGCATGCTTGAAGCGGAACGTCACGACGGCGTTGTCGCTCGTGTGATCGACGATGACCACCGGGCCCGCGCCCTCAATGCCGCCCGCCGCCCTGACGTCGGCCGTGATGAGCGCCATCTGCTGGTCGAGCACGTTCTTCTCGCCAACCGGCACCACCGATACATTCCGCATCAACTGCATCGTCCACCCGGTGTCGTCGTACGGGTCCGGATTGGCGGGTGCGTAGTTCTGCAGGCTGAAGTACATGTCGGCCATCGTTCTGTACGGCTGGTCGGCGCGGATGACGTAGTCACCCGCCGCCACGCTGACCGTCCCTGCCTCGAACGCCGCGGTGGCGCGGGAAATCTCGAGGCCCTGGCGCCGGAGCGCGTTGACCAGATCGGCAGCCTCTGCTTTGCGGCGCTGCGCGGCCGGGATCACCCAGGCATACGGCGCCTGCGTCCGGCCCTTGTCGAGCGCGCGCTTGTTCTTGAGCCAGTAGTTCTCGAGGAACGTCTCGCGGTTCTTCGCCACGTAGTTGAGCGCGATCAGAAGCGCCGACTCCTGGATGTTCGTGTTGTTGCGCGGTCCCCACTTGATCGACGGGAGCGGCGGATTCGGACGGTACCATTCCCGGCTGGTCGCGCTGGCGCCCATCCGCAGGTTCTCGACGATGTCCGGGCCATAGCTTTGGACTTCGTAGAACCGGCCTATCGAGTTCTTCGTGTGCGCGATGAAGAACATATAGTTCGGCGTCCAGCCGTCGTAGAACCCGTACGTCCACACGCCCGGCACGTTGCGCTTGGCCATCTCCATCACTTCGGCGTTGGCGAGCGCCCACCACTCGTCAATCGTGATGGCATCGAGCTGTTCGTTGTAGGGCCCCCGTCCGGTTGACGCATACAGGTAGTTGGACGCTTCGTGGAGATCGTGCAGGATGGTCGGCTTCCACTCGAGGAACGTCCGATTGACGTTCTGCGTGAGCTTGAGCATCTGGCCCATCGCGTCGCGGTTGTCGTCGTGCGCGACGTACTTGCCCCAGTACATGAGCGGCGGCCGCTGCTTGCCCGTCTTTTTCCCGTAGTAATAGGTGTCGACGTGCTTCTCGCGGCCGTCCACCTCGATCACTGGCGTGATCAGGACAATCACGTTGTTGCGGATGTTCTGGATGAACGGCGTCTCTTCGACCGCGAGGCGGTACGGCAGCTCGATCAACGTCTCCGGTCCGCCGGTCTCGCCCGAGTGCATGCCGGCCGTGATCCAGTAAATGGGCTTCGACGTCTTGAGGAGTTGCTGGGCCTGCGCTTCGGTTGTCTTGCGCGGATCGGTCAGCGCGGCCAGATTGGCCTTGTAGGTGTCGAGCGTCCTGATCGTCTGCTCGTCGGCCACCGCGAGCAGCACCATGTCCCGGCCTTCCTCGGTCTTGCCGATCGTCCAGTACTTGAAGCGCGGCGAGGACTTGGCGAGCGCCTCGTAATAACGCTGGATGTCCTTCGCATAGGTCAGCTCGCCCGGCGTTCCCGGGATGCGGCCCAGGAACTTGAGCGGCGACGGCACCTTGTCGCTCGCCGGCATGTGGTCCACCAGCTCCGTGCTGATGCGCGGATCCTGGGTGTACTCCTTGATCAGCTTCGTGTAGGCCTCGTCCTGCTTCTGAACAGGCGCGGGTTTCGCGTTCTGGGCCGACAGCGTGAGCGTGGCGCCACTTGCGATGGTGAACGCGAGCACGACGGCAATCCGGATCCGACGCGTGAATGGCGTGGTCATCGTGGTGCAACTCCTATGGGCAAGCATGACGTGAGATTCACCGAATCAACGGGCCGATGCATCGGGAGCAGTGCGGGCGGCTGGTGCGGGCTTCCGCTTCTTTCGCGGCCGCGCCCGAGACGCCAGTTTCTTGAAGCGGGCTTCTTCGCCAACGACGAGCAGCGGCTGCTTCGGGTCCTTCAATAGGTTGAAGAACCGTCCGTCGGTCGTGCGCGCGTAGATGTCGCGGCAGTCGGTCAGCAGCGTGAGCGGCCCGCCGTCGCCTGACGCCTCGAAGAGGCGGATGCCGAAGTGGTCGATGAGCGTGTCAATAAGCTGACGCAGTTGCGGAAGCGAAAACCCACGGCGGCGCAGGTCGGCCAGCACCATGATCTCAAGCAGATCCACCGGTGTGTAGCGGCGCTCTGTGAAGCCGCCGGCCTCGGTCGGATGCGACGCGAGCGCCGGCTCGATGAGCTTCTGCCGTTCCCACCAGCGCAGTTGACCGGCGGTGAGACCGGTCAATGCCGTGACGTCTCGCGAGCTGTAGTACTGCTTCAGGCGCATCCGTCAACTCTCCAGCAACCGCGTGCCCTTCTTGATGGCGGCCATCACCACGAAAATCCCGGCGCTCGCCGCAAAGAACCAGAGCCAGATGTCGTCCACCGTCCAACGCCACGCCCGGCACGATTCCTGCGCTCCATCGAGAACGAAGGCGCCAGCCGCCACGACCATCAGACCGTGAAACTCCTGACGCGCCACCTTCCTCCAGGAAAACGATGTGGTGGCGGGGATATAACAGGCAATCGAAGGGATGATGGCCGGTACGCGATTGGCCCAGGCATCAAACGCCGGCCCGAACGTCTCGAAGAGAAAGGCCTCTTCGCGCGCGGCGATCCGCTCGTAGTAAAGCAGCGTCGACAACACGAGAATGATCGGGAGATACCAGATCCCCGGAAAGAGCGCCAGGCCAAGGGCCATCAGCCCGTTGGCCAGATAGAGCGGATGCCTGACGATCGAGTACGGGCCGGTCGTGCGCAGTTGGGACGCGCGCGGGTTGACGGTGCTCCGCTCCGAGGTTCCGGACGGCGCCGAACCGACCGCCCACATTCGAAGTCCGAGGCCCGACAGCGCGACAAGAATGGAACAGGTCTCCCAGAATCGTTCCTGGGTGCCCGGGGTGAATGGCGACGAGGAGGTCCAAAGGCCGACGAGAAGAACGGGCGCCATCAGCAACGGGAAATAGCTACGCCAGCGGAACAGGCGGTCGCCATCGTCGACGAAACGGTCAAGAAGCCTCATCGCGCAGCCATTCTGCATGGGGGGACGCCCTATTTGCAAATGCGGGGCGGATTTCGAGCCCCTGGCTATGCCGCCTGACAGCGTCTCGACGCGCCTGAGGAAACCGCACAAGGACGCCCTGTCACCCACCGGCGACACCCGTTCAGGGGACTGGTTTTGGTAAACTGATGAAACCAAACGGTGTTCCGGCGGCATCCGGGGTCCGGCCGAAGGTACGGGACTTGCTACCGACGGGTAGAGAGAACGCGGGAGAGAAAGTATGCCCAGAACACTGACCATCATCGTGCTCTTCGTCGTGTGCGCCCTGGCTGCCGCTGCGGGTGGATTTGTCGCGATGAGGCAGTCGTCGACCGTTGCCGTCTCCAGCGCGCCGCCAGCGGCCCAAGATGCCGTGGGCGGGGCACAGACGCAGGGCGCTGAGTCCAGGCCAGCCGCCGAAACAACGGCCGCGGCAGGAGTGAACCCTATCGGTGTCTCCGCACCGGCCGCGACGGCAACGGCGGTTCAGGAGCCTCCGATCACACCGGCCAATTTGAACGTCGCCCCGGTCCAGACAGCGACACCGCCTGCAACATCCGTGGCTTCTGGCGCCCGGACCAGGCCGGCACCGACGCGGTCAGTTCCGACAGCCCCCGCCTCATCCCGGCCGACCGCTTCAGCTTCAGACATGATCGTCACCGGGCGGCCTGGAACAGCCGCCGCGGCAGGCACGCCGGCCAGTGTCGAATCGCCGGTGCTTTCGGCTCCGGCTACTCAGGCGTCGGCGCCTCAGGAGCCTGCGCGTCCGCTTCCGACGTTCGAGGAAGTCGTCGTGCAGGCCGAGTCGGTGCTCGGACTGCAGGTGATGACCACGACCTCGACAGAAGAGGCGAAAGTGGAAGACCCGGTCGAAGCCAAGGTGACGCGCGATGTGAGGATTGGCGGAACCGTCGCGATCCCGGCCGGCACCCGTGTCCTTGGTGTCGTGACGGTCGTTGAGCGCGGCGGCAAGGTTAAGGGCAAAGCGCGGCTCGGCGTTCGCTTCCACACGCTCGTGCTCGCCGATGCCGCGGCGACGCGCGTGCCCATCCGTACGGACACGATCTTCCGCGAGAGCGAGTCCCAGGGTGCACAGAGCGCAACGAAGATCGGGGCGGCCGCTGCGGGAGGCGCGATTCTCGGCGCCATTATCGGCGGCGGCAAGGGTGCGATTCTCGGCGGCGCCCTCGGAGCCGGTGGCGGAACCGCCAGCGTGATGGGCGGCGAACGCAGTGTCGCCACGTTGCAGGCCGGCACGGCAATCACGGTGCGCCTGCAGGATGCCGTGACGGTGACCGTCGAGCGGTAGGAGCGCCCCTACTTTTTGACCGGCTTCAGCAGCAGATCCTGAAAGTCGAAGCTGAAGTCGGTGGCGGGCGACACGGCCTGCATTTTCGCCTGGTCAATCGATCCGTCCGGGTTGAGCGCAAACGTCACGAACGCGTCGGCTCGCAACTCGCGGTCCCTCCATCGCACAACAAACGTGTCGTGCTGCCAGTGCTCGATGTCACCTACCAGCGACGGCGTGTGCGAGAAGCGCATCACGAGCTTGCCCTGCTCGACCGCGATGGTGACGTCGCCGTACCATCCATCAGCATAGGTGCCCGCATACCCGGCCAGCGGCAGCGACGGCTTCGATGTGGCATCGCGCGCGGCGGCGGCCTTCTTCTCAGCGTCGGCCCCGCTGGCGTCCTGCCGCGCCGCCACGGCGCGGTACGCCTCAATCCAGTCGGTCTGCTGTGTCACGCCGAGATAGTGATCGACGACGTGGTACGCGATTGAATCGAAGGCCTCACCGGATTCCTGGTTCGTGAGCACGGTCACGCCAAGGCCGATCTCAGGCAGCAACATCACCCTCGACACGTAGCCGGGCAGTCCTCCCGTGTGCGTCACCATCTTCTTTCCGCGGTAGTCGCGGATGTTCAACCCCAGCGCGTAGCCCGAGAAGTTGTTGCGCTGAGGCGCCAGCTCGGCCGGCGGATTCGATGGCGAGAGCGGCGTGACGATGGTCGTCAACTGACGGGCCGTCGCCTCCGAGAACAGCCGCGAGCCGTCAGGGAGACGCCCGTTGGCCAGCAGCACGCGCATCCACTTCGCCATGTCTTCGGCGCTCGAGTTGATGCCACCTGCCGGATTCGTGTTGTCGCTGTCGAAGGGCGCGATCGGCCTGACCTTGCCATCCACGCTGGCATGCGGCGTCCCGATATTGCCCGAGGCCGCCGCAGCGGAGTGCCGCACGTTACTGCCGGTCATGCCGACCTTCGCGAGAATCCGCGTGCTGACAAAATCCTCCCAGCTCTGGCCGCTGATGGTCTCGATCAACTCGCCCGCCACGAGGTAGAGCACATTGTCGTAGGCATAGGCGCTGCGGAAGCTGGTGGCAGGCTTGATGAAGCGGAGCCGTGCGGCAATCTCCTTGCGGTTGTACGTCGATGACGGCCACCACAACAGGTCGCCGGCTCCGAGGCCCAGCCCGCTTCGATGAACGAGCAGATCGCGCACGGTCAATTCGCGCGTGACAAACGGATCCCACATCTGGAAGCCGGGCAGATAGCGGACAACCGGCGCGTCCCACGCAACCTTGCCTTCCTCAACCAGAAGCCCGATCGCCGTTGCCGTGAACACCTTCGTGTTCGACGCGATGCCGAAAAGCGTCCGGCCGTCGGCAGGCGCCGGATCGCCGAGCTTGCGGACACCGTAGCCTTTGGCCGCCACCACCGTGCCGTCTTTGACGATGGCCAGGCCGATACCGGGCACTTCGAACGTCTTCATTGCGCGAGTGACCCAGGCGTCGAGATCGGCTGGCGCGGCGGGCGGTGCGGGTGCTGGTGCCGCGACAGGCGCTGACTGCCGGGCGTGAATGCTGCTGACGAGTAGAAGGACGGCAAGCGGGGCGAAGCCCCAGCGGCGTAGGGTGCGCATCCGTGCAGTATACGAAATCGGAGGGGCTTCTGATTACTTAGTCATCGCGACGCGGCTCCTGGCGAGCAACTCGCTGGCGTCGAATACGCGGCCGCCCCGGATGACCGAGGAGATTCGGGCGAGATCGGCGGTATTGTTCAGCGGATCGCCCGCTACGATGAAGAAGTCGGCGTCAAGGCCAGGCTTGATGCCGAACTGCGCGGCGGGGCGTCCCAACATCAGCGCGCCGTTGATCGTCGCCGCGCGAATGGCCTGAATGGGCGTCAGGCCGGCTTCCACCAGCGCCGCCATTTCCCGCTGCACCGCGACGCCAGGCGCCGGGTACCCGCCCAGTTCGAAGCCTGAGCCGGCGGCCACACGGCCACCAGCTCTGACGAACCTGCGGATAAATGCCAGCTGACTGGTCCACACCTTGCGCGCCCGGGTCACTTCTGCCGGTGGGAGCTTCGCAAGCGCGTCAACAATCGCCTGCCGGCGCGCGGCTGGCAGCAATTGGAGCGACGCGTCCTTGGCGGCCGCCTTGGGGTACGCCCGCGCCCGCCCAGCCGCCAGCATCGGTACCAGGGTGATCTTCGCCCGCGCCAGACTGATGGCCAGCGTCGCCAGTTCCTTGGCGGAGGCCGCCAGCCATGTCTCGTCCGGCGTGCCTGTCCTAGCCTGAGTCGGATACGCCAGCGTCTCGATCGAATGGACGCGGGCGGCAACGAGATCCCGCATGGAAGACGCGCCGGGTTGAGCGCAGATGCGGACTCTTGATCCTCGCAGCGCCGCAACCATCGCCCGGTATGCATCCGGTGTCACGTTGTCGTACCCCGCGATCCAATCCACGCCGGACGCCACCTGGCGGGCCGCTTCGTCGGCCGCGGCAGCCGCATCGGGAGCGTCAAACAACAAGCGCCCGGGGCTCGCCGCCTGATCGATGCCGCGTCCGCTGGTCGACAATGCCGGCGCATCGATCGCACCAGACGCCGAACGCCCGCGCTGCGCCACGCCCCACGCGGTTCGCACGTTGACCACGCGGGTGGTCGTCACACCGTGCGCGAGGCTCAGCATGTAGAAGTAGTCGGCGTCCAGATCGCTGGTCGGTGCCGCCCACGCGTGCGCGTCAATCAGGCCCGGCACAAGCGTCGCATCTTTCAGAGTGAGACGCCTGACCGCGTCTGGAACATTCGGCGGCAGCCCCTCCGTGACGCTCGTGATCCGTCCCTTCTCAATCAGCACGGCTCCGACCGCCAGGTACTTCCCGGCGACCACGTCGAGGATGCGTGCGCCGGTGATGAGAACGGAGGAAGCGTCTGGTGGAGTGGCGGGCGCAGGCGATTGCGCGGCGATGAAGGTGCCGAGGACGAGGACGGCGACAAGCGTCACGATGCGCCTGGTTGCCCGCGCGGCCGACAGGATCGGGAACCAGCGGTTCGGACTGAACACTGTGAGATCATATTCCTTCTTGCGTCTGACGGGGACGCGGCCCGGACCCTCGTCTCGATGGCTGACGTCGTATCATTGTGGGTCAGGGGTAGGGCTGTCGTTTCGTGCTCCATTGAGAGGAACCTATGAAGAATCGCGTGCGCACGTCGGTTGGACTCTTCGTTGTAGTGCTCATCTTCGCCGGGTCCGCCCTGGCGCGGACCGGAACGCCGGCTGGCTCGCCACCCTCTGTGTCAGGGGCCGCACAACAGGCCACAAAAATCCAGGACTTTCCGGGCGTGGTCAACTTCGCACCCGTCGACGACACGTTTGCATGCGGCGGGGCAATGAAGCCGGAAGCCGCCGCCGAACTGAAGAAGCGCGGCTACAACGCGGTGGTCAACTTCAGGCCGTCCGACGAGGAGGGCGCCAATGTCGCGTCGGAGAAGGAGGCCGTCGAGAAGGCCGGCATGAAGTTCATCCACGCACCCTTCCGGCACACCGACGCAAACTTCCAGTCCGCGGTCGACACGTTTCTGGCTGCCGTAAAGGACCCGGCAAACCGGCCGATGCTGTTCCACTGTGCGTCTGGAGGCCGGGCTTCGGCGATGTGGTTCTTCAAGCGCGTATTGGTCGATGGCTGGACCATCGACAAAGCGCTGCCCGAGGCCGAGTCAATCGGCCTCACGTCGGCAGCTCTAAAGACGCTGGCCGTGGACTACGTGAAGAAGGCGCAGGCAAAATAGTTTTCACTTTCGTCCGTCGAATGACAGCGCCTGCACGAGCGCGTCGAGTTCGCTCTGCAGTTTCTGTTGCTTCGTCACGCGATCGGCGATTTCGCGCTTGATCGCGTCGAGCCGGGTTTCCTGCTCGTCCAGTTGGCGCGTGTACCGCGTGACCAGATTCTTCTCTTCCGCGCTGCCCTTGAGCGCCTTCAGGTTCTCGCGCAGCCGCTCCTGATCCGCGAAGATCTGGCCCTTTTCGTTGTTCCGTGCGTTGATCTCGGAGACCACTGCCGCAATCTCGCCCTTCTTGGCCATCACGGCCCGCAACGCCTGCTCCACCTCAGGCGTCAACGTGCGCTGACTGACGAACAGCGTGAGTTGTTCGTCGGTCACGGCCGACACCTGGTAGGTCGATTCCACCGGGCGTACCTCTTCGACCGCTAGCGTCGCCGTGGATTTCGCCGCAATCGGTACGCGGAACCGGTAGACGCTGGGCGCGGTTTCGTCCGGCTTCGTCGCGCTGACCAGCTTCCAGCCAGCCCGGTTTGGGTGTTCAACCACCAGCATCCTGGCCTTCGCGTCCTGGTTGCGCACGGTGTAGGTGCGCTTGTCGCGGAACTCGCGCTGGAAGATCATCGTGCCCTTCGCGATCCGCACGCTGCTGACGCGCTCGGGCCCGGCAGGATCCTGCTTCCAGTCGACCAGTAGAGCGAGATCGGCCGCGTACGACAACAGCCGTTTCTCACCCGGTTTGACGGCATCCATCAGTCCCTCGCCGGTGAAGGTGGCGTCCTCCAGAACCGAGTAGCTTCCGCCATCGAGCGTGAACGGCGTCGAATTGGTCAGCCAGACGGCGCTGCGCGCCCGCTGCGCCGGCGATGCACTGCTCCACACCGACACGCGCTCGGCCTCGACCGCCGCTGACACGATCGGGACAAGCGCCGACTGGTTCTTGCGGATCGTCACAGGTTCCTTGAGCCGATATTCGAACAGGTCGCCCAGTTCGCGGCCCTGCACGCCGCTGCCAACCGCGTCGGCATTCGCGTAGAGTGCGTCGACCATGCTGGCTGCGGCAGAGACCGTCACCGCCTCGGCCATTCCACCAACCAAGCCACCAACCACCCCACCGGGGATGCCGCCAGTGAAGCCGCCGGCAAGGTTGCCGCCAACGCGCACCGGCGCCCGGGGCGCTGCCATTAGCGCTGCCGGCGCCGCTTCCATCTTCGCGTCCGGCGACAGCGCGGCGTCGTGCGTCTGGGGCGTCAACTGCGCGGCCGACGGCAGCGGGATCACAGGCCGCCGCCCGTAGAACGGCTGCGACAGCGGCTGAATGAACGACTGCGGCGAGCCCGCAACGAGCGAGAGGTCGACGTTGGTCCAGTCCTCGCCGATGGTGTTGTCGACAATCGCCCAGCCCTGAAGGAGCGGCTTGTCGCCGGCCTTTGCGGGAAGCACGAGGCGATACGTGCTCTTCCAGATGGGCACCTCGCTGATGTAACTCACGTAGAGTTGCCGCTCACCAGCGCCAGCGGTCGCAATCGACATCCTCCGCAGGTCCTTCTGCCGCGTGGACGACACGATGTCGAGGTACCGGCGGATATCCGTCCTCAGGTCGCCTTCAAGAACACGCACCGAAAGACGCGGTGTGACGTCAAAGCTCTTGATGTCGCCGGCGTCGGTGACAATTGCCAGCTCGCGTGCGTCGACCTGCTTGTCGCCCTCCCCGCGCGTCCGCTGCTCGACCGCCAGGATGCGTCCCGTCACCGGGCCGCCGGCGCTCTGCACTTCGACCTTCGCTCCACGCAGCGCGGAAAGAACCGCCAGCAGCGTGGTGTCCTCGCCGATCGGAAGCGACAGCGCCCCCAGCTTCCGGCTGGCGGGATCATCGGTGTTGAAACTGACCCCGGTTACCTTCCCGTTGCCCAGATCGACTGTTGTGAGCGACATGAGCACGTCGTTCAACTGACCGCTCGTGAAGTCGATGGTCACCTGCTCGGTACCGCGCACGCGGCCGAGATGCTCGAAGAACCCGACGCCGTTCTTGTAGAGCACGACACGTTTGACGGGCAGTCGTGCCGGCGCGCTGCCGAGCATCCCCGTCACAATGGGCCCGCCAACGAGCGGCGCCGCCGGGGGCGGATTCTTCGGCGGGACGGCCGGCGCCTGCTGCGCAAGCCCGGGGACCTGGGCGAGAAGGGCAACGACGCACGTGACGGGAACCAGGAGTCGCATTCATTCCTCCACTGCCATTAGACACCGGACCTCTCAGATCCAGTGGCTCACTTCGTACTGATCGTTAGAACTCCACCCGCAGGCCCCCGACGTACGTCCGGCCCCACTGATAGGTCGGCTTCGGGCGGCGGAGCCTCCGGTCCCACTGGTAGATCAGCAGGTTGTCGCGGTCATAGAGGTTGTCGACCTCGAAGTAGACGATCGCTGACGCGCGGCCGCGCGTCAACGTCTTGTCGACGCGAACGTCCAACCGATGGTACGGCGCGTACTCGAGAGTGTTGATGCGCGTCAGATCAAAGACCGCCCGGCCCGCCTTGATCGAGGCCGTCGGGCTGAATGGCGTATAGGGATGACCGCTCACGTAGCGCCACCGCAGGCTGGCAGCCCAGTTCGCGGGGCGGGTGTAGTTCAGTTCCAGTCTGGCCTGATGGCGAAGTTCGTGCTGGGCCCGCCGCCAGACATTGTCGAAGCCCATCTGTGACACCCGCCAGTACGAGTAGTTGGCGACAACCTTGAGATGCTCGCCGGGACTCGCCGACACCACGGTATCGACACCTCGGGCACGAACTCTGCCGCCGCTTGTCAGCTGCCCGACAAACGGCGATTCGAAGTCCGCCACCGCGTCAACCAGCACATGGCCTGGCGCCAGGCGGTCAACCGGGTAGTTGCGGTAGTGCTTGTCGAATCCTTCGATGCCAAGGTGAACCCCGCGGTGCATTTCAAGATCAACACCCCCACCGCCCTGTGTCGACGCGATCGGGACAAGCGACACGTTCTGCGGCGCGCTCGCCATCCAGATGTAGGGCACGGCCTGTCGATATTCGCCCCAGTAGCCGACCAGCCTCGCCCGGTTCCCGAGCAGGTAGTCGCCCTTGAGGCGCGGGCTTCCCGTCGTGATCCCCGACGCGCCCCATCTGTCGACACGCAGGCCCGCTGACACCCGGCCCCGGCCGAACAGCGGCTTCGTCGTCTCGACGTATCCGGCGACATCGGCGAACGACTGCCGGCTCTTCGCCGAGATGTTCTCGCGAATCGGCGAATAGGGCGTCCAGACGCCGTACGCGAGCAACTCGTAGTCGAACGTGAAGGCCTTGACGGCCAGGCCAGCCAGCACGCTGCCAATCCGCGTCTGCCGCCGCAGATCGGCTCTGAACCTGATGTCCACATCGCGCCCGCGATCGAGTCCATCGACGATGGCCCCGTTCCGGGACTTTGCGTCGATCTCGCTCGTGCCAATGCTCGCCACCACGGTCGAGGCGGTCTTCGGCGACCAGGTCGAGTCCAGCCTCACCCCGGCCAGACCGACCCGTTCAGTGCCGTCGATCCGGTCCGTCCCTCCGTCGTAATCCTCGATCTGGACGGAATCACTGGCTCCGATGCCAAGGAACCTGACACTGTGTCTGCCGCCCACCCTCCGTTCGACGCGCACCAGTGCGTCCGCGTACTTCGGGACGACCTGCCCTCCCTCCTCGTGGAACGTCAATTCGAGCAGGCTGCGCCGCACGGAAACGACCCATGACCCCTTGCCGTCGCCAAACGGCCGTTCGATCTCGCCCATCGCGCCGCCGACGCCAAAGCCCAGCATGCCGTGCAGGCGGCCGGCCTTTGCCGGCCGCAGCGAGATGTCGGCGACCGAGGACATCCGTTCGCCAAACGAGGCGGAGAACCCGCCAGCCTCGATCGTGCCGACATCGATGAGCCACGGCGGGATCATCGACAGGCCTCCGCCGGTGCCGCCCTGCGCCCCGAAGTGATTCGGGTTTGGCACATCGAACCCGTCGATGCGCGTCTGGTTCTCTATGGCGCCTCCCCCACGCACGAGCAGGTCGTTGCGGTTGTCCTGGGAAGCGGCCACGCCGGGTTGCGACTGAAACGCGCGGAACACGTCCTCGAGCGCGCCAGGGGCAGCCGCAATCGCGGCTCCCGTCAACACTGGTGCAGCCGCGTTCGTGATGGTCGTCGCGTCGGGCAATCGTGGAGCGGCGCCTCTGGACTCGACCTGCATCTTCAGCCGATACGCCACCTCGACGATGGCGTCGCACGGCGCTCCCGCGAGTTCAACGCGGAGCGGTGAGATCTCGGCGAAGCCCGGCGCGGACGCGGCCAGCAGATATGAGCCGCGCGCCAGGTTCAGGAGTTCGAAGCCGCCGTCGGCGCTGGTGGTCGTGGATGCCGCGACGGTGTCGTCGTGCCGCGCGACGACGTCCACGCCAGCCACGCCGGCGCGCGACGCCTGGTCCACGACCGTTCCGGACAGGCGGCACGGACCCGGCTGCTGCGACGCAGCTTGCAGCAGGATGGCGACACCGATCGCCCCGATCGCGCCAACGGCCATTACCTGAGCGTCTTTCTAGACCGCATGGTGGCCAGTGTGAGCACGGTCACTCCCCACGCCAGCATCATCAGCGCGTCCGGCCAGAACGATTCCAATCCAACGCCCTTCAGGAAGATCCCGCGGACGATGACCAGGAAGTACCTGAGCGGAATCAGGTACGTGAGGGGCTGAATGACGCGGGGCATGTTCTCGATTGGAAAGATGAACCCGGACAGGTAGATCATCGGAACGACGAAGAAGAACACCGCCGTCATCATGGCCTGCTGCTGCGTCGCCGAGATGGTCGATACGAGCAGCCCGAGGCTCAGCGTGCACAACAGGTAGACCAGTGACAGCCCGAACAGCAGGGCGAAACTGCCCCGCAGCGGAATCTGAAACCACAGCACGGTCACCGCCACGACCAGGAACACCTGAATGACGCCAATCAGCCCGAAAGGCAGCAGCTTGCCGACGGTCAACTCCCATCGGCGAAGCGGCGTGACGTTGAGCTGTTCCAGCGTGCCCAGTTCCTTCTCCCGCACAATCGCCACGGCGCCGAGCACCGTCGTCGTGATCATCAACAGCAGTGCCAGCACGCCCGGTACCATGAACCACTGGCTCAGCAGTTGAGGGTTGAACCAGACGCGTGTGCGGGCCTCAATTGAGCCGACGGGCAGCACGACTCCGCCGGCACCCAGTCTCGACAGCGCCACGTCAACGGCCTTCTCCGCGATCAGGCTGGTGGCGTAAGCCAATCCGACCGTAGCCGAATTCGAATCCGTGCCGTCGGCGATCACCTGCACGGTCACTGGAATGCCGTCGGCGATGTCCCGCCCGTAGCCGGCCGGAATTGATACGGCCATCCACGCGGTGCGGTGCTGCAGCGCGTCATCAACATCCTGGTGCCGCGACGTCACGCCAGTCACGCTGAAGTACGGCGAGCCCTCGAACCGACCGATCAGATCGCGGCTGGCCACCGTTCGGTCCGCGTCGACGACCATCATGGGCACGTTCTTGACGTCCGTGGTCGCCGCATAGCCGAGGATCCCGAGCTGAAACACTGGTGCGATCAGCAGCACGCGCAGCATGCGAGGGTTGCGCTTGATCTCCTGGAATTCCTTGCGGATGAGAAAGCCGAGCCGTCGCATCTCAGACCTTCTCCTTTCCGAGTCGCACCGAGGCCAGCCCGAGCACGCCTACGGCATATACGCCAAGCGCCACCAGTTGCGTGCTGACGACGTGCAGGTCGACGCCCTTCAAGACGATGGCTCGCAGCGCGGCGAGAAAGTAGCGGGCGGGCACGACGTACGTGATGGCCCGAATTGGCGCGGGCATGCTGGCGATGGGAAAGATGAAGCCGGACAGAATGATGGTCGGCAGCATCGAGATCAGCAGGCTGACCTGAAACGCGAGCGATTGGGAATCGACCAGCGTAGACACCAGCAGCCCGGTGCCCAGCGCGCCAACCAGGAACAGCGACACCGCAAACAGCAGGAGCAGCCACGATCCCCGCATCGGCAGCCCGAACAGCAGCATCGCGGCCGCAATGATGAAGAACGCCGACACCAGCGAAATCGCGAAGTACGGAATCGTCTTGCCGACCACGTACGACACGTTGCTGATCGGGGCCATCCGCACCTGTTCCCACGTGCCACGTTCCTTTTCGCGCACGATCGACATCGATGTGGACACGACACTGCTGATCATCACGATGAACCCGATCAGGCCCGGCACCAGGAACAGCGTGCTGGTGAGTTCGGGGTTGTACCAGATGCGCGGCTCGGCGGAGATCGGCGGCTGCAGACGGCCCCCGGTGATGATCTCCAGTTGAAGTTGCGCGGACACGCCGCGAACGATCGCCTGCGCGTACCCGAATACCGTGGTTGCCGTGTTGGCGTTGTCGCCGTTGATCAGCACCTGCACCTGCGCGACGCGGCCGGACCTCAGGTCGCGGCTCATGCCCTCCGGAATGACCAGCGCCGCGCGGATCTCGCCGCGGTCCATGAGCCGCTCGATGTCGGTCATCGAGGTCACGGTGGCAACGATGTCGAAGAACGTCGAGTGGGTGAACGACGAGATCAGCTCCCGGCTGTCGGGATTGTGCTCGCGATCCATCACGGCCAGCCGGATGTGCCGGATATCGAAGTTGAGGGCGTATCCGTAGAGCCCGAGGAAGAAGGCGGGGACAAACAGCAGAATCATCAGGGTGCGCCCGTCGCGCACGATCTGCCAGAACTCCTTGCGGCCGACAGCCAGGGCCTTTCTCATGCCGGGCCTCCGCCTGCGCGTTCGACCACGTCCATGAACACGTCCTCGAGCGACGGCTGCACGAACTCAATGGAGTCGGTCTTCAGGCCCAGCTCGGCGAACCGATCCACGAGCGGCTGCGTGTCGCGCTTGCCCGGCCGGAGCCACACGTGAAGGGCGGTGCCGAACAGGCTCGTTTTCTCAACCGACGGAACCGCGTCCAACGCGCGCAGCGCCTCCATCGGCGAGGGCGTGCGCACTTCGACCACCGCGCGGTCGGCGAACACGCCCTTCAGTTCGTGAACGGTGCCGAGCGCGGCAATCCGGCCGGCCTGCATCAGCGCCAGGCGGTGACAGTGTTCGGCTTCGTCGAGGTAGTGCGTGGTCACGAATACCGTCACGCCGCCTTGTGACAGTTGATGGATGAGCGCCCAGAACTGGCGGCGCGACACCGGGTCGACGCCGCCCGTGGGCTCGTCAAGGAAGAGGATGGGCGGTTCGTGGAGAATCGCGCATCCGAGCGCCAGCCGTTGCCGCCATCCGCCGGCCAGGTCGCGGGCGAGCGTGCGTTCCCGGCCGTGCAGACCGGCCATCTCCAGCACAAAGTCCCGGCGCCGGGCGATGGCTTGGTCATCGAGACCGTAGAGGCCGCCGAAGAACGTGATGTTCTCCTCGACCGTCAGCAGTTCATAGAGCGAGAACCGCTGCGACATGTACCCGATCCGGCGCTTGACGTTTTCCGGGTCGCGGCCGACGTCGATGCCGCCGACCAGAGCCGTGCCGGAAGTTGGTTTGAGCAGTCCGCACAGCATCCGGATCGTCGTGGATTTGCCCGCGCCGTTGGCGCCGAGGAACCCGAAGATCTCACCCTGTGCGACGTCGAACGACACGTGGTCCACGGCCACGAATGCGCCGAAGCGCCGTGTGAGATCGCGAACCGTGACAGCCGGCATCCAGTGATCCCCTACACCAAGCCAATTACTCCCGGAGTAATTGTTCCCGAACGTTCGGGAACAATCACTCCGGGAGTGGTCGTCCGATCAACGGCCGATTGTGCGATCGAGCCTGGCCTGGGCCAGCTTGACCGCCGCCAGCGTGCGCGTGCGGTCGAGCTTCGCGCCGAGCAGCGCCTGCTGCGCGTCGAGCACGTCCGTGTTCGACGCGAGGCCGGCCTTGAAGCGCTCGGCGACAACGCGCCTCGCCTCGGTGGCGCTCGCCACCTCGGCGGTGGCCGCGCCAATCGACGCCACGGCTGAGGTCAAATCGAGCTGCCGCTGCCGCACGTCGAAGTCGAGCACGGCGTCGGACTCGGCCAGCCGCTGCTGTGCGGCTCGCTCGGCGGCGCTGACCTGCGCCACTTCGGCTTTGACTCGTCCCGCGTCCCACAACAGCCACGCGACGTTGACGCCGACGTCCCACGACTCGTTCCATGCGCCCGCGCGCGGGAAGATCCTCGGGTTGGGGCGGGCGTAATCGACGCCGCCGCCCACCGACACGACAGGCTTCGACGCAGCCGCAGCCGCCGTGCGTTGCTGGCCGACACCCTCGGCGCGAAATTGCAGGGCCTGACGCTCGGGACGGTCCTTCCTGGCCTCGGCCAGCAGTTGGTCGAACGGCGGAATGCCCGGCGGCGGTCCGTCGAGCGCTGCGGCAAGATCGATGCGGACGGTCGGCCCAAGGCCCGTTGCCCGCCGCAGGTCGGCATCGGCGACGTCGCGGGCGTTCCGCACTTCAATCAGCAGCACCTGCTGGCGCGAACGGTTCGTCTCGGCGGTCAGGACGTCATTGGGCGCGACCAGCCCGACGGCCAGCATGTTGCGCACATCCTGGAGGTGGGCCTCGACCAGCTTCAGGGCTTCTTCAACGACCTTGACCGACTCGCTCGCGGTCACCAGCGTCCAGAACGCGCGCGCGGCATCGAGCCGGATGTCGGCCCGCACCGTGGCCACGTCCTTCCCCGCAGCGTCCTGCTCGGCCTGCGCCGCTCGACCGAGTGCCGCCAGCCGCCCGGACGTGTAGACGGGCCACTGCACATCGAGACGCGTTCGCCAGTTGTCCGGCAGGTCGGGATAGATCACGCGCGGCGGCGTGCCGGGAATCTGAATCGCAAACTCGTCGACATGATTGGTCCGGGTATACCCGCCAAGCAGATTGAGAATGGGCTTGCCGGCGCTCGCCCGAACGGCGGCACCCGCCTTGGCCGCGTCTTCGCGCGCCTCGAAATCACCGAGGCGATGACTGGCCTTGAGCGCCAACTCGATCGCATCAGCCACCGTCAGACGGACGGAGTCCGGTGCGCCTGCCGTCCCGGCGGTCTGCGCCCGCCCGCTCGCGGCGCAGGCCAGCATCATCGCGGCCAGCGTGCCGGTGACACAGACAATCTGACTTGTTCTGTTTCTCATGGTCATCCTGCGTTATTGCGCGCGAGTCACGCGGTCGATGAACACATCCTCGAGGCTGGTCGCCACCACGCGGAGGCTGGTGACCTCGACACCGGCCCGTTGGAGCGCCCCGCCCATCCGCGCGACCGCCGCTTCTCCCTGGCCCTTCTCCAGCCGTGCGTGCAGGCGTTCGCCAAACGTCTGGACGTCCCGCACGCCCGCATCCTGCTGCACGACGGCCAGGGCCTTCTCCTGCGGCTCGGCAATCACCTCCACGATCTCGCCCGGGAAGGTGGCGCGAATCGCCGACGGATGGTCGAGCGCCAGCACGAGCCCCTCGCTCATCAGCGCCACACGCGAGCAACGCTCGGCTTCGTCCAGATACGGCGTCGCCATGAAGATCGTGATGCCCTGCGACAGGAACTCCGACAGCAGCCGCCAGAACTCGCGGCGCGACACGGGATCGACTCCCGTCGTCGGTTCGTCGAGCAGCACGACATTGGGCTCGTGCACCAGCGTGCAGGCCAGCGCGAGCTTCTGCTTCATACCGCCCGACAGCTGGTCGGCGAGCCGATTCCGGAACCTGGTCAACTGCATCATGTCGAGCAGCCGGGTGCGCCGCGCCTGGTAGCCCTTCACGCCGTGGATCTCCGCGAAGAACGCGATGTTCTCGTCGATGGTGAGATCGCCGTAGAGGCTGAAACGCTGGGAGAAATAGCCGACCGTGCGGGTGATCGCGTGATGCTGCGTGATCGGGTCCTTGCCGAGCACGGTGATGGTGCCGCCATCGGCGCGTAGCAGGCCACAGAGCAAGCGAATTGTCGTGGTCTTGCCGGCGCCGTCCGGACCAATCAGCCCGAACATCTCGCCCTTCCGGACGTCGAACGACACGCCGCCGACGGCCTCCACCTGGCCGAAGCGCTTCGTCACGTGGTCAAGCGTGATGGCGGCGTCGCTCATACGGGTGTGCGGCAATCGCGGCTACTTCGCGAACAGGATCTCCGCCTCGACAGGCATGCCCTGCTTCAGCACGCCCTTGCGGTTGTCCACGCTCACCTTCAGCCGGAAGACCAGTTTCGATCGCTCGTCGGCGGTCTGAACATTGCGCGGCGTGAATTCGGCCTTGGCAGAGATAAACGTTATCTTGCCCTCGATGCCAGGCCCCCCGGCATCCGTGTAGAGCGTGACGGTCTGGCCCAGCGACACCTTGGGCACCAGGGGCTCGTCCAGGTACACGTTTGCCCACACGTTGTCGAGGTCGGCCATCACAACGAGCGGCACTCCCGGCGCGTGGAGTTCTCCCTGATCGACCATCTTCTGCGTGACCAAGCCGCTGATGGGCGCCAACACCGTCGCATCCTTGATGCCCTTATTGACGATCCCGATCTGGGCGTCGATGGAGGCAAGGCGCGCGCGGGCGGCCTCGATCTCTTCGGGGCGGGCACCTGCCTTGAGCCGGTTGAGCGCCTCGGCCGAGGCGCGGACCCGCTGCTCGGCGCTCGTGACGCGTTTGCTGGCCATCTCTTTTCTGCTCGCCGCATCATCGCGCTGCTTCTCGACGCCTGAATTGGCGGCCATCAGCGACTCGAAGCGCTTGAGATCCCGGTCGGCAGCCATCAGATCTTCCCTGGCCGCGGCCAGATCGGCCTCACCGCCCGCACGCGTCGCCTCGGCCTGCCGGACATCCTCGACGCGCGCACCGGCGAGCAGCAGACGAAGTTGCGCGTCGGCGACCTCGCGATCCGCCTGCGCCCGCTTGAGGATCAGCAGCGCGTCGGCCGTGTCGATCTGCGCCACGACGCTGCCGGCGGCAACGCGGTCCCCCTCGGCCACCTTCAGGTCGAGCAGGCGGCCGCCGACTTCCGCGGACACCTGCACTTCGGTGGCCTCGACGTAACCCGACACGCGGACACGGTCGGCCGGTGCCTTCTTCGCGCACGACGGCCCGGTCAACAGGACGGCCGCGGCGGCGGCCCAGACGGTGGCGTGGCGCAGGATCTGGCGGTGCATAAACGGCGTCATGGACGGTCTCCGTCTTGATATTCTGTACCGATGCGAATCCTTGTCGCCGGCGGATCGGGCTTCCTTGGCAGCCATCTTACGACTGCCCTCACCGCCGCCGGCCACGATGTCAGCATTCTCTCACGTCGGGCGAATCCGGGATCTGCAAGCCGCGCGACGGGCCCGCGGACGATCGCCTGGACACCCGATGGCTCAGCGGGTCTCTGGGCGAAGGCCTGCGGCCCGATCGACGCCATCTTTAACCTCGCCGGCGAGTCGATTGGCGACGGCCGATGGTCGCCGGCGCGCAAGGCCGCGCTCGTCGCCAGCCGCGTCAACGCCACCCGAACCCTCGTGCACTTCATCGATCGGGCATCGCCCCGGCCATCGCTGCTGATCAACGCGTCGGCGATTGGTTTCTACGGTGATCGCGGCAACGACGTCCTGACCGAAGACGCCGGAGCCGGTTCAGACTTTCTCGCCTCGCTCTGCAATGACTGGGAAACCGAAGCGCGCCTGGCACAGAGCGGCGAAACCAGGGTCGTTCTGCTGCGCACCGGCCTCGTCCTCGACCCACGCGGCGGCGCGCTGGCCAAAATGCTGTTGCCGTTCAGGCTGTTCGCGGGAGGGCCGTTCGGATCGGGCCGCCAGTTTGTGTCGTGGATTCACCGCGACGACTGGGTGGCCCTTGCGGTGTGGCTGCTTGCTGCACAGAACGTCTCGGGTCCGGTCAATGCAACGGCGCCAGCCCCGGTGACCAATGCGGAGTTCGCTCGTACGCTCGGTCGCGCGCTGCGCCGACCGTCGTGGCTGCCCGCCCCGGCCTTCGCCCTGAGAGCGGCGCTCGGCGAGATGGCCGGCCCGCTGCTCCTGTTCAGCCAGCGCGTCATGCCCGAGCGCGCGATCAGCGCCGGGTTTTCGTTCAGGTACGCCACGCTGGAGCGCGCGTTGTCGAATCTGCTCACTTGACGATCTTGATTTCGGTCTCGGCCTTCACCTGGAAGCGCCGGAACTTCGAATACGTGGCGACCGCGTCGATTGCCCCGACAGTCGCGTCGATCGAGCTGTACGGGCTCCGAGAGTAGGCCTCCTTCATCTCGACCGGCACCCACAAACCTAACGTCGGATCCCTTGTGTACTTGACGGTAAACTCGATAATGCTCTCGCTGGGAAAGGTGAACTCCATCCGCGAACCGGTGATCGCGCCGCTTGCGGGATCGATCAGGAACCACCCGCGAGCGGCAATGTCGGTATCCTGGTTGTGCCGCACGAGCGTGGGCCGCCCCGTTTCTTCGTAGTCGATCCGCGTGGAGACCACACCGCCAACCTCCTCGGTCCCGCCGAGCTTGAAGCGAGCGCGCCAGAGGTTCTTGTGCTCCAGGAACGACAATGCGAAAAGGGGCACGTTGATATTCCGCTGGATCTGGCCGATGTTGTACCTGGCGCTCTCGTTCTTGATCAGCACCAGCTGAGCCTGGGCTTCGGTGCTCGAATCGAGAAAGAGCCGCTTCAGGCGATCATCGTGATCGCGCACGGCCTGGCCATTCACTTCGTAGACGTCGCGGAACGACACCCAGCCGTCGGTGCGCTCCGGCCGGACCAGCAGGAGATCGGATCGGATCTGCTGGCTTTGGTACTTCGTCGACTGAATGTAGGTCTCCTCGGCCACCAGCAGCGAATACTCGCGCTCGTACCCGGCGACATAGTCGGCGGCGCGGGCCACCAGTCGCTGCAGTTCGATCTCGCGCGGCGACAGGGTGGCAGGCGCGGCTGCCGGTGAGCTCGCCCGCGCGTTTGACGACCGGCTGGGCACCACGCCCGGAGCGGCCGTAGCGTTCTCGATCGGCGGCGCGGCCACCGCCGGAACCAGGTCGTCGACGTCCGCTCGCGGAACGAACCACCCCGGGGCGCGAACGGTGAGCGATTGTCGCGGTGTCTCGACGCGCAGGGTGTGGCGGCCGCCATCGGCATCGGCCGGTCCCGCTTCGATTCCCAGGACATAGCTCGCAGCGAGTTCCGGCATCACACGCTCGAGGCTCTTGTCCGCGTTCTTGCCGAGCATCGTGAACGTGCCGCCGGTCGCCCTGGCCAGCCGCTCCACTGCCCCGACATCGAACCGGTCGGCCACGTCGTCGCGGGCACCGGGCAGGCCAATCGCGTAGATGGTCGCGTGCGCCGCCAGGGCCGCGCGCGCAACATCGGCGATTCTCGATTCCTCGCCCTGGGAAAATCCTGTCGAGAATATTGCAATGATCTTGCGGCCGCGCGACTCCCGCACCGCGTCCAGCGTACGCTGGAAGTGGTGAAGAAATCCTGGCTGCAAAGCGGCCTCGTCGTCTACTCGGCCCGAAACGCGGTGTTCGTCCGGCGGGCGCTCGCGCTCTGGAGGTGCGGACCGGTCGGGATCGCCGGCCGCGCGGCTCGAGTCGATTACGGGAATCTGTGGCTTGGCAAAGGGTGAAGCCACGCCCAGTCCAGGCGATGGCGCGGCTTGCCCGACAATCTGGCCCAAAGCCTTCCGAACGTCCGGCCGATCGGTCGTCAGGGCCAACTGCCCGTCGCGCGCGACAGGAATGCGGAGAACCCCGACGCGATCGTCGAGACCCAGGCGGTCGACCAGCGCTGCAGCCGCCTGGCCCACCAGGCGTTCGCTTCCACGCAGAATCGAAAACTCGTCGACTACGACAAGGACGTTGCGAGCCGGTTCGGCAGCAAAGCTGAGTGTGTCCGTGCGACCGGACAGGCGCCGCGCAGCCTCGCCTGTCGCACCAGGGCCTCGGCTCACATAACGCACCCACAACACGCGCCGTGGCTTGCCATCGACGGCGACGGCAAAACTGGACGGTGTCAGGCCGTCGGCGACCTTGCCATCCCTGGTCACGACGACGATCTCGACCGGAATGGCCGGAACCTGTCCGGCCGGTGGCGTCTGTTGCGCGGCGATCACGCTGCCGGCGAGAACCGGGAGAGCTGTCGGCAGGGTCTTTGGATCTGGAGGCCGGGTCTTCAGACCCGGCAACAGCACAACAAGCGCGCACGTCGCCGCGAAGCCGAAATTTCGAAAGCGGCGCGCTTGAAACATCAAGGATCTGGCCTTACTGGAAATACCTTTTCAGCATGGCGATCCACGCCGGAACCGGATCAACGGTGGCGCCCACGCCTTCGTACACGATCTGGCTGGTGGAGAGCCGCCGGCCGTAGAAATCCGAGTTCGCGTTGCCATCGGACGTGAGAGCCGACCCTTTGAGCGTCGCTCCCGCGAACAAGCCGCGAGTGCGCGAGTAGCTCAGAATCTGAGCGCGCATCTGGATGTCGGTCGAGGCCTCGGCATCGCGGCCGACAGGACCAGCCGCGACGCCGGCATCAGCGCCAATCTTGAACTGGTTGCGCAGGAGATTCTCGATGCCTCGCTGATTCAGCACGATCAGCACGATGTCGACTTCTTCCACGCCAATCTGCGCGCCGAAACTGCCTCCGGTGAGCGTCATGAACGCGGGCGGCGACCACGTGTTGGTCTTGGGATCACGAACGCTCAGAATGCCATGGCCACGATGGATGCCGGCGCCGAATCCGCCCTTGATTGTCCCGGGAAGCACGACGATGGCCTCGGCCTTCTTGAGATAGATATTGGGCACCGCCTTGTCGGGCGCCTGCATGATCTCCTCGAACACCGCAATGGCGCGCCGGATGCGATCCGCCTGGTCCTGCTGCGCGACCGCGCGGACCGGCCACAGGAACGCGGTGACCAGCGCCGCACATGCCACGATTCGCCACTTCATCATCGCCTCCAGTCATGACTCGAAAACAAACACAGCCTGATCCCTATTAGTACGCCACGAGCCGTCTCAATGCTTCGGTGATCTTGTCGGCGTTCGGTAGATTGTGCTGCTCGAGCACGCTCGAAAACGGGCAGTGCGCGTCGGGATACGTCACGCGCATCACCGGGGCATCGAGCTTGTCGAACCGCTCTTCCATGATGGCCGCCGAAATCTCTGCCCCCATCCCAAGCGTCTTCACATCCTCGTGCACGACCACGACGCGATTGGTCTTGTCGAGCGAGGCAAACACAGCTTCTTTATCCCAGGGCGCCAGGCTCCGCAGATCGATCCCTTCTGTTTCGACGCCCTCGCCCGCCATGCGGTCTGCCGCCTCGAGCGCCGGCATCACCATCGCGCCATAGGTGACCAGCGTAGCATTGCGACCTTCGCGCCGGATGGCAGCCTTCCCAATCGGCACAATCTCGTCGCCTTCGGGCACCGGCCCCTTGGCTCGCCGGTAGAGGTACTTGTGTTCCAGGTAGATCACCGGGTTGTCGTCCCGGATGGCGGCCTTGAGCAGGCCCTTCGCATCCCACGCGGTGCCTGGTGCGACCACCTTCAATCCCGGGCGATGAACAAACCACGACTCGGGATTCTGCGAATGGTAGAGTCCCCCGGCCACGTTGCCCCCGACCGGTGCGCGAACGACCAGGGGGCATGCCGCGCGTCCGCCGTAGCGGTAGCGAAGCGTGGCGGCCTGGTTCACGATCTGATCGAAACCACAGGTGATGAAGTCGCCGAACTGCATCTCGGCCACCGGCCTGTAGCCGCGCAGGGCCGCCCCGACACTGACGCCGATGATGCAGGATTCGGAGATCGGCGTGTCAAGACAGCGGTACTCGCCAAACTCGTCGTACAGCCCCTTGGTGGCGCCGAACGCCCCGCCGTAGGCACCCACGTCCTCGCCGAGCACGAACACCTTGTCGTCGCGGCGCATCTCTTCGACGAGCGCCTCGCGGATGGCTTCCAGGTAGGTCAGTTCGTGGGACATGTCAGCGATCACGCATAGAGATCCGTCGCCGCGTCTTCGGGTGACGGCTCCGGGCTGCTCTCGGCGAACGCCACCGCGGCGTCAATCTCGGTCCGAATGCGCTGGTCGATCCCCTGAAGGATGTCGTCGGTCAGCACGCCCTGGCCTCGAAGATACGACGTGAAGGTCGGCAGCGGGTCGCGACTCTTCCACACCGCTTCCTCGTCGGCCGTCCGGTAGAACGGTTTGTCGTGCTCCGAGTGGCCGTGCCAGCGATACGTCTTGCATTCGACGAGCGTGGGGCCCTCTCCGGCCCTCGCACGCGCGATGGCGCCCTGCGTGGCCTGGTACACGGCCAGCACGTCGTTGCCATTGATGGCCACGCCGTCGAATCCGTACGCGTCGGCGCGATCGGCCACATCCTCGATGGCCATCGACTTCTCAATCGGCGTCGAGTACGAGTAGATGTTGTTCTCGCAGATGAACACCAGCGGAAGCTTGTGGACGGCGGCGAAATTCATCGCCTCGTGCACGTCGCCCGTGTTCGACGCGCCCTCTCCAAAATAAACCAGGACAATGTTGTCGGATTGCTCGAGCTTGAACGTCAACGCCAGTCCGGCGCCAACCGGTGCGTTCGCGCCGAGCATGCTCGTGTTTCCGAAAATGCCCAGTTCGGGCACACCGCTGTGCAGCGCGGAGTCGCGGCCCTTCGACAGCCCGGTGGCCTTTCCATACATCTGCGCCATCATGACGCCCGCCGGCACGCCCTTGATCAGGAACGTCCCCAGATCGCGATGGAGTGGACAGATGTAGTCTTCTGTCCGCAGCCCGTAGCACGTGCCGACGACGATCGCCTCCTGACCGATGCCGGAATAGACGCCGCTGCGCACAAGCCCCTGACGGACGAGAATGCTCAGTCGCTCATCGAACGACCGGATGAGCTTGAGCCAGTACAACATCTCGAGCAGTTGTTCAGACGACAGCTTGAATTTGTGTCGTTTGATCGATGGCATAGAAGGCCTGAAGGCAGTTTAGCACCAACCGCCTGCCGGTCTACCGCGCCAGGCCCAGCAGAAAGTTCGCCGCGAGCCGCATGCCGACGCGAGGGAAGCGGATCAGGAACTGGCGTCGTGCTTCCTGGTAGCTCAGTTCGCCGACCGCGTAGGACACCAGCAGCCGGTTGACGTCCGGAATGACGCGCACGGCTCGCACGAGCCGATCGACGCGCGATAGATCCGCGAAGAGGTACCGGCTGAGAAGGCGCGAATCGCGCAGTTCCGTGCCAATCTCCCGGCGCCAGTACCGGCGGTACCGGCGAGGCGACGGGCCGGCGAGAATCGCGCGGCCGGCGAGATCACCAGTTACCATCGCAAAGAACATGCCCTCGGCGGAAAACCCGTTGACGAAGCCGCCGGCGTCGCCCGCCAGATAGACGCCCCGCCGCGCGGTCACCGGCAACGGTCCCCCGATTGGAATCTGGTACGGTGTAAACCGCGCCCGATCGGACGCGCCAATCAGCAAGCCGCGGCTCTTCGCCTTCGCCACGAACGATTCGTGCACCTGGTACGGCGGCCGGGACACATCGGCCTTGAATGACGACAGCAGGTAGCCCACGCCCACATTGACCCAGTTCGTCTTCGGGAAGATGTAGCCGTACCCGTGAGCGGCATCAGGCGCAAACGATACCCACAGCGTTGTTCCGTCGGTCGCGCGCAACTGGTCGGCCGGCGTCTCCTCCATCATGTCGAGCGCCACGCTCGACGAAGGCCATCCCCGGTTGAACCCCAGGCGCCTCGCCACCACACTGTGGACGCCATCGGCGGCCACCACGAGCGGGGCCTCGAACGAGCGGGCCTCGCGCGTTTCGAGGTGGACCATCCCGCCCCGATACTCCACCCGGGAGATCTCGGCACCTTCAATCAACTCGGCACCCGCCTCCTGAGCCAACTGCAGCAGCAGGTGATCGAACTCAGTGCGGCGAACCATCAGGACGGTCGGGCGGCCGCCTTCGACGGTGACGGCCTGTCCGCCCGGTCCCTCCATGTAGAGCCGCGTGACGGCGTGGGTCTCAATGCGCGGGAGGACGCATTCCAGATACGGGAATCTGGCAAGCACTCGCCAGGTCAGGCCCCCGCCGCACGGCTTGTAGCGCGGAAACGTGGCCCGGTCGACGATCAGGACGCGCGCTCCGCCAAGCGCAAGGGTGCGGGCGGCCGTCGAGCCAGCTGGCCCGGCGCCGACAACGATGACGTCAGGAGACTTAGCCAAGGATCCGCGCAAAGCCGAACAGTTCGTCGCCCTTCTCGGCCTGGCCCAGGAAGTGACGCAGCAGCACACGCGCGGCCAGGTAGGACGCCGCGCTCCCGTTGTGGCCGACGCCCATTGCAAACAGATGATGCGGGTAGTTACGGTGCGGCCCCGCGCACGGCAAGCCGTCAGCCGTTGTCGATACCGGCACGTCCCAGCCGTATTCGGGTCGGATGCCCGAGATGGCGGGATAGAGCCTGGACAACTCGTACATGAGCTGGCCGGTACGTTGGACCAGCACCTTCTCGCGCGACCGCGGCGCAACGCGAGGCTGGTCGGCACCCATGAACAGCACTCGCTCGTCGCTGGTCCGGCGCAGCACGTGGCGCGGTTCCTCCTGATCGAGAACGAGGGCGCGCGACCGCCCGAACCCGCGGCGTACAAACGAGGGAACCGGCGCCGTGAGGACGCAGTACGCGTCCATCACGCTGAAGTGGCGGCGCAATGGCGCGTAGGCGGCCGGCGGATGATCGCTCGCCACGATCAGCGTCTCGGCCTTCACGAGGCCGCCATCGACGGTCAATTCGACGCCGCGCGATCGGGAGCGTACCCTCGTGATGGGCGTGCGCTCGAAAATCGCCGCCTTGCGTCCTGCGGCCGACGCGGCCAGACCAATCGCAACCCGGTACGGATCTACGTAGCCATCACCGGCCGACCTGATGCCGCCGGTCGTCTCCAGACCAGTCTCGAGACGCACACGCCCCGGTGTCAGCCACGTGCCGTCGACGCCGCTGTCACGCAGCGCCTTCATCTCGCGGCGCAAAGCCTGCTCGTCGGCCCCGTCTGTCCCTATTCGGAGTGCGGCATCCGTCACGAGCTCCCCGCGGATGTGCAGCCGTCGAATCGTCGCCGCGAAGTCGAGTCCCGCCCGCCTGAATGTCTGCCAGATGTGGCGCGCGGCGCGCCGGCCGTACCGTTCCTCGAGCGACCGGAACGGCACGGAAGGCTCGAGCCGCAGGAGCCCTGGATGGTGCGCCGTGCCGCCCTGCGCGAGACGATCGGCTTCAAACAACGCCACGCGAAGGCCGGCCGCCGCAAACACGTACGCCGTCGCACAGCCCGTGAGGCCGCCGCCGAGAATGGCGACCTGCGTGGTCAGTTCCCCGCGATGCCTGGGGTACAGCGGCTGTCGCGATTTCGGAAACCGGTCCAGCCAGTACGAAACGCCGTAGCGGGTTTTCATGACAGAAGAGTCTCGTATCCCGAGCGACGCGATCTTACACGAACAATCGCTACGTCGTCTTCGTTACTTTGCGCAGGCCACGCGGGTGATCGGGATCAAGCCCACGAATGCGGCTCAGGTGAAAGGCGAGCAACTGCCCAGGCACGATCGCGGCAATGGGAGACAGCCACTCGGGCATGTCGGCCGGGAGCGGAATCGGCGCCGCCGCCAGATCGAGCGACGAACGGAGATTCGACAGCACAACCGGACGCGCGCCGCGCCCGTTGATGTCGACGATCAGCCCATCCACTTCCTCGCTCACCGCGCCGGCCACGTTAATGACAATCGCAGCAAACCCGGTTTCAATCAACGCAATCGGCCCGTGCTGAAAATCAGCCGACGAATACGGTTCCACCGCCACGTGCGCCAGTTCCTTGGCCTTGAGCGCCAGCTCGAACGCCGTCGCAAAGTTGAATCCCCGGCCCAGGACCACTCCGCCCCGTGCGCCGCGCAGCGTCTCGGCCGCCGCCACGACCATCTCGTCATCGACGCCCGCCGCGCTCGCCACGAACTCCGGAATGCGCGTCAGATCGCGCCGCCTGGCTTCGTCCTGCGCAAGTTCGGTCGAGAGCATCGCCAGCACGGTGAGCTGGGCGGTATACGTCTTGGTCGCGGCAATGCTCCGCTCGGGTCCCGCACGAAGCTCAATCACGTGGTGGGCCGCCTTCGCCAACGGCGAGTCCGCGGCGTTGGTGATGGCCAGCGTCTGACAGCCCTGCCTGCGCCCCTCCGATACGACGGCCACCAGGTCCGGTGATTCGCCCGACTGGGAGACACCAACCACCAGCGCGCCCTCCATCTGTGGCGCCGCGTGATACCGCGTCATCAAGGACGGCGTCGCCAGGGACACGACGAGGCGGTTGTAGGCGCCGAACACGTATTGCGCGTAGCGGGCGGCGTTGTCGGACGATCCGCGTGCCGCAATCACGATGTGCCGGATCGGGTGCGCCCGCAGCCGCTCGGCCACTCTCTCAACATCGGACACGCCGTCACGCAGGAGGCGACAGAGCACCTCTGGCTGTTCGGCGATTTCGGCGCGCAGCACGGAGTCGGTCAATTCACGTCCCTCGAGTCTCGCGACGGGATTCTGTATTGGCTGCGTCACCCCGGCGCAGGCCAAACTTAGTTTCGCCCGCGCGCCACGACCAGCAGCGCGTCACTCACCTTCCGCGGCCCGGTTCGATCCGATGGGTGATTCACGACGGTCCCGCCCGCCACCATCGTCGTCGAGCCGCCGCCATCCAGATTCAGGGCATTCTCCAGCTTCAGGCCCGTCGCGAGCTTCTGAAGCTCACTGAATGTCATTCCCACACTGACGTCCGGATTCCGGCCGTCGACCGTCACGAGCCAGATGATGCCGCCCCGGCTGGAGCCAATCATCGTTCTCGGATGCCGCTCCGTGTTGAAGCCGGCGCGCAGCTGCTCGTCCACCCAGTCGGTCAGCATCTGGCCATTGCGGATCAGGAGTCCGGCGCCGCCCACGACGTCGGTGGCGGCCGCCCAGTCGGCGACTGGCGTGCCCAGCCGTGTCTCGAATCGCGTGTCGAGCGCCACGACCTGATCGCGATCGAGCGTCTCGAGGCCGGTCGGCAGGACCGTGCCTCCAAACGACAGCACCGCGCCATCCCTGGGGATAGCCGTCTTGCCGGCATTGGGCCGCCGTTCTGTGACCCGAAGCGGCGACCCGGCCAGTTGCCACTCTATGCCCGTGTCGGCGGTGTCGCTGTCTGGCCCGAACCGGGGCGTATATAGCATGAGCTTGCTCCGCGCGCGCGTCGTGTCCACGCCGTCGACCGGGACGTTGACCGTCTCGGTGCCCTGCCGGTACGTGAGCGTCACCGACGCGCCGACTCGATCAAACAGCAAGCGCAGCGGCTTCCCGGGCGCCCGCACGATGCCGACGGCCCCTCGCGTCAGCGCGGCATCGCTCACCAGTTCGCGATCGAGCTCGAGCACGCCAGCCGGATCGCCGTTCTTCAAGACGAAGAATCCGGCATTGATCGCGGCGATGGCATGGTGACGGGCCGCGATGTCTGGAACCGTCTCGAGGTTCATCGGGCGATCCAGGGCAAGCGCACATCGCAGGTCGACGCTGAACGGATCGATGCGGAGAATCTGGATCGCAATGGCGCCCGGAGGGTCGATAAGGCCGGGGTCGTTCAATTTGTAGAGTTGGACGCCGTCGGCGATCTTCTCGGACTTGCCGAGACTGAGCGTGGTCTCGCGTTCGCAGGCCGCGGAGAGCGCGGCCACCGAGAGCAGCAGCAGAATCGGCGACCACCGCCTGAGTGCCGCAACGCGAATTCTGCCGATCATGTCCACGCGCGCCTATTATCGCCTCAACGCAGGAAGAAGGGACCCGGGCGTCAGAATGTCCGCATCAGATCTGGACCTGTTCCCGGTACTCCGGCACGTGCAGCTTCCATCCCAGCTCCTTCTCAATTCGTGCCCGGAGCGCCTCTTGAGCGGGCGGCTCGCCGTGGACCATGTAGGTGATCGCCGGAGGACGCGAGAACCCGCCAAGCCACCTCATGATTTCGTTTTGATCCGCGTGAGCCGACATCGAATCGATGCGTTCGACGCGCGCGGCGACCGGTATCAGTTCGCCGTGGATCTTGACGGTGGCCGCACCTTCGAGCATCTGGCGTCCGCGGGTGCCGGCAGCTTGATAGCCGACAAAGAGCACCGTGTGCCGCGGGTTCGGCAGCGCTGCCTTCAGGTAGTGCAGCACGCGCCCGCCGCTCGCCATGCCGCTCGATGAAATGACGATGCACGGCGCCGGCGATGCCTGGATCTGTCGCGACTGCACGACCGACGACACGGCCGTGAACCGCTGCGTCGTGAACGCTGACACCTGTCCCCGCCCCGTCTGCATGTCCGGATCGAGATCGCGATTGTGATTGGCGTAATGCCGAAGCGCTTCGACGGCCATCGGGCTGTCCAGATACACGGGCACGACTGGGATCCGCCTGGCGGCCTCGATCCGCTTCAGCCAGTAGATCACTTCCTCGACGCGGCCCACCGCAAACGACGGGATGATCACCTTGCCGCCACCCGCGATCGTCGCGGCAATGATTCCGGCTAGATGCTCTCCGTCATCGTCCTGTTCGTGAAGACGATCGCCGTAGGTCGATTCGACCAGGAGGACGTCGGCGGTTTCGATCCTGGTGGGATCCGGCAACACCGGACGTTGGTAGCGGCCCAGGTCGCCGCTGAAGAGAATCTGCCGGCCCCCGTCTCCACCGCCAAGCGTCATCTGGACGAATGACGAGCCGAGCAGGTGCCCCGCGTCGATAAAGGTAATCGTGATATCGCCGCTGGCTGGCACCGGCCGGTCGTACCCGACCGGCTGCAGCAGCGTCAGCGCCCGCTGCGCATCTTCCTCGGTGAACAGCGGCAACGCCGGAGCGTGCTTGGTGTAACCGCCGCGGTTCGCCTCGCGCGCGTCTTCTTCGGCGAGCCGGCCCGCGTCCGGCAGCATGATGCGGCACAAATCGGCCGTGCCCGGAGTGCAGAACACGCGGCCGCGAAAGCCGTCCTTCACCAGGCGAGGCAGGTAGCCCGTATGATCGATGTGCGCGTGTGTGAGCACGACGGCGTCGATCGCTTTCGGATCAACCGGAAGCGCCTGCCAGTTTCGTTCGCGAAGCTCCTTTAATCCCTGGAACAGGCCGCAGTCAACCAGGATGCGCCGTCCGCCCGCCTCGACCAGATGCTTGGATCCGGTGACCGTGCGCGCCGCGCCAAGAAACGTCAGTGTGCTTGTCATGCAAACAGACCTACCTGTCCACCTGTGTGCCAGAACAGCACCGTCTGGCTCGCCGGGAAGACTCCCCGTCGGACGTAGGAAAGAAGGCCGGCCATCGCCTTCGCCGTGTACGTGTGATCCAGGAAGATCGCCTCGTGGCGCGCGAGCAGACTCACTGCCTCGCGCGACGCGGGAGTCGGCACGCCGTAGCCGTCACCGATAAACGTGTCGTCAACCTCGATCGCCTGCGCGTCGGCGAGAGCCTGCCCGTCGACGCCGAGCAGATTGCCCATCCCCGTCATCACGGTTCGAACGGTGTCCCGAATCACGGCCACCGGATCGTCGGCGCTGATTCCCACGATGCGTGCCGGCAGATCGTAGATGGCGCAGCCGCCCACCAGGCCGGATTGCGTGCCCCCCGACGAGGTTGAGTGCACGATGACGTCGGGCCGGACGCCCTGCGAGACGAGTTCGCCGACGCCGCGCGCAAGACCCAGCGCGCCAAGCGGCATCGAGATCCCCAGGGCGATTTCGAACGGGTGGCGGCCCTCCCGCCGCAGCCGATCGGCCATCGCCGCCATTGCGGGCGCGCGCTCCTCACGGGTGGCCACGTAGTGCACCTCGGCCCCCAGCAGGTCGTCGAGAAGGGCGTTCGCCGTCAGCCGCTCCGGCCGGGTGCCATTGGCGACGAGCACGCACTTCAATCCCAGGCGTGCCGCCGTCGCCGCCACCACGCGCGCAGAATTCGATTGGACGCCGCCGATGCTCAACAAGGTGTCGGCGCCCTCGGCGACCGCGCGCGCGGCCACGAGCGCAACCTTCCGGACCTTGTTCCCCCCGAATCCGAACGGGATGGCATCGTCGCGCTTGATGAGCAGACGGGGCCCGCCGCCCAGCGCCTGACGGAGCCGCGACAGTTCTTGGACAGGTGATGGCGCCGGCCAGAGATCGAGCGCCGGGATCGCGGCCAGACGTTCTCGCATGAATGCGGTCGACAGCATCCGCGTATTGTATCCCCGCTGGAAAATCACTCCCGGAGTAATTAGGTCGTGGCCAATCACTCCCGGAGTAATTGGGTAGTGGCTACTCACTCCCGGAGTAATTAGGGTGTGGCTAATCACTCCGGAGTGGTTTGCTCACGCTCAGAATGTGAACCGGGCGCCTACCTGGAGTTTGCGGGGTTGTGAGGCGGCCAGCGGCCGGCCAAAGAACGGCGACGTCATCACAAAGCTGTAGGCGGTGTAGTTGGTGCGATTGAGCAGGTTCTGACCCGATACATAGAACTCCAGCCGAAGGCGCTTGTCAGCGGCCGCGCCGCCAAATCCTGGCGCCAGACCACCGCCGCCCCCGGCATTGATGACCACCTGCCCGCCCCCCGGACCGCCCGCCTGTCTCGGCGTCCCGAATCCAAATCCATACGAGATTCGGCCGCCAAGATCCCACTGCGCCGCCCCTCGCGCGGAATTGCGCGCGACGCCCGCAGGACGATCGTTGAACACCCCATCGGCATTGTCATCGCGGCCCGTCGTAATGTTGAAGGGCATGCCCGACTGGCCTCGCAGGTTGATGCCGACGGTGACGTTGGGGATCGGCGAGATGTTGAATGACGCGCCAACCCGGTGGCGAATGTCCCCGGCACTCGGGCCCCACTCGGACTGAAGGGAGTCGCCGCTCGGAGGAATCGAGAACGCTCCAGTGGTGTTGGTCTCGCTCTTGCTCAACGTGTAGTTGAGCATGAGGAACATCCGCTTCTTGTCCATCCGCACAAAGCTGTAGTACATGCTGACGGCCTGAGATCGCGATGCGGCGTCGGTGACCAGTTCAACTCTGTTGGCGAAGGCGGGATCCGGCCGCACGCCGCCCGCCGGAGCGTTCAGGTTCCGGCCGCGCAGCAAGTCGATGCCCCAGCCGCGCGTGTAACTCACGCTGAGGCGTCCATTCTGTGAGAGCGTCCGGTCAACGCCCAGACTCACTCGATTCGCCGATGGCAATACCAGACTGTCGGACCACAAGTACTGATTGGTTGGCGCGGTCGCCCCATCGACACCGGGATCGGGATACGACGGATTGAAGATGTTCGACTCGCGCTGCCGGTACCCGTCGACGAGCAGTGTCTGTTTGTATAGATCGCCCGCGAGCCAGTCGTAGAAGTAACCATAGCTTCCACGAAGAGTCATTCGCCCGTCCTTGAACGGCGACCACGCCGCCGACATGCGGGGCGAGAGGTTCCACCGGTCTGAGACCTGGCTCTGCACGCCATACCGCACCCCCGGCGAGACCAGCAGGCTGCGCGTGATGCGGTAGTCGTCCTGAACATAGATGGCCGCGCGATACGTCGAGTACGTAACATTTGGATCGCCGATCCTGCGCGAATAACTCATCGGCCGTCCCGCCAGAAAGTCCGTCAGGCTCGCAAACCCATACGTGCCAAGGTAATTGGTCGTGTCATCGGATCGGTATCGACCGCCTTCGAGCAGGACTCCCGTCCGCCACGAATGCGCCCCCCGCACGTAGTCGAGATCGCTCGCCAGCTCGAACTCGGTTGAGCGCTGGCCGCCCCGCTGCTGCGCACCGCCGCTCGTGAAGGCGTCCTGCACGCGAATCGTCTCCGCCTCCACCGCCGATCGGTTGCTGGCGCCGGTCGTCTTCAGCTGAAAACGCGACTCGGTAAAGAACTTGCGCCCAAGCGCGCCGTTTTCTGACATGCGCAGCAGGTTGGTAGACGACGAATTGTCGTAGGCGCGATCGAACAGGTTGAAACCGCCCACGCCAAGGCTGCGGGACGTGCTGCTGGTGCGGTCGACGCTGAGGCGCATCGCGTGGTCCCTGGTCAACGCGTGATCAAGGCGGGCGCTGAAGTTGTAGGCGTCCCGCGGCTGGCGCAGTGTGTCGGTCACCGTCGAACCGCTCGGGAGCACCGCGAGCAGGTTCGGTGACGTGTACTGCGACGAGCCGCCGCCATTCAATGAGAATGACGTCTTGTTGGGCGTGATCGTGCCGGACAGGCTGGCGCCGTACTGCCGCAGTTGTTCCTGGGGCTTCGTGGTGGTGAACGGATTCCTCGCGTTGAAGGCATCATCCAGGAAGTGCACGTCGACGCTGCCCCGGATCGGTCCATTGCCTGGCATCGTCATGATGTCGATGAACATCATGCCGCTCATGCCGCCGTGATTCTGGGCCGCGAACATGTCGAGGCGCGGCAGGCGGATCGAACGAATCTGCGACTTGTGCGGCAGCCGGCCACCGGTGAATCCGTCGACGCGGATGACGGAGCCGGGCGGGGCCATCGCCTTGAGCACCTCCGCCATCTCGTCTGGATCGTCGGGCAAGGCGTCGATCTGGTCGCGCGTGAGCACAGTGCTGAAGGCGCTGCCTGCCGGATCCAGAGACGACGACTGTCGGTCGCGCCGCACCGTGATTTCCTGATCCAGCTTCTTGATGCGCAGCGTGATCCGACGCCGTGTTTCGGCGCCGCGCACGCGGACATCACGGACGTCGACCGGGTCAAAGCCGGGAAACTCCACGTGAATCGTGTAGCGACCCTCCGGCAGGCCCTCGACGACCGCGATGCCGACGCCGTTCGTGGAGGTCGGCGGGATCGCGGCCGACTGCGTGAGGCTCTCGCTGCCCGTGACGGTTACGACGGCCAGCGGAATCACCGCCCCCGACTGGTCCGCCACCGTCATGACCAGACGCCCTCGCCGCTCTGGCGTTTGCGCAGAGGCTCCGCCCGCCGCCAGCACAGCGGCGGCCAGCGCGAATCCGCAGGCAAACAACGCCCGGCGCGGCGTACGTCGCGTCATGTCTCTGGAGTTGCTACGCGCCCGCACGGCCTACTTCGACGCCTCGAACTTCTTCGCGTCGATCTTCGGATTGAGCTTGATCGTGTCGAACAGCATCTCCTCGGTAGTCTTCCCGTCGATCGATCGCGCAATCCTGAACGGCAGCTTCACGCCGCCGACCGACTTGTACTCGCTGTAGTAGACGCGGAACTCGACCATGCGGCGCTTGGCCTCGGCTTCCTTGCGGCGCTCCTCGAAGTCCTTCTGCATCTTGTCGATGTCTTCCTTCGACATCTTCTGGGCGCCGCCCTGCGCGGCGCCTGGCGCGGCCGCGGTGAACGTGCTGCTGCCACCGCCGCCGCCGCCAGATGCGTCCGAACCACCGGGGCCGCTAGTCCTGGTCGTCTGAATGACGAGGGGCTCCTTGTCCGTCCAGCTCAGCATCAGCGGCATGTGCGTCTGCGCATCAAGAAAGAGCGTGACGCGGAAATCGCCCTCACCCTTCACATTGATCACATCCGCCTTGCCTTCTGCGGCTTCGGCCTGCCCCGCGTACGTGAATTCCAGCGGAAAGGCGGCGAGCGATGACGCAAACATGCCGAGCGTCAATCGGGCGAATTCCTTCTTGTTGACCATCAGACGCAGGCGGTTCGCCTCCACCTTTTGCTCCGGTGTCATCTTGGCTGGATCCAGCGTCGCGCCGCCGGGACCCGCGATCCGGATCACGATGTTGCCGCCCTGAAGGTTTGGCGGTCGGTCGATCTCCTCGATCACCTGGCCGCCGTTGAAACCGGTGTTCCGGTACACGCTCATGTTGCCCATCGCCGCCATCACGCTGCGCATGAGGTACTTGTCCGGCAGCTCCATTGCCATCTCGAATTCGCTCTCCGTCGTGTTGCCGGAGGGACCGGTTCGCAGCGTCCGGCCGAGAGCGGTGATGGTCTTGACCGTGGCGATCTTGTCGCCGCCAAGCGCCGCGCGCGCGTCGGCCATCACCTGATTCACGTCCTTGCCCTGCCCGGCCACCAGCGCTTCAATCGCGACGACCGCCATCGCCGCCGACATAACGTTCCGTCTCATACACTCCTCCTGAACCCAATCCTGCCGTGCCACCAGTGTTAGACGACTCGACGCCGCTCCCGGTCTGCCCAATATGTGGCGGAAAAGAGGCGCCCGACGGCAGCTCCGCGCCATCACGCCCGAAACACTTCCTGCATCGATTCGAGCGCCCCATCGAGCTCGGCGCGACTGCGGGCGAAACAGAAGCGCACGTGGTTCTCGCCGGCCGGACCAAAATCCACGCCAGGCACGCAGCCAATCCGGCCCCGGCCGATCAGGTGCTCCACCATTGCCCACGATCGCGACTCCGACGTGGCTGCCTCCGGCGGGTGCCACGCATCCGCGATGCGGAGGAACGCGTAGAAGGCGCCGGGCGGAGGCGAGGCGGTCAGCGCACCCCGCGAAACGTCAGCCGCACGGGCACAGAACAGGTCCCGCCGTGCCTGAAGCTCCGCGCGAAACTGGGCGACAACATCCTGCGCCCCCTCGAGGGCACCGATGCCGCCGAACTGCACAACCGACGACACGTTGTTGGTCGTGAGGCCGATGAGCTTGCGAACCCGGTCCTGCACCGTCGCGTCCTTCGCCACGACATAACCAAGCCTGAGACCGGTAATCGCGTAGGTTTTGCTGAACGTGAAAACCGACACCGTCCGCTCGTGCATGCCGGGCAGCGACGCAAGGCTCACATGCACGTGGCCGTCGAACACGACGTCCTCGTACGCCTCGTCGGCAATCACCCAGAGGTTGTGCGCGGCCGCAAGGTCGGCCACGCCAGCCAGGTCCGATTGCGTCAGCATGCCGCCCGTGGGATTGTGCGGCGAGTTGATGTAGAGGCCCCTGGTCCTGGACGTCACACGCGACGCCAGTTCGTCGAGGTCAAACCGCCAGCCGAGCGATTCCCGCAGCGGTACCCGGACCGGGACCGCGTGCGCAGCCACGAGTGCACTGAACATCTGCGGCCAGATCGGATCGGGAATCAGCACCTCGTCTCCCGGCTCGATCAGGGCCTGGCACGCCAGATAGAGCGCGTGGACGCCGCCGTTGGTCATCATCACTTCGTCGGGGCTCGCCACCGGGATTTGGTTCTTCGCGCGCAGCTTCTCGGCCAGCAGTTGCTGCAGCCGCGGCAGGCCCGCGGTCTGGATATAGTGCGTCTGGTTGGCGTCAACCGCAGCCTTGAGCGCCGCCTTGAGCGAATCGGGCGCGTCGAAGCTCACATCGCCCTGATCGAGCCGGAACGGCTTGTCGACCGAGTACATAAGATCCCGAACGCGAATGATGCCCGAGGTCGGAACCGAATCCAGAAATACGCCCATGGGGTTCTCCACTACGAGTTAGACGGTAGTCGGTGGCCAGTAGAAACGCGTAGGGGCACGGCATGCCGTGCCCTCACTACTTCAGATGTCGCCCGCCGTCGACGCGAATCACTTCTCCTGTGATGAAATCCGATTCAATCAGAAACAGCACCGCTTTCGCCACCTCCGCCGCCCCTCCCCATCGGCCGAGCGGCGTGGCCTGTTCGACAGCCCGGATGCCTTCCTCATCCAACCCGGGCGGCGCAAGGATGGGTCCAGGAGCGATCGCGTTGACGAGAATCTGATCCCCGGCCAGTTCGAGTGCGAGCGCCTCGGTAAGGGCGATCACGCCACCCTTGGCCACGTAGTACGGCAGATATCCTGTGTAGCGGGTCCGTCGACTGGCCGGCAGCCAGTCGGCAAAGTTCACGATACGGCCGCCTCCCGCCGCCCGCATGTGCGGCACCGCCGCCGAGGCGCAGAGAAACGCCGCCCGCAAGTCAACGGTCAGCCCGCGGTCCCACTGAACTTCGGTCAATTCGTCGAACGGCGTCGATGCGTAGGTCGACGCCATGCTGATCAGCACATCGAGCCGCCCGAGTTGCTTCACCGTCTCGGCAACCAGGGCGCGGCAATCGTCCGCCTGTGCGAGATCGGCCTTGATGCAGGCAGCTCGCCGGCCAGCGCCGCGAACAGCCGCCGCCGCCAGTTCGGCTTCTTCGCGAGACCGGTTGAAGCTCAGCCCGACATCCGCGCCGCGATCCGCAAGCTGAGTCGCCAGAACGGCGCCGATTCGCCTCGGGCCCGTGATGAGAACAACCCGACCCTTCAATTCCATACCGCTATCTTACCGCCGGGGCCAGTAGCGGTTCGGGCGTCCCCTAGCCTACTCAACCAGCTCGACCCCGGTGAACGGATCGACGGCAGCCGCGAGAGCGCGGTCGCGCGTCACCAGGTCTGCACCGAGGAACCCGGCAAGCCACATATAGCTCGCGTCGTATGGCGACAAACCTGTGGCATTCGCCAACACGACGACATCCATCGGATTCGGATCCATCCAGACGATACCCTTCCGAGGATCGAGCGTCAGTTCAAGAGCCGTCAGAATCTCGCGTGTCCGTTCAGGGCGCTGCCGACATTTCTTGCGCGCCACGTTCGCCATCTCATACTGGAGCAACGTCGGGGCATACAGAGTCGCGCCGTCAAGTCGCACGCTCCACTCCTGAGCCATCGACTCGCCGAACGTGATCGCCGCAAGCACTGATGTGTCGACGACGACGCGCCTCATCGGCTTCTCTCATCGCGATCTTCACGGACGATCTGCGTCGAATCGTCGTCGGTGTGGAGCCCAAGCTTCTGAATCTCCTGCCACAGCGCCATCGCCTTGAACGGCCGGGCGCGAGTGTGCGTTTCAACCATCGCCATCAACTCGCCCTGCAGCGACCGATGATTCCATCGCGCGCGATCCCGCAGCGCCTCTGCCAGTTCGTCGGGCACTTCCTTGATTGAGAGATTGACGGGCATCTGTTTTGCCTCCAATATGGAGCTATTATGAATCCATTACGGAGGCAGTGTCAATACCTTGCATCGGAATGGCCCCGCAGACCGGACCGCTCGCGTGTGGCATACTTGATTCCGCCAGTCACTCGCGGCCGTCAATCACTCCCGGTGTGATAATCACTCCCGGAGTAATTACGAAACTGTAATCACTCCGGGAGTAATTGGGCGGCGGTAATCACTCCGGGAGTGTTACTCAGGTTCAGCATGCCGACGATGAACGCAGAAAGACAAACGGCCATCCCGGTCGCCAACCGCGTCGAGGGCTTCACCTACGCCATTCGGAACATCGTCTCGGAGGCTCGGAAAGTCGAGGCCGCCGGGCGAACGGTGAAGTACCTGAACATCGGCGATCCCATCCCGTTTGGCTTCAAGACGCCAGCCCACCTGATCGAGAGCGTGATCAAAGCCCTGCGCGACGGCCACAACGGCTACGGCCCCTCGCCCGGCATTCAGCCCGCGCGGGATGCGGTGGCCGCCGACTTCTCGGCTCGCGGCGTCCCGATGACCCCCGATCGCGTCGTGCTGACCGCGGGCACGTCAGAAGGCATCGAGATCGCATTGAACGCGCTCGTCAATCCGGGCGACGAAGTGCTCATCCCGATGCCGACCTATCCGCTCTACACCGCGGTGACAGCCAAGATCTCGGCGCGGACGATCTACTACCGGACCGATCCGAATCGAGAGTGGTTGCCGGACGTCGATCAGATCAAGTCACTCATCACGCCGCGCACTCGTGCGCTGGTCGTCATCGATCCCAACAATCCCACCGGCGCCATCTATCCCGACAGCATCCGCCGCGAACTGCTGACCCTCGCCGACACGCACGGCTTCGTGCTGCTGGCCGATGAGGTCTACGCCGATCTGTCTTACGCCGCGACGGCCCCGCCGATGGCCAGCCTCGCGACTGACGCGCCAGTGATCTCGTTCGGCAGTCTGTCGAAAGCCTATCTCGCGCCTGGCTGGCGGGCAGGCTGGATGGCTGTCGGGACGAACCCGCGCCTCGAGGGCGTGCTGGCGGGCATTCGCAAACTCGCTGACGGGCGGCTGTGCGCAACCGTGCCGATGCAGTACGCCATCACGGCCGCGCTCACCGGCGACCGGTCGCACCAGGTGGCCTTCAGGGCCGCGCTTCGCGAACGGGCCGCGTTGACGGTCGCTCGCTTGAACGCAATCCCCGGAATGCGTTGCGTCGCGCCGAAAGGCGCGTTCTATGCGATGCCGCAAGTGACGTTGCCGGCGGGCCGTACAGACGAGGATTACGTGCTGGCCCTGTTGCGCGAGGCTGGCGTGCTCTGCGTGCATGGATCCGGATTCGGCATGCCGCCCGAGCAGGGATTCTTTCGCGTTGTCTTCCTCGCCTCGCCTGCCGAATTGAGCCGGATCTACGACGACGTGGCGCAGTTCACGAGGGAGTACCTCGCGCGAGGATAGCGCTTACGAAGGATCTGGGGTGAGCGTGCGAGCCTTCATCGTCATCCCCGCCTACAACGAATCAGCCCGCTTGCCGGGGCTCCTGGCTCAGTTGGCAGACTATCTGCGATCCGACGCCGCCCGGACAGCGGGCCTCGTCGTTCATTTCTGCATCGTCGACGATGGAAGCCGCCAGGAACAGTTCGCGGCCGCGGAACAACTGGTGCGCGAGTGCGGGTTTGGCGCGGCGGTCCGGCTTATTCGCCTCAACCGCAACCAGGGAAAGGGCGGCGCCATCCGCGCGGGTTTCCGAATCGGGCTGGCCGAAGCGTTCGACTACCTGGGCTTTATCGACGCAGACTGTGCCGTCTCCGTGCCGGAAATGCACCGTGCGCTGGTGTATCTGGTGGGGGCGCATCGAGACGCAGGCGTCGCCGGCGTGATCGGGTCTCGTGTCTGCATGCTTGGCCGATCGGTGGTGCGCAATCCGCTCCGGCATTATCTCGGGCGCATCTTTGCCACGTTCGTCTCGGAGTGGTTCGGCCAGGCCGTCTACGACACGCAGTGCGGTCTGAAGATCTTCGAACGGGAGGCGTTGCAGTGCCACCTGGAAACCCCCGACGACGATCGGTGGGTCTGGGATACCGAGCTTCTCATGGCCATGCTGTACGCGGGGGAGCGGATTCACGAGTTCCCGGTTGATTGGCGGGAAGCGGGTGGTTCGAAAGTGTCAATGGTGCGCGATCCTCTGGTGATGATCTGGCACCTGGTCAAGTTCAGGAAGCGGCTTCGGATGCAAGGCGCGGTGCCTCGCCGGTCGGAGATCGCGTGACCGACGGCCGGGGTCGTTTCCGACGGCTGACCGCCCGGATGTCGCACGACGGCCTCTGGCTGCTGCTGGTCGGGGCGCTCTTCTGCCTTCCGCTCTTCGTCGGCCTCGGGCGCATTGACATGCAGAGCGACGAGGCCATCTATTCCTTCGGCGCCGACGCGATGGCGGCGTCGGGGGACTGGCTGACGCCCAGGAGTTGTCCGTGGGAGACCGTCGCGTTTCTCGAGAAGCCTCCGCTGAAGTTCTGGATCGTGGCCGCGCCCATTCGCCTGGGCCTTCTGCCTGACAACGAATTCGGGCTCCGCTTCTGGGATGCGGTCTTCGGCAGCGCGGCGTTCCTGTATCTGTTCGCGATCGGTCGCCGGATTGGCGGCCCGATGTGCGGCGTGACCGCCGTGTTGATGCTTTTCGTTCATCGTCCGCTGCTGTTCGAGCACGGCCTGCGCAGCAACAACATGGAAGCGGCACTCGTGCTCGCCTACTGCGGAGGCCTTTTTCACTTCCTGAAGTGGAGAACATCCAGCGAGGACTCGCGAGGGTGGATCCACGTTTTCGCCATCGCCTTGTGCTTCGTGCTGGCGTTCATGACGAAGTTCGTCGCCGCGCTGTTCCTGCCGGTGATCATCGCTGCGTCCCTTGTGTTGAGCCGGGACGATCGTTTGCGGTTTGCCCGGCGGTGGCGTGTCTGGCTGGCGGCGGCCACGCTGGCCGGGGTGTTGATTGTGCCGTGGTTTATCTACCAGTACGTCCGCTTCGGTGCGTTGTTCTGGGAGAGCCTGTTCGGTGCGGCGGTCTATACGCGGTTTACGTCCTACCTCGATCCGACCCACGTCGAGCCCTGGCACTTCTACTTCAGCACGATCTGGCGCGAGTTGGCAGCCGCGCAGACATTGGTGTGGACGTTGGGCGGCCTCGGCCTGATCGTCTGGAGAACGATGCGGACGGGTTGGTCTGATGGGGCCACGATCCTGCTCTGGTTTGGATTGCCGCTCGGTCTCATCTCGCTCGGAACGTCGAAGCTCTATCACTACGCGTATCCCTTCCTGCCGCCTCTGGCCCTGGCGGCAGGCTACCTGGCTTCCGTCGCGCTCAGGGCCCTTGTGAAAACGTTCTCCTGGCTCCACGAGCGGGGGGACCGGATCCTCCCGCGCGCGGCGCGAGAAGCGCTGGATCTGCCGGCGGTGCGACGGCTGCTATTGATCGTTATCGTGGCGAGCAGCCTCATCGTCATATCGACGCTCGTCCTCGGTCCCGTCAAGATTGCATTCTGGGGGGCGGTGCTGCTGCGTGCCTCGTCGCCGTACCGCGTGCTCCCGATCGTCGTGCTGGCCTTCATCTTCTGCCGGCGAGCCGGCCCGCTGGCGATGATGGTCGCCCTGCTGATGGTCGCGGCGATGCTTCCTCTCGATGCGTATCGGCGCGACCTTTCGCAGATGACGGTGGAACATCATCCCCTGCGCTCGCTGCGGGACTGCGTTCGGCAAGTCGCCACAAGCGACTCCAACGCGGCTGGCCGGCCGCCCGTCTATGTGGAGAACGGCAACATCAGTCATCCGGCCGCCTTCTACCTGCGCACGCTCGGCAGGTGGTCGCCTGAGGCTCCGTCTGATGCCAGCGTCCATGCGTCTGTCTATCTGAAGCCGCGTCCGGTTCTGCTGGCGGAGGCCCGTTTCCATACGATGGAAGGCGCGGGGCCGACAGGCGGTGGCCTGGCGGATGTTCTGGCGGTCCCCGTGCTGGGCGACGTGCTGCTGCTGCCGGGTCCGTATGGTGCGTGCGCGATCGATTACGTCCGCGCCCTACGTCGGTGATGGCTTCGTCGCGGCGAGCGTCCTCCGTGTCGGTCTGGCCTCGGGTTCTCGGGAGGTGGCGTGTTCAAGCCTGATGGTGGGAGTGGCGCGATGATCGCCGACGAAACCCGCGCGCGAACCCTTGCGGACGCGGTCTGGATCTGGCTGCAACGCTGGCAGAAGCCGTTGTGGCTGGCGCTCGTCATGGTGATGTTCTGTGCGCCGTTGTTCGTGGGACTTGGCGGGACGGATCTGGACAACGACGAGGCGATCTACTCCTACGCGGTCGACAGCATCCTGGAGACGGGCGACTGGCTGAACCCGAGCAGCAGCCCGAATCCCGATATCGTGTTCGTCGAAAAGCCGCCGCTGAAGTTCTGGCTCGTCGCCCTGCCGATGCGAGTCGGCTTGCTCCCCCACACTGAGTTCGGGTTCCGGTTCTGGGACGCACTATTCGCCAGCGCCGCGTTTCTATATGTGTTTGCCCTGGCGCGGCGCATGGCGGGGCCGCTCTGCGGCCTGATTGCGTTGTTTGTCCTGTACGCGTTTCCGCCCCTGTTGTTCATCCACGGTCTGCGCGCCAACGTCATGGAGGCACCGCTCGTCCTGGCCTATTGCGGCGGGGTCTTCCACTTTCTGCGTTGGTCAGCGTCGATCGATCCTGGCCCGCGAAGGTGGCACGCGTTGGCTGTGGGTCTGTTCTTCGTCCTCGGCTTCATGACCAAGTTCGTCGCTGTTCTCTTCCTGCCGATGATCCTCATCACGACGAGCCTGCTGGTTCCGGCGATGCGCGCGAAACTCCGCCGCGACTGGCGGTTGTGGGGAGGCGTGGCGGCGCTCGCAGCGGCGCTCATCGTTCCCTGGTTCGCCTACGAGGCGGTCCACGTCGGCCATTTTCTCTGGGACGTCATATTCACCACACACGTGGTCCAGCGGATGACCGGCACGCTTGAGCCTGGGCATCTGCAGCCGTGGAGCTTCTATCTCTCGGAACTCGACGCGTGGACGCTCGGATCTGGGACGGTGTGGTTGGCCGCGGCCGGCGGGCTGCTGATCGTGGTGCGATCCGTGCGGGATCGCTGGCCGGAAGGCATCGCGGTGCTGATCTGGGCTGTGTTGCCGTTGACGGCGATCTCGTTCGGCACTTCGAAACTGCTGCACTACGTGTACCCATTCTTGCCGCCATTCGCGCTGGCAGCCGGATATGCCATCAGTTCGCTCCTCGAAATGTCCCGCGTTCCCACCGATCGGTTGACCACGATGCTGCATGAGCGGTCGCTCGGGCTGAAGATGCCCCGGAGCCTGCGCACCGTATTCCTGATGATGGGTGCCACGGCAACGGCGCTGGCCGTCGTGGCGCTGGTCTACGGGCCGATCGAGATTTGGGTGGGGGCGGTCAGGATCTTCCGCAATGCATCGATCTTTCGCCCGACGGCGTTCGCCCTGGTGTTCGGCTTCCTGGGAGGGTTGGGGCTCACCGTCGCGCGACCGGCGGTTATCGTCATGCTCATGACGCTGGTGCCGATTCCGCAGTACCGCTCGACGCTGGCCCGCACCGTGGTCGAACAGCACACGCTTCGGTCGGCAAGAGACTGCGTTCTCGAGGTGCGCGACCAGGAACGCCGTGCTGGCAGGGCGACTCCGGCGCTGCTCGCCGCACTGCCCCCGGACCGTTTCGTGCACCCCTTCTATTTCTACATGCGCGGCGCCGGTTTCGAGTGGGCCAACCCTGTCTCGGACAACACGTTGGCTGACGCGCTCCACCTCGCCGGAGGCCAGCGGCCGGTTCTGTTGCCTTTGGATCGCTATGTGGAGTTCGTTCGGGGGCGTTCACGAGTACCAATCCAGCCATGGCCTCCCGCGCTGTCGACGTGGGCCGGCCCGATGCCAGCCGTTGCCGCGTGGATCAGCCGGTCGCAGGCCATCGGCGTAGTCGGCCTCGAGGTGGCCAGCGTCCAACTCCTGCTGCCCGGACCCTATGCTGGCTGCGGCACGCCGCGCGTGGGTCCGCTGCTGCCAACTGCGTGGTCTCCAGGGCCGTGGCGATCAGCGGACATCTTCGTCGGTGATTCGGATTCGGGCAGCCGTCATCGATGAACACGGGACCGCGATTCGGTGTTGTCTTGTTTTCCGACTTCCATCACAAGTTGTCGCGTGCCGATCTGACCGATCGACAGAAATACCCTTAAAATGGCCCAAAGTGGGGCGGTCCGCGCGCTGATGCGTTTGTGATCGCATCTTGCAGTATCGACGGTTGTCCGCCGGTCGCCGGCCATCTGGTCCGCGTGGCGGTCTCAAGGTCATCACACCAGAAATGGTCTCGAGTCGGGGCGGGATCGCTTCGGGGGAGGAAGTCGTGCGTCCGTTTCGGTGGAGTCCAACGCGATCGTGGTTTGGGGACGCCGTCATCCTGCTCTTTCTGCTCGCGCAGGCGGCCGACGGGATGTGTACCTATATCGGCCTTTCGACGATGGGCGTGGGGCTTGAAGCCAATCCCCTGTTGCTCACCCTCATCACGTCGTTCGGCCTCGGCGCCGCCCTCACCAGTGCCAAGATCTTCGCGGCCATCCTGGGCATGTCTCTGCATCGGCTTGGCGTGCACGGCATTCTCGCCGCGTTGACGGGTATCTACGTGGTCGCCGCCCTGCTGCCATGGGTGGGGATCTTCCTGATGTACTGATCAGTAATTCCTGTTATATCGCGCCAGGATCTCTTCCGGTCCCACCTTCTCGTCCAGTGTCGTCTCCCACGCCCCGAGCCATCGCGAGTTGGGTCTGAACCTGGCGACGCGATGGATGTTCAGCAGATGATCGACCGAGATGTTGTCGGTCGTCATGTTGCCGGCACCGGCGCCGCATCCCAGCGAGAGTGACGGCCGAAGGCTGTTGAAGATGCCGCCAATCGCGCCCTGTGTGGAGGGCGTATTCACCAGAATCCTGGCGGCGTCCATCTTGGCGAAATCATCGAGCACGGACTGGTCGTTCGCGTACACGCCAACCGTGTGGCCGATCCCGCCCCGGTGGTTCACGGCCCGGCACACGCTCAGTGCCTCTTCATAGGAATCGCAGCGATAGTACGAGAGCACCGGCATCAGGAGTTCGTGCGACAACGGATGCTCGGGGCCGACGCCATCCGGCTCGGCAACGAGCAGCCGCGTCCCCTTCGGCACCTTGAACCCGGCCCGTTCAGCGAGTGCCGCCGCAGGCTGTCCAACGGCCTCCGGCCGCATCCGCAGCGTGTCCATGTCGAAGCACACGGGCCCCAGCGCGACGGCCTGATCGGTGGTGCAGAAGTACGCGCCGCGTTCCTCGAGCAGCGGCTGCAGGCGCTCCGCAACATCGCGTTCCACCACCAGCGCCTGTTCGCTCGCGCAGACGGTGCCATTGTCGAACGTCTTCGAGTGCACGATCGATCGTGCGGCCATCGGGAGATCCGCGGTGGCGTGCACGTAGACCGGGACATTGCCAGGGCCGACCCCAAGCGTGGGTGTTCCCGAATGCTGGGCCAATTGGACGATTGCGCTGGTGCCGGTCGCCAGAATCATTGCCAGCTCAGGATGTTTCATCACGTGCTCGAGGTGATTCTTCTGGCCGTGCGTCATGATCTGGATCGCGCGCGCCGGCGCCCCAGCTGCTTCGGCGGCCTCGGCCAGAATGCGGACGGTCTCCTTGACGCACTTCCTCGCGCCCCGGTGAGTACTGAAGATCACGGGGTTCCGTGTCTTCATGCAGATCAGCGTCTTGAAGATCGCCGTGGAGGTCGGGTTGGTGATCGGAACGGTCGCGAGAATCGGACCCTTGGGTTGTGCAATCTTGGTGATTCCGCGCACCGAATCGGTGTGGATCTCGCCGACGGTCCTGACGTCGCGGATGTCGTCGTACACCAGCAGGCTCGCCCACGCGTTCTTGACGACCTTGTGCTCGTAAAGCCCCATGCCTGTCTCGGCCGACGCGAGCCGGGCCAGGTGCATTCTGGCCGAGTAGGCTGCCTCGTAGACCGCACGGACGATGAGATCGACCTGAGCCTGGTCGTACTGCTTGAATCGGCGCGCGGCCTCGCGCGCCCGGCCGACCAGTTCATCGGCATAGTGGGAGGCCGATTCAGTTGTGCCCATGGAGAAGGATTATAGACTGGCGCCGTTCGCGGTGGAGGGAACGAACGGACTCAGAACCGCCGCCAGCTGAACGAATTCATCATCCACGGGCCGACCGTCATGGATCCGGTCTGGAGACGCCGGTCGTAGTGAATCTGAGAATGGCCCGCTGAACTCACCTTCTTCCCGATCACCGCGCCGTACCACTCGGAGTTGGCGCTGGTGTCTTGTATGGTGGCATTGGGCGCATAGATGAGCCCCGTGTTCTTCGCGCCGCCGGCCATCTTGATGGTCCCCGTGCCAGCATACGTCAGCTGGAAATTGGCCGGATCAAAGCCGGCGGCGGTGGTCAACGACCCGCCAGTCATGTTGATTGGGGTGGCGCTGAGCCCGCTCGCGGGATTCCCCGCCGTCGAATAGCCCGCCACGTTCAGAATCACCGGCCCGGTGAGAATCTCCAGGATGCCACCGGCGTTCATCGTCAGTGTGTTGATGTTGTACGTGCCGGCGCTTAGCTGCAGCTTGCCTTTGATGGTGATGTCCCCATAAGAACCACCACCCGTCTTGCTGACAGTCGCGCCGTTATTGACCGTGAAGTTGCCGGTCGGCGCCGGATTCGGAACATCAGGCGTCGGGTAGGTCACGTTTTGCGCCAGCTCGATCAGGCCCGCAGACGGCGCGGGCGACCCGGACAAGGTGAGGGCCGTCACGGTGCCCTGCGTGCAGGATCCGACGCCGGTGCGAGGCGTAGATAAGCTGCCATTGATGATGGTCGGGGCTCCGTTCTCGTCGAGGTTGCCGTTGGTGCCGACGTTGCCGCCCGATTCCGAGATCACCGGCTCTCCCCCGACCAGCGCCGCGCTGGAATCATAGCTGTCGGTATTCGCACCGCCCGACCACGACAGCGCCGCGCACCCCGGGTCGGTCGCAAACGCCGCGTAATTGAACATCGGCTGGATCTGCCGTTCGACGATGGCCGAAACATCGACCCGCGCCGGTTTCCCTCCAGCAATCGAGCCTTCCCCGACGATCTGCCATGTCTGGACAGTCACCGGCGTCGCCGATCCATAGACCACGACCTGGCGCATGGAGAGCAGCGTGGCGCGCGCGTCATAGACCAGCGGGTATCCGCTCGTCAGCGTCCCGTGCGCGTTGGTGGTGAATGCGTCCTTGATGGACTGGACCGGGTAATTGGAGGCCCCGTTCGATCGCAGCTGAACCGGTTGCCCGTTGTATTCCACAGGCGATTTCGTGATGTTGTAGTTGCTCAACGGGTCGGCCGGGGTGCCGGGCGCCGAGGAGGAGTAGCTGGTGCTGTAGAGGAAGAAGTTCGCCGCCCTGTGGATCCCCGATTCGGCCCCGTAGCGCGCGTCGGACATGAGCCGGTAGTTCTGGCTCGCCCAGGTCTCGGTCTGAGACACGAAGATGAGCGATGCACCCAGAACTGAGAGGACCCCCATCAGGATCAACACCATGATGAGCGCCACGCCCTTTTCGTCAGCCAGTCTCATATCGGCCTTCCCTCGGCTCACCCGGTATTGACATCCCCAACGCCGCCCTCGCCGCAGCCCGCCATTCGATCCGCGCCGCACCCGGGACGTTCCGGGCCTTGAAACAGGTCTAGTGCGGAGGCGCCAGCAGATTCGTGACGGTCGCCGGCATCGGCTGGATGCGGTTGGTCGAGCCCATGCTCGCCAGTTGCCAGGCCTCGAACACGTTTCTCGGCGCCACGTTGAGGAGCGCCTTCGTCTCGGTTTGAAACTGTCTCGTGATGCGGTCCACGAACTGCGTCTGCGTCGTCAGCGTAATCGCGACGTTGATCACGTACGCCTCTCCATTCACGACCTTCTGCTCGTAGGTGAAGCACGGCGTGTTGCCGGGATTCGAAAGCAGGTTGGTCAGCAGGATCTGCCCGGCGTTCGGCGCTGCCTTGCTGGCCGCGGAATACGACATCGTGTTGCGGTAGAGGAAGCCGGGGACGGCTTCCGTGCCCGTGGCGCACACGTACTCGACGTACACCATGTTGCCGTCGCCGTTGACGTCGCCATAGAGCTTCAGCACGCCGCCGGTCGACCCGTTGGTCATCGTCGTCGGGACCACGCCGCTGGCGAAGCCGCCCCGCACCGTCACCGCCGACCCGGAGTTGTGCGGCAACGCGAAGGTCGCCGTGAAACTCGTGGCCGAATCGACCGCCGTCACCGTCACCGTCTCTTCGCTCTGGCCGGCATCGATCACCAGCTGTTCGCCCACGAACATGTTGGTGGTCGAGGTGACGTTGACCGTCTGCGATCCGCCTGTGGTGGTGGCCGAGCTTGTCGTCAGACCGGGCGCCAGCGACACGCGACCCGCCTGCCCGACCTCCTGCTGCAGCAGCTCCGTCGCGCTTCGGACCGCGCCGTGCATGTTCGCCCGGTTCCACACCAGACTCTGCGTCTGCGAAAACTGAATCATGCTCGTCATCACGACGCTCATCACCGTCAGAAGCACCGCCAGCGCCACGAGTGTTTCGAGCAGGGTAAATCCCTGATCCGCTGATGCGAACCGCAACCGGATCGATGGGCGAACGGATCCAACTCTCATAGGTCGTCCGGGCTCAGAACGGAAGGCTCTTCAACGCCACAAGAGTGGCCTGCGGTGTCCGGCCGTGGCCGAATCCTCTCGCAACAATCGTGGTCACCGCCACCTGCTTGATGTTGGTGAACGGGCTGGTGATCTGCCAGACGCGCTTGTAGAACCAGCCGGCGGGCGCAGCGGTCCCGACCGACGGCACGAGATTGCCGGCCAGGTCGAGGTAGTCAACGTAGCTGGCCGCCGGGGCGTTGGGATCGGAGCTCCCGCCCACGGCCAGCCCGGTGCCTCCAGTGGTCGCCGACGGGAAGACGCGGGTGTCGGTGACCGCATCGTTGTAGGCCAGCGACAGCAACTGTTCCATCTTGTCCTGCGAGTACTCGGTGGTGCGCGCGGCCAGGTGGCCTTCGTTCTCGGTCCGCGCGATCGCGAGCACGCCGAGCGGAAGGATCCCCAGCGAAAGGACCAGCAGGATACTCAGCGCGATCACGACCTCGAGCAGACTGAGCCCGGCCTCCGATCGCAGGCGTGCCTTGTGCCCGGCATCCAACGTATGCCCCACCGTCATGCCCTTCCTCACTGTCGCTGCCACGAGGTCACCTGGACGGGAGTTCGCCACTGCTGAGTCATGCCCGTGGCGGATACCGTCGTCCCGTACACCGCTGAGCCGTCGGTCAAGTAGACCGCGTCGTCACCGGTTGGCGCGCCCGTCGCGTCGATGGGAACGCCACGCGAATTGAACACGACGCAACTGCTGCTATCCACCGTGCCCGATGCGGTGTCGACACCGTTGAGACACGCCGCGGCCTGGCCGATGGCGCCCTGCGTACTGGGCGGAGGCGCATCGGCGGAACCGACGCTGAAGCTGATGAGCCGAGGCAACTGCTCGGTGCCTCCGTCCACAGTCCAGAGGCTCGTCGTGGAGTTCCACGTCTCGAGACGATAGGTCTTGTTGGCCAGGTCGATGAACACGCGCGCCTGCGTGAAAGAAGCGGCCGCCCGCATCTTGGCCAGCGCAATCTGGTACGCAATCGCATGCGCCTGCCCGGACAATTTGTAGCTGTCCACCGCCGCGCCGCCCACCGGCATGACAATCGCGGCCAGAATGCCGAAGATCGCCAGGACGATCAGGATCTCGAGCATCGAGAAACCCCTGTTGTGGCGGTCACGGAGCCGTCCAGGTCGATGGTCCATGTTGATGCTCAATCCCCCCGCAAGATCCACACTAGACGTATCGGCCGATCTCGGCGGCAAATTAGCCGGACGGGTCCACAGGCTCACCCGATTCTCGATCTTTACATGCAGGATTCAGACCATACACCGGGGGCGCGGCGAGGGTTGTGAATTTCGCGGAACGTGTTGAAAAACGGCCGTTTAGGCCGTGCCGCCAACCCGGCGGGGGCGGCCAGGCAACCGACGGACTGACAGTCTTTGGCGCGCGCCGACACGATTCGTAGAATCGCGCGGTCTTTCAGGCAAAAAGAGGCAGCACAAAAGGCGGCGTCAACTGCCGAATTTTTCGATGATGCCTTTCTTGTCGAGCCCCAGAATCCCGTGTTTCGCGCCCACTTTCTTGAACGACTCCAGCGCGCGCGCCAGCATGGGAATGTCGTGATCCGCAGACAATTGGGTGCGAATCCTGGCCTGGCCGGCCGGCACCACCGGAAAGAAGAACCCGACCACGTAGATGCCCTCGAAGTAGAGATCGCGCGCGACATCCTGGGCGAGTTTCGCGTTGAAGAGCATCACCGGCACAATCGGGCTGTCGCCTTCCTTGATGACGAATCCAGCCTCTTTCAGGCCCTTTCGCCAGAATTTCGCGTTCGCCTCGAGCCTGTCGCGGCGCTCGGTGCTGGCGCTGAGCAACTCGAGCACTTTGATGGTCGAAGCCGCGATCGGCGGCGGCACGGCATTGCTGAACAGATACGGCCGCGCGCGCTGGCGGCACAGTTCGACAATTTCCTTCCGGCCCGACACGCAGCCGCCACTCGCTCCGCCGAGCGCCTTGCCGAGCGTGGTCGTCAGAATGTCGATCTTGCCCATCACGCCGAAATGCTCGTGCACGCCGCGCCCGGTCTTGCCGATGAAGCCGCTGGCGTGGCTGTCGTCGAGAAATACCAGCGCGTCGTACTGCTCGGCCAGCCGGCAGATCTCATCCATCGGCGCCAGATCGCCGTCCATGCTGAAGACGCCATCCGTGATGATGACGCGCACGCGCTTGTCCTGGTGTTCCTGCAGCTTCTGCTCCAGATGCGCCATGTCGCAGTGCTTGTAGGTGTCGTGCATCGCCTTGCACAGGCGGATGCCGTCGACGATGCTCGCGTGGACCAGACGGTCCGAGATCATCACGTCGTCTGGCCCGAGAATCGCCTCGAACACGCCGGCGTTGGCATCGAGACAGCTGGCAAACAGGATCGTGTCTTCGGTGCCGAGGAACTCCGTCAGCTTGTTCTCCAGGATCCGGTGCAGGTCCTGGGTGCCGCAGATGAACCGCACGCTCGACATGCCGTAGCCGCGCTCGTCGAGCGCTTTGTGCGCCGCGGCCACCACGTCCGGATGGCTCGACAGCCCGAGATAATTGTTCGCGCAGAGATTGATGACGTCGCGCAGCTCTGCGCCGCGCGGAAACTCGACCTTGATGTGCGCGGACTGCGGAGAATGGATCGCGCGCTCTTCCTTGAACAGGCCCTTCTCGCGAATCCCCGCCAGCTCACCCTGGAATGCATCCTTGACAGCAGCCGGGTACGCCATCTCAAGCTCCCTTCTTCGCCAGATGCTTGTTTACCAGCGCGAGAATGCTCGTCACTGTGTCGAACGCCTCCGGAGACGCCTCGGCATCGGGGATGCTGATAACAAACTTCTTCTCCAGAAACCGCTTCAGGCTCACCATGCTGAAGCTGTCGACGATGCCGCCGGAGATCAGGGGCGTGTTCTCGTTGAGATCGATATCGTCGGCCTCGTCTTCGTCGAGGTATTCATTCCTGATGTAGTCCAGAATCATGTCTTTCACGGCAAGCTCCCTTCACACCCGTTGTACCTTCTCGCGCGCCCGTGGGCGCCATAGCCAGACGAAGCGCGAAGCGCGAAGCCGTGGCGACGGCGGCCAGGCTAATCGTCATCCATCGTACTGATATCGCCGATCGGTTGTCCAAGTTCTTTCGCCTTCAGCACGCGCCGCAGGATCTTCCCGCTGCGCGTCTTCGGCACCTTCTCGACAAACTCTATCTCCTGCGGCATCGCCAGCGGCGACAACTTTTTCCGCACATAGTTCATGATGTCGAGCTCGAGATCCGCGTTCGGCGAGAACCCCGGCCGCAGCGCCACGAATGCCTTCACCACCTCCATGTTGACCGGGTCGGGCTTGCCAATGGCCGCCGACTCGGCGACGGCCGGATGCTCCAGCAGCGCGCTCTCGATTTCGAACGGTCCCACCAGGTGGCCACCGGTGTTGATCACATCATCATCGCGGCCGCAGAACCAGAAATACCCGTCCTTGTCGACGCTGGCCTGGTCGCCGCAGATGTACCAGCCGTTCAGGAACTTGCCGTAGTAGGTGGCGGTGTTGTTCCAGTACGTCCGCATCAGGCTCGGCCAGGGCGGCCGGATGGCAATCAGGCCGACGCGCCCTGGTTCGGTGATGGGCTCGCCCGTCTTCGGCTCCACCACCGCTGCGGTCAGCGCCGGGAACGGCCGCCCCATGCTCCCTGGCTTCACCGGCATGCCGGGCAGGTTCGTCACGACAATGGAGCCCGTTTCGGTCTGCCAGAACGTGTCGTGAAACCACAGCCCGAACGCCTCGTGGCCCCAGCGCACGGCCTCGGGATTGAGCGGCTCGCCCACGCTGCACATGTGCCGAAGACTCGTGAGATCGTGGCCGCGGACCGGCTCCAGTCCGTCTCTCATCAGCATGCGGATGGCGGTCGGTGCGGTGTACCACACCGTCACATGATGCCGTTCGATCGTCGCGTACCAGCGATCGCTCGAGAACCCCGCATCGAGCACCACCTGCGTGGCGCCCATCACCCATGGCCCGATGATGCCGTAACTGGTGCCCGTCACCCATCCGGGGTCCGCCGTGCACCAGTAGATGTCGTCGTCTTTGACGTCGAGCACGAGCTTGGTCGTCAGATACTGCGCGAACACGCTGCCGTGCACGTGCATCGCGCCCTTGGGCGCGCCGGTCGTGCCGCTCGTGTAGTGCAGCACGCTCGGGGTCTCGGCATACGTGGGAGCGATCGCGAAGGCGTCGGCCCGATGGTCCGTCATCCGGTAGGCGATCTCGCCGTCTCTCAGCTGGCGCCCGTCTTCGTCGTGATCGATGACGATGATCGTCTTCAGGTCGGGCAGCCGGTCCTTGGCTTTGCGGACCTTGCCGACGTGCCGCTTCTGCGTGATGATCGCGGTCGCCCGGCTGTCCTGCATCCGGGCGATAAGCGCATCTTCACCAAACGCCGAAAAGAGTGGCTCGGCAACGGCGCCGGTCTTGAGCACGCCGAGAAACCCGATGTAGAGCTCGGGAACCTTGTCGAGAAACAGGCAGACGCGGTCGAGTTGACGAATAGACACCGTGGCGCGCAGGAAGTGGGCCCACCCATTGGATAACTGCTGCACGTCACTGAATGTGAACTGCCGGAGCGTTCCGTCGTGACTCTCGTGAACGAGCGCCAGCTTCCCGCCGCGGCCCGCTTCGACGTGGCGATCGGCCGCGAGGTAACCAATGTTCACCTGGCCGCCCTCGGTGCAGCCGAGCTCCCGGCGGGCAACATCCCACGTCGTCTCGCGACGCAACTGCTCGTAATCAACGGTCATCGGTCATGCTCCTTCGCATCTCGTCACGCCGCAACGACGGGGTTGCGGCGCTTGGCTAGTCACAGCCGCGAATCATGGGATATCCGCCGCGTCTCGCAGTGTCTCGGGGGGACTGACCGGTCGGGGGAAACACGGAGGAAGAACAGCAAAAGTGTACCACAGAAAATCGAGGGATAATACGTCACGGTGACGCGTCTGGTCGTGCTGATGTTCGTCGCGGCGTTGGTCGTCGTCCAGACTGCGGGCGCCGCGCCGCAGAAGACCGCGCCGCCCCGGAACGGCGTCGCATCGCTCCTGCTCAAACTCGAACAGACCATCGCCGCAGGCCTGCCCGACGCGTACTTCGATCTGCTGTCCGAACGGGCGATTCCCCTCCGGGCCGCGCAGGCAGCGCAATCGCTGATTGATTCGGATATCACCCGCGCGGTGGTCCGCGAACGGGATCGCGCGCCGCTGGACGGCACGCTGCCAGGCGACGGCTACCGACTCATGATCGAGATCCTGACCGAGCGCGGGATCCGGGCGCGCATCACGACCTGGCAGCTGGATGTCCGGCGCACGGCTGGCACGACGGCTGAGGGGGAATGGCGAATCAGTGATCAGAACGCGTTGACCGCGCTCGATGGCCTGTTTCGGCTCGCGCTCAATCCCGTGAAGCAGTACCGGGTGCGCAATCTCTCTCTCCGGTCGGACGATCTCAGCATCGATCTGGCCGACGGCCGCATGTTCGTCGCCGAGGCCACCGGGGGCCCGACCGCCGTCGTCCTGATGCCGTCGCGCGGCGGGAAGTTCGTCTTCAAGCCAACGCCCGCAACCGAGCGCGGCCAGGTCAGGATCTACTGCGGATCCGACGTCTTGCAGGATCAATACACCACCGTCTTCGTGCGCGTCCACCCCGACGATTTCGACACGTGGTTCCCGGCAGCCACGCTGTCGGCCGAACCGGTCGATCAGGGGCTCTTTGGGCGCGCCGCGGCCGTCTTCCGCGAAGATGTGACCAAGTCGTTCGGCCTGGACCTGGCGGACTTGAGCCGCGACGCCTGGTCGTCCGGGCCGCAACGTGGCGATCTGCTGGCCGAAATCCACACGAAGCAGTTCCGGACGCTGACCTACACCAAGGTGTTGGGCGAGCCCGAAGACATCTCGCTGTTCGATCGCGCGCGCCGGCGGAATATCAGCGTCTATCCGTCGGCATCCCGCGAAGCGTCGCAGGGCCGGTTCTTTAACGAGGACGCGCACGCGCCATTTGCGGTGGAGAGTACGGACCTGAACCTGACGATCGATCCGGATCGGTACTGGCTCGAAGGCGTGGCCCGCATCCGGCTGCGCGTCAAGGATCCGGCGCTCAACAGGCTGACGCTCCGGCTGGCAGAATCACTCGCCATCACCGGGATCTACAGCCCGGAATTTGGGCGCCTCCTGTCGCTCCGCGTTCGCAACCAGGCCAGCGCCATGATCTCTCTGCCCGCCATTGCCGCCAGCGGCACGGAGATCACCCTGCTGGTGGGCTATTCCGGACGGCTTGTTCCGCCGCCGCCCGATCACGAAGGCATCGGCCCGCAGTTTCCCCAGGACCCGGCCGGAGTGGTAGACGAGGTCCGCTTCACCGGCGAGCCGAGCGCGCTGTACTCAATCAACAGCGCGTGGTACCCGCAGGGCGCCGTCGCGTCGTACGGATCGGCCCGCATGAAATTGACCGTGCCGGAACGGTTTCAGGTCCTGGCCAGCGGCAGCCTCGTGCCGGGATTCCCGAAGGCCGCCCCTGCCATCAACGGGAAGATCCCCGCCATCCAGTACGAGTTCGACACGACGCAACCAGTCCGGTATCTGGCCTGCGTCATCAGCCGCTTTGAACGCGTCGGCACGACGACAATCCCGACCACCTACGAGGGTGCGGGTGATGTCGGCGGCGTCTCGCTGAGCCTCGAGGCCAATCCGCGCCAGGTCACGAAGGGACGCGAGATGCTGCCAATCGCCGAGCGCGTGTTCCGGCACTACACGTCCATCATCGGCGACGCGCCCTATCAGAGTCTGACCGTCGGCCTGATCGAAGGCGAAACGCCCGGCGGCCACAGCCCCGCGTATCTGTCCCTGCTGAATCAGCCGCTGCCAGCCTCGACGTTCAACTGGAGCCACGACCCCGCGGCGTTCCCCAACTTTCCGGAGTTCTTCGTCGCCCACGAACTGGCGCATCAGTGGTGGGGCCAGGCGGTCGGATGGCGCAGCTATCACGAACGCTGGATCAGTGAAGGATTCGCGCAGTACTTCGCGGCGTTGTACGCGCGCCAGGTCCGCGGCGACGAGGCATTTGACGACCTGATTCGCCAGATGGCCCGATGGGGCCGAGACAAGACCGAGGATGGACCCATCTCGCTCGGCTATCGGCTGGGGCACATCCGCGGAGACTCGCAGATCTTCCGCGCCATCGCCTACAACAAGTCGGCCGTCGTGCTCGACATGCTGCGCCGGCGTCTGGGCGACGAGATGTTCTTCCGCGGACTCCGGCGATTCTACAAGGACTGGCGTTTCCGCAAGGCGGGAACCGACAACGTGCAGCAGGCCTTCGAGGCGGAAAGCGGGCAATCGCTCGAGCAGTTCTTCGAGCAGTGGATCCACGGAACAGGCGTACCCGTACTGAAACCGTCCTGGCAGCAGGACCCGGAAGCCTCCAGCCCGACCGTCGTCGTGCGGCTGGAACAGATCGGCGTTACGTACGAATACCCGGTGACGGTGACGGTGCGTTACACAACCGGCCCGGCCGAAGATGCGCTCGTTTCGATCGTCGACCGCGTCACGGAGCTCCGCCTGCCCCTCAAGGGCCGGCTGCGCGACGTCGTTGTCAACCGGGACGGCCTCACGATCGTCGACATCGCCCGGCGGTAGGCGCCCGGCCAAACCCTTGTTATGATGGCACGCATGGATACCGTCACCCTGCGCATCGATGGGCGCGAGATTACAACCGAGAAGGGCAAGACCATTCTTCATGCCGCCCTCGACAACGGCATTTCGATCCCCTACTACTGCTACCACCCCGGTCTCGGGGTCGACGGCTCCTGCCGCGTCTGCATCGTCAAGGTCGAGAAGATGCCGAAGCTGCAGACGTCCTGCTCGACTGTCTGCACCGATGGCATGGTGGTCGAGACGCGCAGCCGCGAGGTGATCGAGGCGCGCGCGAGCGTGTTCGAGTTCCTGCTCATCAACCACCCCCTTGATTGCCCCGTGTGCGACAAGGGCGGCGAGTGCCCGCTGCAGGATTACTCGTACACGTTCGGCACGGCCGGCAGCCGGATGGAGTTCCCGCGCCGCACGTTCGACGGCGAGGGCGTGAAGGCCGACGTCGATTTCGGCCCGACGCTGATGTTGAACCGCAATCGCTGCATCCTGTGCACGCGCTGCGTGCGCTTCATGCGCGAGGTCGGCGGCGAGGCGCAGATCGGAATCGTCGATCGCGGCAACAGGAGCCAGATTTCGACGTTTCAGGAACGCGGCGTGCACTCGCTCGTCTCGGGCAACCTGATGGACGTGTGCCCCGTGGGGGCCATCACGACGCGCGACTACCGCTTCAAGTCGCGGCCGTGGGACAACCCGGTGGCGGTCGACACGACGTGCACACTCTGCGCAAAGGGCTGCAACACCACCGCGTGGATCAAGGCCAAGCCCGAGTGGGCGAAGGGCGCCCGGCTGATTCGGATCACACCACGGTACAACGCCGACGTAAACGGCTACTGGATGTGCGATATCGGTCGCTTCCAGTATCACTGGGTCGAACGCGACGCGCGGCTGACGGCGCCCCTGGCGCGCCACGGCTCGGGCGCGCAGACCGCCGCCACCTGGCCCGATGCCCTTGCCCGCCTCGCCGAGATCGTCAGGCCGGTGCTGCAGACCAATCCGTCAGCGTTCCGTGTTCTGGTGTCGGCGCATGCATCGCACGAAGAGCTGTTCCTCGTGCGCCAGATCGTACGGCAGACACAGGGACCGGATGCCGAGCGGCGGGTTGATGTGAGCTGGACCACGTCGGAAAAAGCGCAGCCCGCCGCGGCGAAGTTCAAAGTGCCGGCCGTCGACGCGCCCAACATCGCCGGCGCCCGCGTCTTCGGATTCAATCTGCCGGCAGGCGGATCGGATCGCGCTGATCTGTCGGCGTTGCGCGGCGCGGTTGAATCGGGCGACGTCAAGGCGCTGTTTGTGCTCGATCCCGGGCCCGACGGCAGCGCTGGCGATGTCTCCTGGATAGTCGATGCCCGATCGTCAGGCAAACTGGCGCACCTCATCGTGCAGGGCCCCGTGCAGACGGCGCTGGCGGCGGCCGCTGACGTGGTGCTGCCTGGCGCCGCCTGGACGGAAAAGGACGCGACCTACACCAACGACGGCGGCCGTCTGCAGGCCACCTCGCGCGTGATGAACGCGCCCGGTGAGGCGCGCGAAGACTGGCTGGCGCTGACCGAGGTCGCCGGGGCACTTGGCCTGCCGCTGACGTACGCGGATGCGGCGGCCGTGCGCGCCGCGATCGCCGAGGAGATGGGTGGCCTTCCGGGGATCGCCGGCATCGCCGACGTCGGTTTCGCCAGACCGCAGACCGCGCGCATGAGGATGCACGCGTCGAATCCGTCCGAGCGCTGCAAGTGGGATCAGTTGTTCCAGGACCTGCCGCCGGTCAAAGGCGAGCCGCACGTGGTGAGAGCGGAATTGATTGGGAAATAGTCAGTAGCTGACTACTTTCTGTCTCAGGTGTCCGAATGGATAACGTCACCCTCTTCGCCGCCTTCGCCGCCGGCCTGCTGTCGTTTGTCTCGCCGTGCGTGCTGCCGCTCATCCCGGGCTACCTGTCGTTTGTCTCGGGGGTGTCGCTCGAAGAAATGCGCGGCGGAGACGACACTCAGGGCACCGCGCGCGCCCGCGGCAAGGTGCTGTTGTCGTCGCTCGGCTTCATCTGCGGATTCACGCTGGTCTTCGTGTCCCTCGGTGCGTCGGCGAGCGCGGTCGGCGAATTCCTGATGACGCGCCTCAGCATTCTCGGCAAGGTGGCGGGAGCCGTCATCATCGTGTTCGGCCTGCACATGATGGGCGTGCTGAAGATCAGCTGGCTCTACAACGAGAAGCGCGTGCAGGCCCGGAAGAAGCCGACGGGCCCCCTTGGCGCAGTGGTGGTCGGCATTGCGTTCGCCTTCGGATGGACCCCCTGTATCGGGCCCATCCTGGCCGCCATCCTGGCCATCGCCGCCAGCAAAGACACGGTGTGGCAGGGAATCGAACTGCTGCTGGCGTACTCGCTTGGTCTCGGGATTCCGTTTCTGATCACCTCGCTCGCCATCAACCAGTTCTTCGCGGTCTTCGCGCGCATCCGCAGGCACTATCACGCGATCGAGGTCGCGTCGGGCGTCCTGCTCGTGGCGGTCGGCGTCCTGATGATCACCAACCGCCTCACCGTGATCGCCCAGTACCTGTCGTCGTACCTGCCGACGTTCTGATATGCCGTGTGTCCGGGGGACCGCGCCAGGGTCTATCGGAGCCGCCCGGGCCGGTTGAGGGGGACTTGATGAGGAACCAGACCGTTCGCGTTCTCTTGGTCGCAATCGCCGTCGCGGCGCTGGCTGCAGCGGGCTATCAGGCGTGGAGCCTGGACCAGCAGGCGCGGGCCGATCGGGCGTCCATCACCGAATTTGAGACGCGGGTGCGCGGGTTGTCGCAGTCGCTTGCCGAGATCGGCGCGACCCAGCGGGGATACGTGGCCGAAGGCCAGAACAGCGAGCGATGGCAGACGCAGTTGACCCAGATGATGGCGGACGCCGTGTCGAAGTTGACGGATCTTCGGACCGCGGCCGGGACACCCGAGGCACAGGGCGCGCTCGAGGCCGCCATTGAGACGATGGCGTCGTTTGGCAAGGCCGACCAGAAGGCCCGCAACTATGTCAGTTCAGGCCAGGGTCTCTCGGCGTCGGACGTCATTTTCGCCGATGGTCATGACCTGCTGAACAAGGCCATCGCCTCCGTCGAGGAAGCGCGCCTCCACGAGACCGCCAGGCACGAGGCGGCCGCGGCCACAGCGCGGCGGACGCAGATGTTCTATGTCGGCGGCGCTCTCGGGTTGACGCTCGTGATCCTGATTGCGCTGGTACCCACCCCGAAGACCCAGGACGGCCGCGATCCGATGACCGGCGCCGAGTCGGGCTCTGGCCTCGGTCTGTCGCATCCGTCAAGCGGGGTCGCTGGCAAAGAGGCGACCAGGACGCCCGCCGCAACGTCAGCCTGGCCGGCGGGTCAGGATCGCGCGAATAACCTGGCGGCGGCTGCCGACATCTGCGCGTCGCTGGCCCGCGTCCAGAGCACGCGGGAGTTGCCGGCACTGCTGGAGCGCGTGGCCGGCGCGCTCGATGCGACCGGTGTCATCATCTGGATGCCGAACGGGCCGCCCGGGCTCCTGCACCCTGTCCTCGCGCACGGATATGCCTCGGCCACGCTGGCGCGCATGGGTGCAATCGGATCCGATGCCGACAACGCGACGGCCACGGCCTACCGGACCCGAACCGTGCAGACGATGCCCGCCGAGCCGCTGTCGGGAGGGGCCCTGGTCGTACCGCTGGTCACCGCCGAGGGATGCACGGGCGCGATGGCCATCGAGTTGAAGAAGAATGTCGAGCCGACCGACGCCGTCCGCGCCGTCGCCACGATCCTGGCGGCGCAGCTGGCGACGCTCATCACACCGGCGCCCTCCGCGAATGCTCCGCCCGCGGGATCGCACAGTTCTTGACGTGGGGAACAACATTTCACCGGTCCTCGATCCCGGCACGATCACCGAGTTGCGTCGGGCGAGAGACGAATGCCGCACGCCGCTGCTCATCAGGCAACTCGTCGAGATCTACCGATCGAACGCTCCGAAGCGGATCGAACAGCTCAGGAGCGCGATTGCGGGCGGCGATGCCCGGATGCTCGCGGTGGGGGCTCACACGCTGAAGACCAATTGCGCGATGTTGGGAGCGGCCGGAATGGCCGCCATGTGCGCGACACTCGAGGAGTTCGGCGACCACGGCACGCTTGATGATGCGGCCGCCGTGCTCACGCAGGTGGAATCCGAGTTCGAGCGGGTTCTTGCGGCGCTGGCGCAGCTCCTGACAGAAGAACCCGAATAAGCTCTTTCCTACGCCGGCTTTCCCCGCACCACGACCCGTGACCTGGCCCCTGTCGCCTTCTCGAGGGTCGCCTTCACGCTCAACGTCTTCTTGTCGCGCGAGAGGCCAACAGTCACCTCGCCCTCTTTGTCTCGCAACTGCGCCACCAGCACGCTGGCATCGGTCACGGGCTTGTCATTCACCGTCGTGATCACATCCCCGGCTTTGATGCCCGCTTTGGCAGCCGGGCTGTCTGCGCGCACCGTCGAGACAAGAACGCCGTCCTTGACGCCGAAATAGGCTGCCAGCTCGGGAGTCAGTTCCTGAACCGTCACGCCAAGACGCCCCCGGGCTGCGAGCGCCCCGCCGAATGGGCCCTCGAACGTGAAGACGCCTTCTGATGGCATCCCGGGACCAGGCGTCCCTGTCGTCCCACCAGGCTGGCGCTCCATCCTGAACTGACGCATCAGCGGCGCGACCTGGGCCAGGTTGCGTTCGGCCTGCGCCTTGTCGCGGTCGGCCTGCGCGAGCCCGCGCCGGGCCTCCGCCAGCCCCCGTTCGACTTCGCTCCGGATGCGATCGCGATCAATCGTGATGTTGGCAAGGGGGCCTTCCCCGCCAGTCAGAGTGGCCTCGAGATCGGTGCGCTTCCCGTCGCGCGTCACGCTGAGCTTCAACGCTCGGCCAGCGGCCGATTCGTTGACCAGGCGAGTGAACTGGCGCGTGCTGCGAACCGCTTCGCCATCGAACTGGATGATGACATCGCCCGCCTTCAGCCCGGCCTTGGCCGCAGCCGAGTCGTTCGTCACCTCTTCGATCACGACGCCGGCCGGCCCCGACAGTTTCATCTTGCTCACATCGGCCGTCTCGACATCGCGAACCGAGACGCCGAGACGTGGTCCGCCCAGCGTATAGACGTTCCCGGTCTGGGCGACCCAGTTCTGGCGCTGAGCCGCCCCGGTTCGCCCATCGACCATCACAATCATCTTTTCCAGCTTCTCGAGCTTCTGCGGTTGCTGCACCGCCTTGTCGTCCTGCTGAGCCGCGATCGCCGGCGCCCACGCCGCCGCCGCTGCCGCCAGGGCGAGAATCATCACCGTCAGTCCGATTGCACGAGATAAACGCATAACCCCCTCCAAAACGAAGTGTGTCAACTACACAAGCTCAGACGTGCAGCCCGCCTGCTTGGTTGGCAGTTGAACATTGACCCCGCATCGCGAAAGCGCCGATACTCACAGGGAAGCGTTCCGGACCGGCGGGCGAGGCGGGCCTCGAGCCAGCCTGATTTCCGGCGGTCGAGGCCGTAACGCGTTGATTATATTGGTGTTAACTATGAAACTCCTGCTTGCGGAAGACGAACCGGACGTGCAGCTGATCGCCCGCCTCTCGCTCAAGCGTGCGGGATTCGAGGTCGTCACGGTCAACAACGGTCTCGAGGTGCTCGAGCGCGTGGGCGCCGAAGCGCCCGATGCCATCCTGCTCGACTGGATGATGCCCGACATGGATGGCTTCGAAACCTGCAAGCGGCTCAAAGCCGATCCGGCCACCAAGGCGATCCCCGTGATCTTCCTGACGGCCAAAGTGCAGGAATCTGAAGTCGCCAAGGCGCTCGCGCTTGGCGCTGCCGGGTGCGTCGGCAAGCCGTTCGACGCGCTGACGCTCGGTCAGCAGGTGCTGACGATTCTCGGAAAACAGCTCGGGTAATTGACTGTGAGCCTGCGCGGGCGCATCTTCGCGGTGATCGGCCTCATGGTGGTCGCGGCCTTCCTTCAGGCCGGGGCCGTCATGTGGTTCGAAGCCTCGCGCAATTCCAGCGACAGGACGATCCTGCGCGCCGGGCAGCGGTTCGATCACCAGTCCCGCATGAACCGCGTCGTCGTGGAACTGGAGAACGAGCAGCGGTCCTACCTGCTGACGGGACTGCCGGCGTTCCGTGCGAACTTCGACCGCCGGTGGAGCGAGTACGTCAACCTCCCGACGCTGCTGCTTGCGCTGGTTGACGAGGAAAAGGACAAGCGGTCGCTGGCCGATCTCGACCGGCAGCTCCAGCAGTGGTATCGGATGGTCACAGACCTGATGGACCGCCGCGATCGGCTGACCGATCTGCCAGAGGTGCTGCGGGATCAGACCGCTCCGCCCATCCGGCAGATCCTGAACTCGCTCGATGCGCATCAGCGGCACGATTTCGTGTTCCTCAGCGACCAGATCAGGAACGCATCGCAATCGAGTTTCGACAACGCGCTCTTCACGCTGGCGCTGCCGGCTGTCGATATCATCATGCTGCTCGTGCTGGTCGCCGTGCTGGCGCGCATCCTGCTGGATCCGCTGGCCGCGATGGCCGAATCGGCGCGCCAGATCTCGGGCGGCAACTTCGATGTCCGGCTGCCGCCGCCTGCCAAGCGTGACGAGATCGGAACGCTCGTCGGGGCGTTTCGCGACATGAGCGCCGCTGTCCAGCGCCGGCAGCACGACCTGACCAACGCGCTCACACGGGAGCGCGAGATCTCTCAGATGTACGCCGCGCTCCGCGTCAACGCGGAGCAGGAATCGGCACGGCTCCAGGCCACGATCGCGACGGTGCCGGCGGCACTGGTCATCCTGGAGGCGCCCGGCGGGCGCGTGGTCCTTCAGAACGCGGCCGCCGACATGCTCATCGGCCGCGAACCCGACACCGAGCACGATCGACAGCTGTACTGGGAGAGCTTCCACGCCACGTACCGGGACGGCGGAGCCTGCCCGGTGGATGAATGGGGACCCCGTCGCGCGCTGCGCGGAGACGTGGTGGTCGGTCAGGAATTGATCGTCAAGCCGCAGGACGGCAGAGTCGTTCCCATGCTGGTCAGCGCGGCGCCGCTGCGCAACGACCTGGGCGTGATCACCGGCGCCGTCGCCGCGTTCCAGGACATCACAAGTCTCTATGAGGTCGACCGGCTCAAGAACGAGTTCGTGTCCGTTGTCTCGCACGAGTTGCGCACGCCGCTCACGTCGATCAAGGGCTCGCTGCAGCTGTTGAGGTCCGATGTGCCCGGGCTCGATCCGGACCATCTCATCCTGATGGATGTGGCCCTGGCAAACACGGATCGGCTCGTGCGCATCATCAACGACATCCTCGACATTTCGAAGATCGAGGCGGGAAAGCTCGAACTCAACCCGCGGCCGTACGACGCCCGCGAACTGGTGACGCACTCCATCGAGAGCGTCGGCCAGATTGCCAGAGGGTCGTCGGTGACGCTCACGCCCATCATTCCGCCCGATCTCCCGAAGGTCAACGCCGACCCGGACCGCACGATCCAGGCCATCGTCAACCTCCTGTCGAACGCACTCAAGTACGCGCCCGCCCGGTCAGAAGTGACGCTGGAAGTGAGGCCAGACCCGCCCGGGTTCGTGACCTTCGCCATCACCGACCGGGGACGCGGCATTGCGGCCGACAAACTTGGCCAGCTCTTTCAGAAGTTCCAGCAGATCGATGGGGCCAACACGCGCAGGTTCCACGGAACAGGCCTGGGCCTGGCCATCACCAAGGCGCTCGTCGAGATTCAGGGCGGATCGGTCGGGGTCACCAGCGAGACAGGAGTCGGATCGACGTTCTGGATCACGATTCCCGTCGCCAGGCCGACGATGGGAAAAACACTCCCGGAGTAATTGTCCCCACGACGCACCGATAATTACTCCGGGAGTGCTTTTCCACGGCGCCGCGAGCGGGGTTTCGGGCGCCGGACAGGCAGCTTGATCGAGAACAGCCCACCCTGCTCGTTCGAGGTGAAAACGAGCGACCCCCCGTGCAGCTTCACGATTCTCCGGGCAATGGCGAGGCCGAGCCCCGTGGGCCTGGCCGGCTCCGCGCCGCGCCGCGCCACCACGCTGAACGGCTCGAAGATGCGCGCGGCCGCATCGGCGGGAATCGCCGTGCCACCATCCGACACCGACACCACGATGCTTGCGCCGGCCCTCTTGGCGCGATCGACACGGACCTGCAGAGCGGCCTTCTTCGGCGACACGCTCAGCGCATACGACAGCACGCGGACGACCGCCGCTCGGACCAATGCCGGATTGACACTTGCCTCGGCCGGCGTGGCCTGAACATCCAGCAGGATGCCGCGCTCCTCGACGAGTGCCTGGACCTGGTCCAGCGCGCGCTGCACCGTGTCAGCGATGTCTGTGGGTTCGCACGGCAACGGCGCCTTCGAATCGCTGAGCCGCCAGTAGTCGGCGGCATCATCCAGCATGGACACCAGCTTGCCGGCGTTGCGCGCGGCAATCGCCGCGAAACTCCGGACCTCCGGCGCGGCGTCCTTGGCCTCCTCGGTCAAGAGGCCGAGCGATCCGCGGAGCGCCGTCAGCGGTGTGCGCAATTCATGGATGAGCATCGACACGAGGGCCTGCTCGCCGGCAATTGCGCCTTTGTCGTCAGTCTTGCTCACAGGTTTCCGATCGGGCGCGATCAATCGCGCCCACGTTCCGGCGGGCACGGCATGCCGTGCCCCTACGCAGACGCTCGGGCGGGCACGAGGCCCGCCCCTACGACGGATTCGTCCGTACTGTCCCGTAGGGGCGCAACACGTTGCGCCCGATTCGAGATCTATATTCCGTACGATCGTCTCAACAACGTCGTCACGCGCTGCTTCAGATCGGCCGGCTGGAACGGCTTGCTCATGTAATCGTCGGTCCCGACCAGATACCCCTTCGATCGGCTCATCTCGTCCGCGCTCGCGGTCAACATGAGAATGGGAATAAAGGCCGTCCGCACGCTCTGCCGCAGTTTCGTGCACGTTTCGAAACCGTCCAGCCGCGGCATCATGACGTCGAGCACGACCAGATCGGGGGGCTGTACCGTGGCCAGTTCAACGGCTTCCTGGCCGTCCACCGCCTGAGCGACATCGACCGGCACCGCCAGGCTCTTCAGCGTGAACGCCACGACCTGCCGGATGTCCTCGTCGTCATCCACCACCAGGACGCGGAGCCGCCGCGCTTCGGGCTCCGACGCCTCACTGGGTGCCCGCGCCGCCACCTCGGCAGCGGGCGTACGATCTCGGGCCGCCGCGGTTGGTGCGCTCACGCGGTGCGCGTCTGACGGCGAGGAGACACGCGCTTCCGGCCGGGCCGCGGCCGTCTGATCCGGCAATGTCGCGTCGCCGATGTCGAAATCAAATGTGCGAACGCCCGGCCAGCTCATCGGATCCGCGCTCGACACACTCGGCGCTCCAGCCGCGGCGCGACCCGGCGTCACAGGCCGCTGTGCCACGCGCCCGTCAGATGAAGCGGCCGACGTGAGCGCCACCGTCACCTCGCCGAGTTCCAACGGCGCGGCCTTCGAGTTGCAGTACGGGCACGCTTTCCACTCGATCTTGAGATCCTGCCCGCAACTCGCACACGTCTTCTTGAGATTGCTCAGGCAGTACGGACACGTGGAAAAGTCAATCTCGATGAGCGCGCCGCAGTACGCGCAGGGCGACTCGGTCTGATCGATCTGCACCACGCGCAGCACTTCATCCGGTGACGTAATCCCCTGCTTCACCTTGTCGAGCGCGTCCTCGCGAAGCAACTTCATGCCGCCCTGACGCGCCGCCGCCCGCAAATCGCTCTCGCTCGCTCGAGCGCCGATCATCTTCCGCACAGCGGTGGTCGGCCGGAAGAACTCGTAGATGCCCACCCGCCCGGCGAAGCCCGTTCCCCCGCAGGAAGCGCATCCCTTGCCCCGGTACACCATGCCGTCGATTGAGGAGAGGCCCACTTTGAGCGACGTCTCGGCGTCCGGCATGTACGGTTCCTTGCACCCGTCGCAGATGCGCCGGACGAGGCGCTGCGCGATCACCAGCGTCAGCGACGTGGCCAGAATGCTCGGTTCGACGCCAAGATCGTAGAGGCGAGGGATCGCCGCCACCGCGCTGTTGGTGTGCAGCGTGCTCAGCACGAGGTGTCCGGTCATCGCCGACTGGAACGCCACTTCAGCCGTTTCCTGATCGCGTGTCTCGCCGACCAGAATCACATCAGGATCCTGACGCAGAATCGACCTCAACGCGTTCGCGAACGACAGGCCGGCCTTCGGATTGATCTGCACCTGGTTGATGCCCGGCAGGTGGTACTCGATCGGATCTTCGACCGTGACGATGTTGACTTCAGTAGACCGGCGCCTGGCCAGCAGCGCGTACAACGTCGTCGTCTTCCCCGATCCGGTCGGCCCGGTGACGAGAATCATGCCCTGGGGCTGTCGGATCACGTCTTCCAGAAGGGTCGACTGGGTGGCGTTCAAGCCCATCCGATCGACCTTGGGCAACACCCCGCCACCAAGGTACCGGAGCACGGCTTTCTCGCCGAAGTGCGTCGGCAGCGTGGACACCCGAATGTCGATCGTGCGCCCCTGGTACTGCACGTTGATGCGTCCGTCCTGCGGCAGCCGCCGTTCGGAGATGTCGAGCTTGGCGAGAATCTTCAGGCGCGAGACCAGCGGGCTGTGCAGCCACTTGGGCACGTGGGTGTAATCGCGCAGCACGCCGTCCACGCGCATCCGCACGTTCACGTCGTGCATGGTCGGCTCGATGTGCGAATCGCTGGCGCCCGCCTTGATCGCATCGTGGACGATGAGATTGCACATCTTGACGACCGGGGCCACGTCGGCCGCCGAGCGGGAATCGACGACCGACACGGCGAGATCCTCGGTCGGATCGTCGGCGCCGATGTGCAGATCGGTCACGTCGGGGACGTTGGCGAGAAAACTCCCGATCCGATCCTCGGCCGCGTAACGCTCCTCGATGCCGTCGAGAATCTCCGTCCGCGTGGCAATCACCGGGCGAACCGACAACCCCGAGGCGAACTCGATGTCCTGGATGGCCAGATAGTCGCCCGGGTCCGCCAACGCCAGCGTGAGCACGCGCCCCTCGACCGACAACGGCAGGCAGCAGTACCGGCGCGCGAGTTTGTCGGGGACATTCTCGATCGCCACCGGATCAACCGCAGACGCGGCCACGCGTATCCGCGGAATCTTCGTGGCCGCCGCAAACAGATCGGCCAGTTGTTCTTCGGTCAGGCGCTCTTCCTGCAGTACCACGTCGATGAGTGACATGTTCTGCTTCCGCGCCTGTTCCAGATCCCGGATCAGCTGAGCCTCGGTCAGCAGGTCTGACTGGCGGAGGAGAGTTTCGAGTTGTTTCGACATCAGTGGGCCGCGAACTGGACAGTTAACATTCTTCGCTCAGTATAGTCCAGCGCAGAGGTCAAGCAACGTCCGCGGTTGAGGACGCCCCACCCCGGGAACCACCTGAAACAGGCGACAATCCGGGTCTCTCGCCCGGCACGACTCTTGAAGCGACGGGGAGCAGGCCGCGTCGGATCAACGGGGTGATTAACAACAGGCAGGCGCTGGCATCACCACCCCGAATGGCAGGGCGATCCGGCGCGGCTCACGCACCTGCCTGCACACACTGTGTGATTCGTCATGCTGGCGCACGGAAAGGGCCTTCTTCCGCGCCACACGATTACGTCGTCATCTTCACGACGACGGCCGTCATGTCGTCGTTCTGCGCCGCCGTGCCGCGAAACGCCGTGGCCGCGTCAAAGATCGCATCGACAATCTCGCGGGCGGATTTCGTCCGCGCATGCTGAATCACGGCCATCAGGCGCTCCGCCCCGAACTCGTCACCCCCTTCGTTCATCGCCTCGAACACGCCATCCGAGCAGGACGCGAACACGTCGCCGATGCCAAGGCTGATGGTGAGATCGTCGTACGAACTCTCCGGAAAGGCCCCCAGCGGCACACCCGGGCACTCGATCTGCGTGCAGCGCTCGCCGCTGCAGTGAATCGGAAACGGCAAACCGCTGTTGGCCAGCGTCACGCGGTGCTGCCTGACATCGAACTGGGCATACAGCAACGTGCAGTAGTACTCCTCGAGCCGCCGCTCGTGCATGATGCGGTTCATCGACGCCAGCACTTCGGCCGGGCTCGGTGCCGCCGCGCTGTGGCGCCGGCGGAAGGTGCGGGAACGAAGCAGTTCGCCCGCAAACGCACTGTAGAGGGCCGCGGGCGCCCCCTTGCCCGACACGTCGCCGACCGCCACCGTCAGTTTGTGGGGTTCGAGCGACAGGAACTCGTACAGGTCGCCGCCGAGCTCGCGAGCCGGCTCAAACCGCCACCCGACGTCCACGCCTTTGAGCCGTTTCGGCAAAGCCGTCGGCAGCAGGGCCTGCTGCACACGCTGGGCGAAGCGCATCTCCTTGTCGAGCCGGATCTCGTTGCGGCGGACCTCGTCGTAGAGGCGCGCGTTTTCGACCGCCACCGCCGCGCTTGACGCCAGCGGCGTCAGCAGTTCCACGTGCCGCTTGTCGAAGGCGTTCAGCTCGGGGCTCTCGAGATCGAACAGCCCCACGCAGCGGTCCTTGACGAGCAGCGGAATCACGAGTTCGGACCGGACGTCTTCGACCACCTTGATGTAGCGCGGATCCAGGCGCACGTCCCCGACAAGGACCGGCGTCTTGTGCAGCGCCGCGTAGCCGACAAGACCTTCGCCAATCGGAATCCGCTTCTGGAGGATCTGCTCGTCGTACTTCACGGCAAGCCTGAGCACGACGGCGTGCGCGTCTTCGTCGACCAGCAGAATGCCAAACGTGCGGTAGTCGATGACGCGCTTGATCGTCCGGGCGATGCGCTCGAGCAACTCGTCCAGGTCGAGGGTGGACGCGAAATCGCGGCCTATTTCCCCCAGCGCTTCGAGCGTGTCCGCATAGCGCCGTTCCGTGGCAAACAGCCGCGCGTTTTCGATCGCGATGGCCACCGACGCCGCAAAGTTGCGCAGCGTCTCGACCTCGGCCGGCGTGAATTCGCCCACATTGCGGCTCAGCAGGTTCAGCGCGCCGATGGCGCGGCCCTTCCGTCGGAGCGGCAGCACCAGTTCAGCCCGCGTCCCCGGAACCGCTTCGATGTAGCGGGAGTCATTCGTGACGTCGTTCGCGAGCAGAGGCCGGGCCGCCTCGACCGCCGCGCCGACCAGGCCCTCCCCCACTTTCAGCCTCAGTTCCCGGCTGCCCTCCGGATAGCCCGTCGAATACGCGATGTGCAGTTCGCCGCGCTCCTCGTCCAGCAGGTAGATCGCAAACGCGTGGTAATCGGTGACGCGCGCGATCAGATCCGGCAGCTTGCGAAGCAGTTCATCCAGATCAAGGACCGACGACACTTCGCGCCCCAGCGCAAAGAGCGTCGTCAGCATCTGCCGGTCGCTCTTGGCGGCAGACTGGTCGGAAGACGCCGCAGCCGCCAGCAAGTCGAGATCGAGAGGCTCAGTCACAGACCGCATTATACTGGGGGGGAGAATAATCACTCCCGGAGTGATTGCGGGCGGGCTAATCACTCCCGGAGTAATTACGAAATTGTAATCACTCCCGGAGTGATTGCGGGCGGGCTAATTACTCCGGGAGTGATTGACCCCGGGGTGACGCGAGACGAGACAAGGACGCACTGTGGAATTTGAACTGCCGTTCGATCAGACCGTCATCCAGCGCATCCTGCCGCACAGGTATCCGTTTCTGCTGGTGGACCGGATCATTGCGCTCGAGCCCGACAAGCGAATTGTCGGCATCAAGAACGTCTCCCGCAACGAGCAGGTGCTGGCGGTGGAACCGGGAAGAGTGCCCACGCTGCCGCCGACGATTCTGACGGAAGCGGTCGCGCAGGTCGGCGCGATCATGATCCTCGCGAAGCCGGAGAACAAGGATAAGCTCATCTTCTTCATGGGCATCGACCGCGTGCGCTTCCGCCGGCCTGTGTACGCCGGCGATCAGGTGGAAATCGAGGCCACTGTCCGCCGCCTGCGCAGCCGGATCGGGTCGCTGCACGGCGTCGCCCGCGTCAATGGCGTCGTCTGCGCCGAAGGCACGATGACGTTTGCGCTGGGGAAGAAAGACGAAGGAGCGGCCGCGAGCGCCCTGTGATTCTCGCGCATGCTCGGCGGCATCAGGGTCTGGCTTCGAGCAGCGCGAGCGCCTCGGCGACCGTGTGCACAACGGTAATGCCAAGCTTGCGGGCGCCTTTCGAAATCGGGTCGTAGGATTCCTCGTCGCGCCACACAAGAATCGACCGCGCTTTGGAGTCGCTCGAGATGTCTACGCAGTTCTCGAGCCGGTCGTCGATGTGCGCGTCGATTGTGAGCGCGGCGGCTATGGCCCCGCGCGATCCTTCGGTCGTGTACACCGCCGGCAGGTCGAACCCGTGGCGGCGCAACCACCGCTGCGATTGCACTTGCGCGGTTCGCCCCGCGGTCGACGGCCGCTGCGTGACAAACAGGACATCCCACCGGCGTTGGTAGGCCAGGTGCTGGAGGCGACGCACGATGCCGGGCTCGTGCTCTTTGAGCGATTCCCAGAAATTTCGCGTGTCGCGAACGCGTTGCCAGAGCCGCGTCTGCTGCCGGGCGGTCAGCCGTGAGAGCACCGCCGCGCTGGGCAGCTCCGACGGGCCGTCGCCTTCGCCGTCATCGGCCTGATTCTTGTCGGCCGCCTTCTGGACGCGGGCCTCCGCCTTCTCCCCGCCTTCTGATTTCGGCTTTCGGCCCTTGGCCGAGATCCCGAATTCCTCCTCGGCCAGCGCGGCCAGGGCGCCATCCATGTCTGCCAGAACCCCGTCGAGGTCGCACGAGATGCGCATCAGGTTTTGATTATACGTCGGTGCACTCCGTCACCGGCGGTTGTGGCCGGCCGTACAAAGCAGAAGGCACCCCCCGGACATGTGCCGAGAAGTGCCCCTGCTCTTGTGAGACCGGCCGGCGGCCTGACCGAAGGGCGCGGCGAGGCGCGTGGTCGGGTCTCCCGGGGGGCGGTCCTAACGAAGGCTGCCCGCGACCTTGTAGTTGTGCATGGCCACGTAGGCGTAGGCCGAGTTGACGGCGACAAGCATCACGACAGCCGCCAGCTTGTTGCGCTTCGCGATGCTCCTCGCGGCCAGAATCGCGCCGGTCGCCACCGCGGCCTTGACCGCCAGGAAGGCGGTGCGGTTCTTCGTGACGTTGCTCATCAACGGATTCGCTTCGACCGCGCCGCCTCTAAGCCCACTCATCGTGGAGTGATAGTCGAGCGCCTGCATCGCGATCGTCGCGGTATAGAGCGCCCACATTCCGCCGGAGACGGGACCTGAACTCCTCGGCGCAATCCGATCCCGAAGCGGTGTCGACACCTGCGCCGACGAAGACAACTGCGCTGACGCAGGAACGACTTGCGGCTCTGCGTTGCTGGGAACGTCCGCCTGCAGCGGAAGCGCTTCGAACAGCCGGGCCTGCGCGCGGACGGGAACGAGCGCCAGTGCGCCGACGGGAACAAGCGCCTGGGCGCCGACGGGAGCGAGTGCCTGTGCGCTGGCTTCGCGTGCGGCCACCGGCAAGACCAACATGAGAACGACGGCGGCGGCGGCGAACATTCGGTGTGACATGGCAGCCCTTCTTGATGTGCTCTGAACAGCGGGCTGTCGTCTCGTTCGAGTGCGCACGACATGTGCGCGTCTCGTTGCAGCCCACCCTCGTTAGAGCAAGGGCATTGCCATGTCCTGGATTGAAAATGCGGTGCACACGACTGCCAGTCGGTGCACGGTTTTTCGGGGCGTTTGGGCGTGTTTTCCCGGTGGGTCTGCCGAATCGCGCACTTCGCGCGAACGTGAAGTACGAGAATCGTCGACGCGCGAACAATTCTGATCGGGCCAACTCGATCCGGTCGCTGATGAAGACGAGACGAGCGCGATGAACGCATGACCGAAGTGCGCGCCCTGAGCACAGCAGTGGGCGGCCGCGCACAGGGTGCACACCTTCAAACCATGTGCGCGAGTGCGCTGCCCACGCGCGCAAGACCGTACACAGAAACGGCTTGGCGTCGCCTCCAGGGCCACAACCAAGCCGTTAGCGTCCCCGATACCGGGGCAGGTGCGCGGTGCTTACCGCGAAGGGCTGGTGTTGGTCACCACGACCCCCACGACCGCGCCCGCCGCAATGGCACCCAGGAGAAGGAGGCCGGCGGTGCTCAAGAAGAACGGAACCGCACAGGGCGCACTCGACCCGACCGCTACGTCCTTTACGACCGCGCCGGCCGCGACCGCAACGGACTTGCTGACGTCGGTCACCTTGCCGTCCTTGTTGAGAAGTTCAGCCACGTAGTTGGCCGGGAGAATGCCGGCAAACGTGAACTTGCCTTCCTTGTCAGTGATCGTCGAACCCGCCAGAACGCCAGTGTCAACATTCCTCAGTTGAATCTTGGCGTCCTTCAGCCGGCTCTGGCACGCGTCCCTGGCGAAGCCCTCGATCGTGCCAATCTGCGGTTGCTGGGCCGCCAATGGCACTCCAGAGACGCCCAACGCCAGGACCATCGTCAAAATCAAAATGCGTTTCATTGTTTCACCCAGACTTTCAAGTCATCAACGGCCGCGCGCTCTGGCGCGGCCCCCATTTCATCCCTCGATGCAGAGACACGAAGAGACACCCCTGGTACTTTAGAATATCGGCGGATCGCGGGAATAAGTCAACCCGGCCGGCGGATCGGCTCGAAATCCCCGCGTAATTGAGGAGGATGGCATTGCGGCACTGCGACCCGGCGTCACGCGGCCGGGCTATTTCAACTTCTCGACCGTGACCCCGCCCGGCCCGTACACCAGTCGGCGATCGGGCGTCCCGCGCTTCTGCGTGTCAAAGGCGACGCTCGCCAGCGTCCCGTTGCTGTACGTTTCCCACTTGTCTGGCTTGCCATTGCCAGTGGTGTCTTCTTCGGCGCGCGCCAGTGCGCCATTCTCGTAGACTTCCCAGCGCGAGACCTTGCCGTCGCGGCGCGTCGAGATCTCCATGCGCGCGATCCCGCCGCCGGCGGCTTCAAATGCCCATGCGTCGACTCGCCCGTCATTGAACCGCGAGGACCCCACCTTCTCGAGCGCGCCGTCGGGAGTGTAGTACTCCCACCGGTCGATCACGCCATCGAAGTTCGTGTCGATCTCCATTCGGACCAGACGCGTGCCGTCCATGTGACTCCACACGTCGGTCTTCCCGTCCTTGTTCGTGTCGAACATGAGCAGTGTCAGCTTGCCCGTGTCCTTCTCGTAGACCGCCTTCGCCGGGGGCGACCCGCCGGAACCACTGCGGCACGCGCCAGAAGCAAGTGCGCACGAAACGACAAGCGCGATCCCGATCGCGGCCGTGCAGGAGCGGATACCCGTGGCCCGGAATCTGGTCCCTGGACCCGGGGCGGTATGGTCCGGGGCGTGCGGTCTCTCCACCGTCGCCCGGTCGAAGAGAGGCGGATGGTTCTTCGGTGAAGTACGTCGGACCGCGATCGCGCACAACACGACGAACAGCGCGGCGTCGCCGGGAATCTGCAGACTGAACTCCACGATCTCCTGGAAGGCCATCGCGACAATTCCCGTCGTGGCGCCAACGCGAATCCAGTAACTGGTCCGATCGTCGTGGCCCTCGCGGAACCGTGCGATCACCTGCCACACGAAGATGAGGATCAACAGTGCGGCCGGCACCGCGACGAAATAGCCGCCCTCGGTGAGCACCTGCAAGTAGTCGTTGTGCGCCTCACTGAAATGCAGGTAGGCCGCCAGAAACTGCTGCAGCAACGTGGTCGCCGTCCCGTACGTATTGAACCCTGTGCCAAACGCCGGGAACATCTGATGGATGCGCCACGCGTCCGTCCACGCACCGGTGCGGCCCCCAAACTCCCAACCCACCTCGCCGAACCGCTGGCCGATCGCGTCAATCCCCGTCCAGCTGACGGCCGCCACGAATACGACCAGGAAGTACGCGGCCAGCAGCCGGCCCTTCGTCGAGCCCGTCTGGTGACGCCACACACTGACGGCCGACAAGACGATCGCCAGCAGGAAGCACGAGATGCCACTGCGCGACAACGAGAGCGTCAGCGCGAGTCCCATCACAAGAACACTGAATCCGGTGAGCACCGCACGACTGGCAGCGGGCGTCGAAAACCAGCCGATCCGACTGCGCCAGTCCGGCGATATCCCCACCATGCCCTTGGCCACCTGCGACGCGAAGTAGCCAATCACCACCGGCAGCGCCAGCAGCATCCAACCCGCAAAATGGTTGCGGTTGATGAACGGCCCGAACGCCTGGAAGTACGTGTTCTCGGGCACCCAGAATCCGTACACCTTCCCGTTCCAGAGCGCCTTCTGGACAATGCCGATCAAGGCCAGAACGACGCCGAGCACGGTGAGGCCCGGAGCGAACGCGCGGAGGTCCAGGCCGTTGAGACCGCGCTGCAATCCGAGCAGCAGCAGACCGAATCCCACAACGAACACCAGACCCAGCAGCGTCTTGTCGGGATTGATGCTGATCGGATGAGTGATGGATTCTCGCGCCGGGGCGACAGGGGCGGACGTCCCGCCTTCGCCGGCTGACGGCAACAACGGCTTCGGCGGGGCAGGCGGGGTTTCTGCTTGTCGCTGCTGCGCCCGAAGCATCGCCTGCTGCTGCGCGGCCGCCCGGGTTTCCATGACGACGCCGAAGGCGTACGCCACGTCGTACTGTCGCAGGAACTCGTCGGTGGCCGGACTCATGCGCACGAGGGTCGCGCGGTCGACCGGAATCAGCTGCGCGCCGATCGCAGCCGCAACGAGCAGGATGCCGAGAAGCAGCGCCCCTCCAGCTCGTCTCCGCACGCGCGGCACATGTCGCAACAAGCCCCACACGCCCACGATCGCGCCAGCGGCGAGCAATGGCCAGTAGGCCCAGTCGTACACCGCGCCAAACGCCAGGGCCCCCCAGGCCACCATCACCAGCACGGGCACGGCCATGTTCATATGCCGTAATACCCGCGGTACCACTCGACAAACCTCCGCACGCCCTCGCGGACGGGGGTGCCTGGCTTGAAGCCCACCCAGGCATCCAGTTCGTCGGTGTTGGCAGAGGTGGCGGGCACGTCGCCCGGCTGCATGGGGAGATAGTGCCTCTCGGCCGTCTTGCCCAGAGCCTCCTCGAGCGCCGCGATGTAGTCGACGAGCGGCGTGGGCTGACTGTTGCCGATGTTGAAGACCCGGTAGGGCGCATTGCTCGTGGCCGGGTCAGGTGACGCGGTGTCGAAGGCGGGATTGGGCTCGGCCGGGCGATCGGCGACGCGGATGACGCCTTCGACGATGTCGTCGATGTACGTGAAGTCGCGCACCATCTGGCCGTGGTTGAAGACCTCGATGGGCCGCCCCTCGAGGATGGCCCTGGTAAACAGGAACAGCGCCATGTCCGGCCGGCCCCACGGGCCGTATACAGTGAAGAACCGGAGGCCCGTCGTCGGCAGCCTGAACAGATGGCTGTACGTGTGCGCCATCAACTCGTTCGCCTTCTTCGTAGCGGCGTACAGGCTGATCGGATGGTCGATGCTGTCGTGTTCCGAGAACGGCATCCGCGTGTTGCCGCCATAGACGCTGGACGAGCTGGCGTACACGAGGTGGGCCACGTTTGCGTGGCGGCAGCCCTCGAGTATGTTCACGAATCCGGCGAGGTTGCTGTCGACATAGACATGGGGGTTCGCCAGTGAGTAACGAACGCCCGCCTGGGCCGCCAGGTGCACGACGCGTTCCGGCTGCTGCTCGTTGAACATCGCGGCCATGCCGTCACGATCCGCGACGTCCAGCTTGACGAAGCGGAACCCCGGCTGGCTTGTCAGGCGGGCCAGCCGCGCCTGCTTGAGCGACACGTCGTAGTACTGGTTGAGGTTATCGAGTCCGATAACCGTGTCGCCGCGCGCCAGCAGCCGGAGCGCAACGTGGGAACCGATAAAGCCGGCCGCGCCGGTGACGAGGATGTTCACGGGATGATCTTATTCCCTATTCGATTGAGCCTTCTCAGGTGGAACATCACTCCCCGAGTGATTCTTCCGTCGCAGTTGCCACAGAGGCCGTGTGAGCTGGAGGAGTAGCGGCCCCAGGGGGCTCGTCCGCGCCCACGCGATCCCGGCGAGACGCCAGAGGCCGCGGTCCAGGTGATGCACACGGCCGTGGCGCCAGACCGTGGTGACCACGCCCAACGCGGCGTTCGGGGCAAACGGTCCTTCGCAATGCGGCTGGGCATCGCCACGAAGAACGAATGTCCCGCCGCCCTGCATTCGAACGACGCGGTGCAACACGTAGCGCTCTGACGTATCCGGTGGAGCCGCTTGCACCAGCACCATGTCCCCTAACCGGAGCCCGCCGGCGGGCTTGAGTTCCACGACGTCTTCGTTGCGGAGGAAGGGCCACATGCTGGTGCCGGTCACCGTCATCTTTACCCGTTGACCGCGTTCCAGTGCGGCGCGAACAACCGGCATGAAGTCGCGGCTGGGGAGAATCACAAGATCGATCGCACCAGCGAAATGACCGCCCCCTCCGGGCGGCAGCGCAACCGATACACGGGCACGCGCGCCAGGATCGTGTTGAGATTCGCCATCGCGCGCTGCATCAGCGCGGCGTCCCAATACGGCAGGAATGCGCGAGCCATCAACAGTGGTGCTGCGGCCGCCGGAGCCAGCGGTTGAATGGCGTTCTCGGACGCCTGTTCGAGCACGATCAGCGCCGCCAGCGGTGCGGCGTGGTTGCGGGCAATTTCGGCCGTGCCGCCCCATGGCGTGCCGTAACACACCGGGCCGCCGGCCTCCACGCGCACGGCGATGCGATCGTCGTTCATCGCCACGACGCCCGGCTCGTGACTCCACAGGCCGACCTGCGTGCTCTTGCCCGCTCCGGAATGCCCGATGAAGACGATGCCCTTGCCGTTGTCGTCGAGGCCGGAGGAATGAAGGACCAGCCCGCCGCTTGAGAGGATGGCGGTACGAAAGATCAGTTCGCCCGCGCCGAGGTTGAGCAGGCTCTGCCAGCCCAGACCGCTGCGATGTTCCGTCAGGATCGCGTCGTCCCACGCGCGGTTCGCGCGAAGCAGGCCCTGCACGGGCACCGATTGGCCCTGGTTCTCGTAGGCGAGCGTGGCGCAGAAATCCGAGCCCGCGCGGTACATCTTCCAGATGGAGCCCGGGTCGTAGATCAGCTCGCCCTGCGGGGCGGGAGGGTTCTTGCTGTCTTCCCAACGCAGCGCCACGCGGGATAGCGGATTCTCAAGCGCGCCCTCTTCTGCGCGGAACGGACCGAGCCGCCCTTCGATACCCAGTTCGACCGCGGAAAGTGGGCTGGTCAACTCAATCAAGAGGTTGGCGATGCGGATCGGGATGTTATGCGGGGTGGCCATAGCGGTCCTTGCGCGCGCGGGCGATGTCACACAGATAGGGCACGGGTTCAGTCAGGGTGCCGGTTTCCAGCTTCGACCACGCCGGGCAGGTTGGGCAAAAGCCGCGCACGTCGCACGCCAGGCAGAGCGGCGCCTGTGGCGGCGCAGAATCGACAAAGCGCTGCACCTGCTCCCACGCTGCGAGAAAACCGATCTCAAGCGGACGAGCCGCGGGCAAGGGCAGGTCGATACACGCATTCATTTCGCCCTGCGGATTGATGATAAAGGCGGCCTGGCCAGCCTGACAGAAAAAGCTGCGACCACTACTTGAAGACGACTCGCGCAAAGCGGTCTCGGTCCACTCGGTCGCGGATGCGCGGTCGGTCGCTTCGAGCGCAACACAGTCCGAGGCAGAGAGGCGGCAATCGGCAACCCCCGACATCGCGCCGTCGCGCCGGGTGGAGAGCAGCCAGCCTCCAGAGAACGGCAGTCCCCAGTTGTGCGCCATCTGCCGCATGGCGTCCAGTTCGTCCACGTTCTGGCGCGTCACCGTGGTCTTCAGGCCGAGCGGGACGCGACGCTTGACGAGCGCTTCGATGCCGGCGCAACAGCGGGCGTAGCTGCCGGGGACGCCCGTGACCGCTTCATAAGTGGCAGTGGTCGCGCCGTAGATCGTGATTTCGGTGCGGCTGGGGGGCGCGTCCGCCAGGCGCGCGGCCAGTGCATCGGTGATGAGCGTGCCGTTGGTGAACAGGGTGAGGATGAGACCCATCCGCGTGAGCGGGGTGTACAGCTCGAAGAAATCGGGGCGCAGCAACACCTCGCCGCCGGTGAGCAACAGAAAGACCATGCCGTTGTCCACGGCCTGATGTGCCAGGTCCAGCCATTGGCTCGCCGAAAGTTCTCTGGCTTTCCGCGCCACATCGCCGGCCGATTGGCAGACGTAGCACATGCGGCAGCCCAGATTGCAGCGCTCGGTCAACTCGAACGTGCCGTTGACTGGCTGACGCTCGGCGGCGGCGCGGCGCTGGAGTTCGCGCACCAGCGGGCCGTAATCTGTCGGAAGCGCTGCGCTCACCGTGGTCATCGTTCCAGCAGGCCTAATCGTGTCATCTCGCCGACAAACGTCTGCACATCGGCGCGGGCCGTGGCGTCTGAGACGGCAAACCGTTCAGCCACGGCGGCGACCAAATCGTCCATTGAGCGCTCTTCTGCCAGCCGTTCCCACACGCAGGCCCCCGTCTCGTTCAACGTGAGAAGGCCATTCAGGTTCATGACTTGCGCGCCGAGCGGCACGAGCAGGCGCTCCCCGCCGACCTGTTGCATCATGAAGTCTGCTTTACGTTTCACTGAATTCTCCTGATCGTGTCTTGTCCTTGCGGCTCGACGGGGTCCAGTAGAACTTCGGGGTCGGAAGCAAGCGTGGTTTCTTCCGGCGGCCGCTTCTCCAAGCAAGGCGGATCTGTCGGGATTCCCGTGGCCCGACTACACTCAGCAGCCCGCACTGAAGGCCAGAGGGTCGCAAGCCAGCAGGGCCTAACTGCCGGAAGGGGATCCACTGCAACTGGGACCTGGGCGTTTGCCGCTGTCACCGCCGCCAGCACTGGGCTGCTTGGCGCATGTCAACAGTCGCTCCTCAAGCTTGAGAGGAACAAACGTCGCCTCCGGCGGCTCGTAGGTCAACTTCTCCGCGACGGGCGTCCCGCTCTGCGGCGTGGTCGCGGGTGGGTTCTGTTGTTTCATGGCTTCTTCTCTCTTTGAAATGCCTAGCGCGATAGACGAAGCGCGCGCACTCCTTGTTGTGTTGAGGTGTTCATTTCGGCGCAACAGCGCCTGATCGAGTGAACGGGCCGGGGTCGGGAAACGGGCCATTCTTGCCGCCACCGCACGTCCGGCCGCGGGTGCGGCGGCTGCCCTGTTCGAACGCCTGTTCGCCTGCGGTGCGTGTTGGGTCCACAGGCGGTAAACGGGGTAAGGGGCGGCCTAGCTCTTGTTCTGCTGATTCTGCGGATGGCCCTCGTGACCAAAACAGATATCCATCGACTTATCGCAGACGAGCAGTCTCTCCTCAAGCTTGAGAGGGACAAAAGTTGCCTTGGGTGCCTCATACGACAACTTCTGTGTGCCGGGTGTCCCGCTCTGCGGTGCGGTCCGGGGTGTGTTTTCCTGCTTCATAGTGTCTTCTCTCTTTGAATTACCGATCGCGATAGCAGGGGCGCTGGTAGCGCCCTTCCACGGTCTAGAACTTCCAGATCAGACAGTCTTCCATCTCAGACGATATCCGCCATTCGCCGTACGTGTCAAACCAACAGCCTCTTCTCGCCGTGAGTACGAACGGCTGTAAAGCATTGACTGCACAAACGATACCTGATGTTCCGTTCGGTAACACTGACTGCGTCAGCCCGCGGCGGCAACCGGGCTATCACTCCCGGAGTAATTAGCCCCATCGCAATCACTCCGGGAGTAATTAGCCCCACCGCAATCACTCCGGGAGTGGGACGTGAGCAGCGGTCTTCACTGGTCCCGGTAGTGCTGCGCCTGCGCCCGGTAGAGCCGCGCGTAGTGCCCGTTGCTCTCGAGGAGCACCGCATGCCGCCCCTTCTCGACGATCCGGCCCTGGTCCATCACGTAGATGCAGTCGGCCATCTGCACGGTGGAGAGGCGATGGCTGATGATGATGGCGCTGCGTCCGCCCAGGAGCTCGCGAAACTGGCCGAGTAGCTCGGCTTCGGCGAGAGGATCGAGTGCGCTGGAGGGCTCGTCGAGAATCAGAACGCGCGCGTCACGCCAGAACGCGCGCCCCATCGCGATCCGTTGCCACTCGCCCTCGCTGAGCTCCTGTCCCTCCCGAAACCAGCGGCCGAGCAGCGTGTCGTAGCCGAGAGGCAGGCGGCCGACGACCGAGTCGGCGCCGGAGCGGCGGCCAACTTCCGCGATGCGCACAGCGTCGGGAGGTGTCGCGACGTCGCCAAGCCAGATGTTCTCTTTGGCGGTTAGCGCGTAGTGCGCGTAATCCTGGAAGGCCGCGCTGATCTGGCGCCGCCACTGGACGGGATCGAGATCGCGCAGGTCGATGCCGTCCACCGTGACGGCTCCGCGTGTCGGATCGTACAGCCGGCAGAGCAGCTTGATGAGCGTGGTCTTGCCCGATCCGTTCTCCCCGACAAGTGCGACGACTTCCCCCGGCGCCACCGTCACGTCGATGTGTTCCAGCGTGTCCGAAGCATGACTTGGATAGCGGAACGCAACGTCATGAAAGCTGATGCCGCGGGTCATCGGCTCTGGTACGGCCTTCGGCTGATGTGGGGCGGCAACGTTCGGCACGAGGTCGAGAAATCGATAGAGATTCGTGAGGAACAGGTTGTCTTCGTACAGCCCCGCCAGCGAGCGCAGCACGGCCTGCAGCAGTGAGAGGCCTGTCTGGAATCCGATGTAGTACACCGCCAGGTCGCCCAGGGTGACGGCGCCGCGAATCGTCTGGAGCGCGATCCAGGCGAGCGAGCCGAAGAGGGCGGCAATCGCCACGATCTGCGCGAAAAGATCAGTCACGATCCGGTAGCGGGCGAGGGTGAGCGTCCCGGTACGGATGGCCCGGCGCAGGTCCTGGTAGCGCGACCGGAACAGCGCGCCCAGGTCGAAGATGCGCAATTCCTTCGCGTGGCGCATCTCGGTCATCACCGTGTGGTAGTACCACGCCCGGCGTTCCTGCTCTGTCTGTGCCTGCTGCAGGCCGAAGAGCCGGCGCGAGTACATCAGGCGGGCGAACGCACCAGGCAGGACTCCGATGAACAGGGCGGCGGCCAGCAGCCAGTTCAGCGAGATCAGCCAGGCCGCGATGCCGGCGAGCGCCAGGCCGTTCTGCGCGATCTGAATCAGGCCGTTGACGATGCGCGAGGGGCGATAGGGCGCTTCGCCTTGGGCGCGGTGCAGCGTGTCGTAGTAGGAGGGATCTTCGTAGTACGCCAGGTCCACCGCGATGGACTGCGCGTGCAGGATCTCCGCCACCGCGTCGGTCACTTGCAGCGACTGCGCCTCCGTGGCGTATTCGGTGAGCAGGCGCGTGAGCGCGGTGAGAAGCGCGACGCCGGCGGCAATCAGGATCCAGAGGAACACCCCGTGGACGAGTTCTGGCCGGCCCGGCGCGCCGACCGTGGCTGAGACCGCGTCCAGGATGCGCTTCATCACATAGAGCGCCGCCAGAGGCAATCCACCTTGCACGACCACGAGTGCGGCGTTGGCAAGCGTCCACCGCGGCGCCGTCTGCCAGACCAGGTGCAGGGCGCGGCCCAGCCGGAATGCGGCCTGGATGCGCTGGCGGGGAGTGGGTCGTGCTGACATGAGTGGTGAGGCCAACTCTCAGATCTCTCCCGATACCTTGAAGTGCACGATGTGCTTCAGGCGCAGTTGCCAGATTCGCCACAATGGCGCATTCGGCAGGTCGTAGCGCAACTGCAGCCAGTGGCGATCGCGGAACACCGCGCGCCACACGAGCTTGAAGGCGCTGGCAGGGCGATCGACCAGCAGCAGCAGCAGCAGGAATCGCTTCGGACCGCCGCTCAGCTGTCTCGCTTCCACGAGTTCGCGCGTAGAAGCGAGTCGCTTCAGGAGTGATTGGCGCAACGAAGAAGGCGCGAGATCCGCCAGGGGCAACTCGTTGTCGGGGTCGCCAAACAGCTCCGCCAGGGCGTGAAGCACAACCCATGTCGCGCATGACACCCGCCAGGCGCGCGCACGTTCGGCAACCGTTCGCCAGTCGATCGCCCATGCCTGGCGCGCGACGTCCAGGTCCAGCAGTGTTCGGAGCCCGCCGTCCGACATCTTGTGAGTGACGGCGAGATGGATACAGTTGTGGATGACGGCGTCTTCGTGCGAGAGGCCGCGTGGGCCGGTTCCCTCGCGCGCGAGCGCCCGTTGCCAGATAGCGTCCTCGTCTATGCGTGCGGTGTGTCGCACCCACTCGCCCGGAAAGATCTTCCAGTGGAGCTCGACCAGTGGTGCGTGCTCCTTGGACATCTGCGTTTCGCCTGTCAATGCGGCCTGCCACGCGTAGTCCCCGCCGGCCTCGGAAGGTGGGGCATAGCCGAGAGACTCCATCGCCGAGCGCGCCGCCTCGATGTGCTCGCGCCGCACCCACAAGTCGAGATCCGCCATCGGGCGCAGGGCGATGTCGCCGTAAGCCGTTCTTGCGAGGCTCGCGCCCTTGAAGGGAACCACCTGGATGCCCGCGGCCTCAAAGGCGCCCAGGATTTTGGCGAGTTCATCAAACAGGCGCACGTTGCGCGCGGCGCTCACGAGGTAGGCCTGTCGCAGTCGTGCCGCAGTTGGCGGCGGCGGGACCACGTCGCGTTCTTTCAAGCGCGCATACGCGACGGGCACGACGTCGTGATGCTTCGCCAGCGCGAGCAGGCGTTCCCACTCCGCCTCACTCAGGTTCTGCTCCACCTCGGCGCTCTTCGCGAGCACCGCGACGAGGCGCTGGCCGTCAGGATTGATCTCGGTCATGCGATGTTCGGCGGTGTGACTTGACGCGTCGGCCGCTTCAGCGATAATTCGGTCGTGTTCGGTTCCACGCGACGATGTACTGGACCGGTCAGCGAGTGACGAGAAGATGAAGAAGATTGTCTTGTTGTTGATCGCGTGCCCGGTAGCTCTGATCTTGATCGCCGCGCTCGCTTTCTGGCTGACCGACGCCCCACTTCGGGCCGCGTCCGACTATCTCGAAGTCTTGGATCCTCCCGAGAAGGCCGATGTCATCGTCGTCCTCGGCACTGGCGACGGCCCCAGGCTCGAATGGGCCGCCCAGCTCTATGCGCGGGGGCTCGCCCCCACGATCCTCCTCACCGGCTACGCCAACTATCCGCCGGCCAACGACTTTGCCCGGGCCCATGGAATGTCGCCGGAGACAGTCATCCGCGAGCGCAACTCCACGACCACCTATACCAACGCCACGCTCTCGGCGCCGATTCTGCGTCGTCTTGGCGCGCGCAAGGTGATCCTGGTCACGTCCTGGTACCACTCCCGCCGCGCCCTGCAGACGTTTCGCAAAGTCGTGCCCGACATTCGGTATGTTTCAATCCCCGCGTCGCGCGATTCGGAAGCAGTCAGCCGGACAAAGATCGCCAAGGAACTGATTGGCATGGCCGGCTATTGTCTCTGGCGCGGGATCGCGCCGTGGTGACGGACCGAATCGGAGGTCGTCAACGCTGCACTCTGGCCCGCAGCACGGCGAACATAAACACCGGCGCCGAAATGAACATTCGCCGCCACAACCGTCGGGGCTGTTGAAGCAGCCTCGGCAGCCACTCCAACCCCAGCTTCTGAAACGCTGGATGGGAGCGCTTCACGCGCCCGGTATAGAACTCGAACACCGCCCCGATCGCCCCGGCGAACTTCACGTTCAATCGGGCGCGATTCTCATATATCCACTTTTCCTGCTTCGGAGCCGTCATCCCCACCCACAACACATCCGGCGCTGTGGTGTTCACCGCATCGACCATTGCGTCCAGTTCGGCGGGCGAATAGGCCGGTTTGAACGGGGGCGAATAGGTCCCGGTCACTCGCACGGCCGGGTAATCTCTCGCCATCCGCGCCCGAATCAAGGCCAGCGTCTCCTCGGTTGATCCCAGGAAGAACACACTCATGCCACCGGCGGCATTCATGCGCCGATGTAGTTCGCGGAACACGTCCGAGCCTGTCACCCTTTCCCGAATGCCGCCCCCCAGCAGGCGCGACGCCAGCACGATTCCGGCACCGTCCGGCGCCAGCCAGTCTGCGTCCTGCAGTGCCCGACTGAACAGCTCATCATTCCGTGCCACCGCGTACGAGTGCGGGTTCAGGCAGGCTAGCCAGACGCAGCCTCTGGGACTGCCGGGACTCCGGAGAACCGCGAACAGGCTGTCCGCGCATTGGTCCACCGAGTGGTCATCCACTCCGTAGCCAAGGATGTCCTCTTTCATACCGGGAACGCTCTAGGCCGCCCTGCGAGACACGTCGATGGCACGCCGATAGATTTCCATCAGTGTCGAGTAGTTCGCTTCTTCCGTGTACTTCGCTTCGAACTCGGCCCGCGCGCCGTGGCCCAGCCGTTCCAGCAAGCCAGGTGTCTGCCAGGCCGTCCGCACGGCACTCAGCAGAGACTCAGGATTCGCGGGCTCGAACACCACGCCGCTTTCGCCAGTGCGAACGATGCCGGGCAACGGCCCCAGATTCGAGACAGCCGCCGGCGTGCCAAAGGCAAACGCCTCGCGCACCACCATGGGAAAGCCCTCGAAGCATTCCGACGGCAGCACCAGCAAACGCGCTGCCGCGATCTGCGCCTGCGCCTCGGCGGCCGGCACCTGGCCCAGGAACCGAACCGGCAGCCCCTCTGCCATGCGCTCTAATTCCGGCCGCAATTCACCGTCCCCAACCACGCGCAACTCCGGCGGATCCGGGCCCCAAGCTGCCCATGCTCGCAACAAACCCGCGACCCCCTTCTCCGCCTTCAGGCGACCGACAAAGACCACATGGGGCGCCCGCTCGTGCCAGGGCTGCACGCGCGGCATCCCTGGATAAAAGTTCGGCTTCACGTGTACTTTCTCCAGCGGCAGACCGGAATCAGCCATCCGCTGCCGTTGGAACTCAGAGAGCGCAATGAAGCCATCCACGTGTTTCGCCCAAGTGCCCGTCACCCGGTGCAGACCAACGCTGAACGCCAGCGGCAATGTGGCAACGCGGCTCCCTCGATAGCAGCCGTGTCTCAGCGCTGGCCAGGGCGTATGCACGTCGAGACAGTCGGTGCACACCCGTCCCGCACGCATCGGAATGCCTGCGGCACAGAACAGCCGGTAGTTGTGCAGCGTCAGGACCCGTGCAGCGCGATGGCCGATAGCGTGAAAGATCCCCGGCGAAATCAACGGAAACGTGTTGTGCACATGGACCACGTCGGGCTTGAAGCGTTCAACAGCCAGCCGCACGGCATGTGTCATCCACGGGTTCCACGGTGTCGCCAGCGCGCCTTTCACCGCTCCCCACCCGCCCTGGTCGCGAATCTCGTCGCTCTCGCGGGTGAAGGTCTCCACCTCATGGCCACGGCCCTGCAGCAACGCCTTCTCGGCCTCGAAGACCTGGTTTTCGCCTGATGGGGCGGATGAACCGTAGAGGTTGTGGACCAAAAGAACTTTCACCGTTCAGTCCCGTGACCTCAAACGTGAGCGCTCTTTGTTCATGTGAACACCTCCTCCAAGTGTTGGCGCATGATCGTCTCCCAGCCGAAGCGGTCCCGGCAGGCCAGGGCGCGCTTCGCGATCGCCGCCAGTTCGTCCCGCCGCCCGTCGAGGCTGAGAAGCATCTCGACGAGTTCGTCCTCCGTGTCGAACAGGAAGCCGTTTTCCCCATGCACGATGACGTCCTCGGCCACGCCAACACGCCGGGTCAGGACCACTCGCCCGAGAACAAGCGGCTCCACGATGCAGTGGCCGAACGTCTCGACGTTGGTCGGCACAACGGCGCACTGCGACCGCAGGTACCACCCGACCATCTCTTCCCTGTTGAGGAACCCCGGAAAGATCACTCTCCCCTCCAGGCCAAGGTGCCGGGCGAGACTGCGGCAGCCCTCGAGTTGCGCGCCCGCCCCGGGCAGCACGAGTTCGGCGCCACGATCGCTCGACGCCGACACGAACTTCGCGAAGGCCCGGATCAGCAAATCCTGGTTCTTCCCGCTGCGAAATTCGCCCGGGAAGACGAATCGAAGTGGGACCGAAAAATCCGGCGGCGGGACTTCGCGAAAGAACAATTCGCTCTCGCCAAGGGGAATAACGCGAATCTGCTTGCGGATGGCTCGAAAACGCCCCGCCAGGAAGCGCGACGGGGCGATCACGCGCCACGCAAAAAGCCACAGGGCCGCCCCGATGACGAGTCGGGCCACCACCGATCTGACGGGGTGGTTGTGGCGGAAGCCGTGGATCGTGTAGACGAGCCGCGGGCGCGGCCGCAATCGGGCCGCCGCGTGGACCGCAAGCGCGAGCTGCCAGTTGGTGTGCACCGAAACGTAATTGGGCCGGTGGAGCCTGATGAGCTCCGCCAGAGCGCGAGAGAGCCTGGCGAACTCTCCGTGGTCGTCGAGGCCAGGGATGATCGCGTGCACCCCACCCGCGCGACGTAACGTTTCGCCGAGCCCTTGATGCTGTTCCTTCTCTCCGGACACGAACACCCACGCGGCGTCCCCGACGGTGAGCGACGCTTGTGCCTGGGAGACGAGTTGATCGGTAACCCCGATGCGATGGGAGGAGACAAACTGGAGGATCTTCTTGGTCATCTGGCGAATCGATCTGTGGAGCAATTCAGAAGATGGCAGACCGCGAGGGCAAAGGGGCCGTCATTGTCTCGCGCTGTTCGAGACCCGGTCGAAGAAGGCCAATGTCGCGCCGGCGACGCGGTCCCAGGTTAGTCCCGCGCTCGCTGTCAGCGCCGCGTTTCGCGAGCTCCCACGCAGTTCGGGAGAGCCCATCAACTCGAGTAGCCGGGCGGCAATCCCCGCGCTGTCCCGCGGGCGAACCCAGAGCACGCCGAACGCATCATAGAACGACCGCGCCTCTGTGATCCCGTCAGTCAGGACGGTCGGCAGTCCGTGGAAGAGCGCCGCCAACGCGCTGCTGCTGTTGGATCCCACGCCGCCAGTGAACGGGTAGACTGCGGCATCGGCGCAATGCAGGCACGCGGAAACCTCCTCGCGCGACGGATCGGCGACAATGCGGACCCATCCGTCCTTGTCCACGTCGGCGAGCCGCCGCCGGATCGTCTCGTGGTAGCCCTCGTTGGTTCCGTCGGCGCGAAAACCTCCAAGCGCCATGAGAATCACGTTACGGGCCGACCGCCGCCGCGCCTCCGCCACGCCTTCGACCAGGTATTCGAAGCCCTTGACGCGGCCGATCCCACCGAAGAAAGCCACGACGAAGTCATCCAATGTGATCCCTCGCTCAGTGCGCCAGCGCTCCCGCAGCGCGACATCGTACGGGATGGGAACGATGTTCGAGCAGATTTGGATGAACGCCATCCGGTGCGCCGACAGGCCACCGAAACGGCGCAACGGTTCGCGGTTGTGCTCGTCGACAAGCACGATGCCAGACGATGCCCGCAACATCGGAATGGTGCGCAACCGGTAGAACAGAGATTGCTCCCAGAACCCGTGCATCGTCGTCACGACGGTGCACTGGGGCGCCGCAAGCCGGAGCGCGAGCGGCAGAATGTTGACCATTGGGTTGCGCCGGTACACCGAGGGGCAGTTGTACTGGATGTCGACGATCGGCGGCGCTCCGGAGCGGACCCGCCTCACCACCCGGCCGAGCTCGCGCATCGTCCACTGGTGCAGATCGCGTGTCACCGCAACCCCTGCTTGAGGGTCTTCCACGCCGTCGGCGAGACGGGTCGTCAGCACCTCCACGGCGACGCCCCTTCCGGCCAGCGCCGCAGCAAGATGCGAGGAATAGTCGCCTACCCCGGTGTGCCGCGGAGGGTAATCGCCGGTAACGATGACGACACGACGACTCACAATCCTCCCTCGTTTTGTTGCGTTCTGAGGGCGGCATAGCCGAGCCCGAGAATCGCGAACTGGAGGTTACCGAAGAACGCGGCGTAGAGGAGGATGTTGTCGGTGAACATGAACAGGGCGAAGGAAACGAATGACGAAGCCCCGCTGAACAGGAGGATGCGAGCTTCGCCCGTGGCCCTCCTGGCATGCTTCAGCGTGTGGAGGGTTTGAGCCAGAAGGGTCAGAGCAAATATCGCTGCCCCCAGGTAGCCGTAGTCGTACGACAAGCGCAGCCAGTCATTGTGCGGATGCGTCAGGGCTCCCTTGGTCACATCAACGATTAACGACTCCGAGGCGTTTGCCCCATGTCCCAGCAAGGGTCTCTTGGCGATGGCCTCGTTCATTTCGACCCACATCGCACTTCGCCCCGTGGTTGCAAAATCGGCGTTGTCGGCGCGGATTTCCGCAAGGGTGCCGCTCCCGGAATAGAACATCTTTCGCTGAATGGGCTCAGTCTGAAAGACGGCGAAACCGGCCGAGGCAAGCACGACCAGCACGAGCAGCCGCCGCTTCAGACTCAGCGGCGCCAGCGTCAGGGGCAATGTCAGGAGGGCAACCGCAATGCCGGTCCGGGTCACCCCAACGACCGGGATGGCCGCCATCGGCACCCACCAGAGCAGCGCCTTCCTGTCCCCCAATGCAAAGCGCGTCGCCAACGTGGTACAGAGAAGCGCGGCTGTCATGACCAACGCCGCCAGATTGCTCGTCATCGGCAGCGCGCCGGTGGCGAGGATTGCGGTTCGTACCAGCGCAACAATCACGATGGCGATCTGCAGTGTGACCAGGTGACCGCGTGCGCGATCGAGATCGCTGGGGCAGATGCGGGCCCTCGACACGACGGCCCCGATTGCCAGGGGGCAGAACATCATGACGGATCGCTGGAACGCGTTCGGGTTGTCAGATACTGCCAGGTAGAGAACAACCAACCCGAGCCAGGGCATCCAGATCCCGACCGGAAAGGTGGTGTTGCCCGGCGTACCGATGGCGACCGCCAGAGCCCAGGCGAGCGGGACGACCCATGCCACGGCCGAGAGGGGGATCCCGGGCATCACTTCGCCAGGGATCATCGACAGACCCGTGCTGATCAGCACGACTGTGAGAAGCGACGAATTACTGCGCAACTGCGGCATGGTGTCGGCGGTTGACGTGTGTGTGGGATTGTGACCGTATGCCACAAGACGGATTCCTCGCGATGACGTTCACGGATTCGTCCGGCCGCCAGCGTCGGACGCGCCGGCGCGTGTGGCCGTCCTGGCTGCGGCCAGGAGCCGGTGAACGAAGGCCAGCATCCAGACTGTCTGGAGCATATAGCCCGCGGCTCTCGCACTGGCCACGCCCACCGATCCGTGATGGACAAGCAGCAGCGTTCCCGAGATGAACACAATGGCCCATCCCAGGTTCATCAGCGTCCTGAGCCACATGTTTCCAGCCGCGGCAATGATCTGTTCCACAGGCTTGAGCACGCTGACCAGTCCGGTCGTGACGAGAACGACGACCAGCGTCGGCCAACCGCTTCTGAAGCCCTCGCCGTACAGGCTCATGAGGTAGGGGCTGGCAATGCTCGCTATCAGAACAAACGGCAAGACGATGAGCGCATTCAACTTCATCATGAAGACGAGTATCTTCATCGTTTGCGTCCGGTCCTGCTGACCAAGTCGTTCCGAGAACACAGGTAACAAGACCTGGCCTAGTTGAACCGGAAGGAAGAACAGCACCGTGAACCACTGATTGGCGGCGCCAAGCACTCCCATCTCCTCGTAGCCGTGCGACTGGTTGACGAGCAACGCCGCGCACAGCCAATTGGCGGGGCCAAGCATCGCTTCGGCGAAGACGGCCGGCAGGGCGAACCGCCACATCACCGAGATCTCCCGCCCGCTGCCTCTGAGGTTGAATGGAATCCTGTGCCGGTGCGTTTCCCTGCGCAGGGCCAGATGGTTGAGAAGCCAGTTGACGCCACAATTGAGTGCCAGCGCCCAGACGGCTCCGGTCAAACCGCCAAAGTAAGCCCCGGCAACCAGAATGGGAAACGAGATCAGTCCGACCAGCAGATTGATGTGAGCAATGGTCCTGAAAGCTTCAAAGCCAGACAGGGCCCCGGTCTGGGCGCCATTGAGCGCGCTGAGAAACAGTATCACCGCCGCGATCCTCAATACGCCCGCCAACTGAGGAGCATTGAGAGTACGGTCGGCAATCCATGGGGCGAACGCGGCAAGTCCCAGCGCCAGAAGTCCGCCAGTCGCAATCGCGACGAGACTCGAGAGAGCGATAATCCGTCCGGCCCGGTTCGGATCGCTGTGGCGGAACTCGGCGACGTGTTTGGTCGCGGTCAGCCCCAGACTGAACCCGGCGAAGATCGCGAACATGCCCACCGTGGCCTGGATCATCCCGAGTTCGCCGTAGCCCGCCTTGCCCAGCACTCGAACCACGATGATCCAGGCGGCCAGCATCAGCGTTTTCGAGCTTGCCGCTCCGGCAATCGACCAGACGACTCCCCGGGCGAGCCGGGAGCCGGTCTCAGAGTTCTTCAGCCTGTCCAGAGCTGGACGCAGCGCATCTGGACACGACGCGTAGGCGATCGTGGTCAGGTTGATTGACGGCAGCGACAATCGCATTGGCGGTTACCTGACAGTCGCTGCCGTCGCCACAGGGGCCAATCGGGACAGCTTCAAGACCGGCGAGAGTGAAACAGGTTTTCGCACACCGGCCCGAACGGGCTCTTCGCGCTGACCGCCACGCAATTCCACGATCGTTCGAAGTCCAGGTCGAGCGTGCCCGACCTGGTCAGTCGATAGATCTTCCATCCCTCTCCGAGCACGCCGCGAATGTCGTCGAGGCTGAAGTGCTCTCGACTCGTGGCATTGAACTCGAAGATGATCAACGGAGCACAGCGGCGCAGAAATTCCCGGCCACCTCGGAGCACTCCCGGCTCGGCGCCTTCCACATCAATGAGCAGCGCCGAGGTCCCCTCGACGCCACCGAGCGCCAGATCCAGCGTCGTTGCGGGTATGTCGCGGGATACCCCCTCGACCGTTTCCGCCGTCGAGGCAGCTGTTGGCCTTCGCACTTCGAAGCGCAGAACCCCCGGGCGTCCGTCCTCGTTGACCAACTTCCCGATCACTTCGACATTGCGTCGACCGTTCAGCTCGGCGCTCCTGCGGACGGCTTCCGCACATTCCTCGATCGGCTCGAACGCCACGATGCGGGCGACGTTGGTGTGGCGGGCGACATCGATTACGAACTCCCCGACGCTCGCGCCGACATCGATGAACGTTACCGGCCCCTCGTGCCCGCCAATCACGGTGTCCAGAAAGAGATGGGTCTCAGGCTCATTCCAGCTGCCGGCAACCAGTCTGCAATAGGCTGCGGCGACACGATGGTCAAAGCGCATGGTCTGGCCGTGGATCGAGAAGTTGCGGTCGCGCCGATTCAACCTCAGGAAAAATCCCAGCCCCTTCAGCTGGATCCCGAAGCGATCCTGAACCCACCCGTAGAGCAGGACGTAGATTTTCGTCAGGAAGAACATGGATTTCCGGGTCAGGCCACGGAGAGCGCGTGGCCCAGCCCCCCTACGACACAGGGAGGAGCGACGCGATACGAAATCACCGCGCCATCCTACGCAACCGACATCGCGCCACGGGCCGCGGCGTGGTTCTCGAGGAACCAGCGATACGACTGGGCGATGCCTTCTTCGAGCGCAATGCGGTGGCGCCAGCCAAGCGCGTGCAAGCGCGACACGTCGAGGAGCTTCCGCGGCGAGCCGTCGGGCTTGGTGGTGTCGAAGACCAGGCGCGCGGCGGGATAGACAGCCAGGCGCACCATGTCCGCGAGTTCCCTGATGGACAGGTCGACCCCGGTGCCCACGTTGATGTGGCCGGTGTCTTCGTAGTGACCCATCAGATACACGCAGCAGTCAGCGAGATCGTCCACGTGGAGGAACTCGCGCTTGGGCGAGCCGGTGCCCCAGATAGTCACGTCCGGATTCCCCGCCTCCCTGGCATCGTGAAACTTCCTGATGAGCGCGGGCAGCACGTGCGAGCTCTGCAAATCGAAGTTGTCGTTGGGGCCGTATAGGTTCGTCGGCATCGCCGAGATGAAGTTGCTGCCGTACTGGCGCCTGTACGACTGACACAACTTGATGCCGGCAATCTTCGCGATGGCATACGCCTCGTTGGTGGGTTCAAGCGGACCGGTCAGGAGATACTCCTCGCGAATAGGCTGCGGGCACTCGCGCGGGTAGATGCAGGAACTGCCCAGATAGAGCAGCTTCTCTGCCTTGAACAGATGCGCGGCGTGGACAACGGTGGCGTGAATCATCATGTTGTCGTAGATGAATTCCGCCGGCCGCGTGGAGTTCGCCATGATGCCGCCGACGGTGCCTGCCACCAGAAACACGAATTCCGGGCGGTTGGCCCGGAACCAGTAATTCACGGCAGCCTGATCGCGCAGGTCAAGCTGGTCTCTGGTCGCGCACAGAACGCGCTGGAAACCTCCGGCGTTCAGCCGGCGCAGGATGGCCGAGCCGACAAGACCGGCATGGCCGGCCACGAAGATTCTGGAGTCGGGGTTGAGAGTGGTCATGGTGTGCCCGTCGCCAATCGAAGACCACTCCCGGAGGGGTGTGGTCTCAGGGCGGAAGTATACCGTCTGTCCTATTTGGCAGCACGCCAGGGTCCGACATGGACCGAATGTTGCTCGCGGGCGCCAGCATACGTGCCCGATCTCCGATCGGCGCGGCGGCGATCCGTTGATCCCGCCCGAAGCTCGCGCCGATCGTTGCCTGACGCGCGATACCCGCCAACGCTTTCGACGGCCGGATCGAAGTCGCCATCGACCAGGCGAAGCTCGCGGCGCTGCGGCCTCCGCACGAGACGGCGATCGAACTCGATCTCCATCCTCACAACCTCGATGCTCAGTCGCTTACATTCCGAACGCGCGGCGTCCAGGCGTTCGGGCGTGACGTGCCGGCACGCCATAATCAACTTCCGCGCGGACGTTTCCGCCACCGCACGCTCGAGGCTGCCGATGTCTCCCCACACGGGAACGCCGTTGACCATCCCGCCGCTCTTGGCCGGATCGTCATCGATGAAGCCGACCGCCCGCATGCCAAACGCATCGTTGGCCAGCAACTGCGGCAGCAACAGGCCCCCGGTCATGCCCGCGCCATACACGAGAACCGGGATCCCGTCTTCCCTGGCCGCGTCGCGCCGGCTGACCAGCACGCGATACGAAATTCTGGCCCCACTGGCCAGGATCATCTTGACGAGCGCGTAGATCACGAACACCGAACTCGGGCTCTGGTCGCCGAACATGAGCCGGTGCGCGAGCAGCGAGATAAACGTCGCGCTGAGAATTGCGAGAGTCAGCCGCCGGAAGTCGTCAAGCGCCGCCAGCCGCCACGTCCCGCGATACAGCTTGAAGCTCCACAGCGCCACCACGGTGGTCGGCACCAGCACGGCGACCATGGTCATGGCCTGGGTTCCAAAGGAGGTCAGGTCCCACTTGTCGAGCTTGAGCGCCAGCGCCACGTACACGGCGAACATCACCATGGCCGCGTCCGCGAACACCGAGAAGAACGACTTGCGCAGAACGGGCGCCTCGTAGAACCGCAGCACGAGGCCGCTCCGAATCACCGCAAATTCTTCGTAGCCGAGACGCGCCACACCGACGAAGCCCGCCATCAGCAGGCCCAGCAGGAGCAGCCCGGCATCGAAGGCCCTCATCAGGATCGAGAGCATCCCGGCGGCTGCAAAGAAGAGACCGACGCCGTAGAGGATGAACACGACCTTGCGATGGCCAATGCCGCGCGCAAGCAACCGATGATGGAAGTGGTTCCGATCCGCTTCGTACAGGTGGTTGCTGCCAGGCTGGCTGATGCGGCGAATCGTTCTCCTGGCCATCGATACGGCCGTATCGGTGATCGGCAGACCAAGCAGGAACACGGGCATCGCGGCTGCAAAGCCGGACGAGAGGGTCGCGCTGCCGGGCAGCGCCAGACATCCCAGGAAGAACCCGATGGCGGTCGCCCCGGTGTCTCCCAGGAAGATCCTGGCGGGATGCAGGTTGTACGGGAGGAAGCCGATCAGGCCGCCAGCCACCACGACGGCGGCGGCAGCCATGCCCAGCTCGTGCTCGATCGAGAAGATCGCAGCCAGACTGGCGGTCGACACGAGAGCCAAACCCGCAGACAGCCCGTCGAGACCGTCAACGATGTTGAAGGCATTCGTGACGCCCATGATCCACAACATCGACAGCGGAATCGCGAGCACGCCGATGTACACCTCGCGGCCGAACAAGTGCACGACTGGCGACAGACACACGCCGAAGCTGATCGCGATGGCCGCGCCCACCCCGTGGGCGATGATCTTGGGCCATGCGGGCAGCGCCCGGATGTCGTCCCAGAGCGAGACGAACACGATCGGCACGAGCCCGAGACCAATGCCAATCACAAACGAGCCATTGATCGTACGGACCGCGTGGTTCGGCCAGGCCAGCCCCAGCAACGTAAACGTCAGCACGATCGATCCGATCACCGCCACGCCGCCCAGCAGAGGCATCGGCTCGCGGTGAACCTTGCGTGGATTCGGCCGATCCACCGCCCCAACCGCAATGGCCAGGCGACGAGCCAGTGGCGTCAGCGCCAGGCTCGCCAATGCGGCCACCAGAAGCGGCAAGACAAATTGCAGAAGTCGGGACGTCACGGTCGCTATCTCTATCGCTACGTCTTCGCGTCGCTCGAGTAGTAGGTGGCGTACTCGCGCTTGTAGTAGTGCGAGTAGTAGTACGGGTTGCGCTGCAGATTGACGCGGTTCAGGACGAAGCCCATGATCGTGGCCTTCGACGCGCGCAACTGTTCGAGGGCGGTCCCCACCATGTAACGGCTCACCTGTTCACATCCAACGATGAACACCACGCCGTTGGTGAGGTGGGCAACCACCGACGCATCGGTCACCGCCATCACAGGGGGCGCATCCAGGATCACCCAGTCGAAGTTCTGCTGGAAGCTGGCCAGCAGGTCCTTGAAGCGCGCTGAGCCCAGCAGTTCCGACGGGTTCGGCGGATGCGGGCCGGCCGGCAACACCCAGAGTGACGGCATGGCGGTCTTGACGACGGCCTCGCCAGGCTTGGCGACGCCAACCAGAATGCTCGAGAGACCAGGATTCGTCGGGATCTTGAATATGTCGTGGTGGCGCGACTTGCGCATGTCGGCGTCCACCAGCAGCACCCGCTGCCCGGTCTGCGCCAATGTCATCGCCAAATTCGCCGCGACCGTCGTCTTCCCCTCGCCCGGCTGCGTGCTGGTGATCACCATCGACCGCGAACCCGCTTCGGCGGTCGAGAAAAGAACGTTCGTGCGAATCGCGCGGAACGCCTCGGTGAAGCTCGTCGGCACGCCGTCGTGCAGGAACGGCGAGCCGGCGATGACCATCTCCTTCTTGCCAAGAGCCGGAATCAATCCCAGGAATGACAGGCCAAGTTGCTTGAGCTCTTCGGGGTTCCTGATGCGGTTGTCCACGTATTCGACGACGAACGCCAGGGCGATGCCGGCCATCAGTCCGCCCAGCAATCCCAGCAGCAGGTCCCTGGATTTCCGCGGCAGGATCGGGCTGCGCGGGACCTCGGCCTGATCGACAATCCGGATGTTGCTGGTCTTCAGCTCGCCCGAGATGCCGGTTTCCTTGGAGCGCTGCATCAGCGCGTCGTACATCAGCTTGTTACTCTCGGCCTCGCGGCGCAGCACGCCGTACTGGATGCCCTTGGCGTTCAGCGAGAGCGCGTCCCGCTTCTGCCCTTCGAGAGCGCCAGCCAGACTGCGTTCCTGGGCCTGAGCCGACAGGAACTCGTTGTGCACGGACTGGACAACCTTGTTGATTTCGGCGTCGAGCCGAGCCTCCGCGCCCTGGATCGCCATCACCAGTTTGATCATGTCGGGGTGCTTGTCGCCCAGACGTTCGGCCATCTGCGCGCGCTGCCGCTGCAGGTCCGACAACTGCGACTTCAGTTGTTGAATGAACGTGTTCGACAGAATCGCGGGGAAGGTATCGAGGGCCGAGCGGTTGTTTTGAAGGCTGCTCAACTGGCTATATAGCGCTTCCTTCTCGAAACGATCCGTTCGCGCCTTGGTGTAGGCGGTGTTCAGATCGGTCAGGCGCTGGACAACGATGTTCTGACGGTCTTCGAGGGCAACCGCATCACCTTGCTCGCGGTACTCCTGCAGCGCCCGCTCGCTGTCTTCGAGTTTCTTGCGTTCGACGACCAGTTGCTGCCCGAGCCAGTCCGAGGCTTCCTTGCTCGACAGAAACTTGTACTCGAGGTTCTGTTCGATGTACTGCTTGGCCACCGTATTGATGATCGTCGCCGCCATCGCCGGGTCGGGCGATGCGTACTCGATGTCCACCAGGCGGCTGTTGCGAATCGGGGTCACAGAGAGGCCGCCGAGGAACGCGTCAATCAACCCCGACTGCGCGGCGGTTTCGTTGGCGTTCGCCACGCTGGCTGTGGCCTTCGGAGGGCCGGAGAAGAGGCCCATCACCCAACCCGTCGCGGCCGATGTGGCTCCCCTGACGGTTCCCATTACGCTGAACGGCGTCTTCTTCTGGCCGCCACTGCCGCCAAATTCAGGGTTCTCCCACAGCTTGAGTGTGTTGATCGTGCGGCGAGCAAGAGCGCGGCTCTGCAGAATGGTGAACTGCGTCCGGTAGTACTCCTCGGTCCACTGCTCCTGATCGATGACTTGCTTGAAAGAGACGACGTTTGGATTTTCGGGCTCGAGGAGCAGTTGAACGCGGGCCTGGTAGATGGGCGTGGCCGTAAACGTCTGGACCGCCACGATCAGGAAGATGACAACCGCCGTCGTCAACGCGATCCATCGATGCCGGTAGATCGTCTTGACGTTGCCCACCAGTTGGGCCGCCTTCGCGCGCGCGCCGCCGTCGGGACCGACAGGGCCGCCGTACGGGCTATATCCACCATACCCGCCGTACGACCCGTAACCGCCGTACCCCTGGCCCTGGCCCTGCCCCTGCCCTCGCCTCTCCCGCGCCGATCGGGCCGGCGCGCCCGGAGTTGGCGTGCCAGGAGTCGGAGTGGCCGGTACTGGCGCACCGGGGTTCACGTGATCAGACATTTCCCGGGACCCTTCGATGAGCATTGCCTTAGATCCTTCGTGGACAAGATTCGGTATACTGCCCTGCGTGCAGCTCACACCTTGCCGTCTGTCATACGCCATTAAGACTGTCGTTCGCTGCGGTCTGGCCGTGCTGGTGATCTGCGGGCCCGCATTCGCCCAGATCCAGGCCCCGGCGCCACCACCCGCAGACCCAATCCAATCGCAGGACCCGTGGGAACAAGCGCGTGTCAGGATCGGTCCGCTGGCCTTTACGCCCAGCTTCCTGCTGAAGAACCTCGGTTGGGACACCAACGTGTTCAACGAACTCGTGAATCCCAAGAAGGACTTCACCGTGACGGCGGGCGGGCTCGTCAACTGGTGGTTGCGCGCGGGAGACATGCGCCTGATCGGGAGCGACTCGTTGGACGGCATGTACTTCGCGACGTATGCGTCTCAGCGGGCCATGAACCACAGCCACAGCCTGCGGATCGAGTACCGGGGCAACCGGCTGCGGCCCTATGCGCTGGGCTCGTACTCGTCGATCAAGGACCGGCCCGGCTACGAAATCGACACGCGCGCCCGCCACACCGAGACTGCGTTGGGTGGAGGGCTGGACATGCGGCTTGCCGGCAAGACACGTCTCGACTTTGCTGGCCGGCGTACCACTTATGCGTTTGCCAGGGGCGAGACATTCGCGGGAACCACGCTGGCGCATCTCCTGAATCAGAAAGGCACGTTCGGCATTGCCACTCTGCGTTACGCGGCGACGCCGTTGACCACGCTGACGCTGCTGGGCGAGTACGGGCAGGAACGATTCGACGAGTCGCTCGCGCGCAACAACGACTCGTACCGCGTCATGGCCGGCGTCGAACTCGATCCGTTCGCCCTGATCAAAGGCAGCGCCAAGGTGGGGTACCGGCGCGTCAATATGATCTCGCCCACCATCCCCGACTTCGCGGGCCTGGTGGCGGAAGTCAATCTGAGCTATGTCCTGCTTGGCCAGACCCGTTTTGGCGTCGGCGTCAATCGCGAACCTCAGTTTTCGTACAGCGTTACTCAGCCGTACTACGTCTTGACGGGCGTCACTGGTTCGGTGCGCCAGGGGTTGGGCCTGGGCTGGGACGTCGAGGCCCGCGGGGCCACGCAACAACTGGCCTACCGCCAGGTGTCCGGCATTACTGAAAGCGTCGCGGGACGGGTTGATCGCGTTCATTCGTACGGTGGAGGAATCGGCTATCGTCTCAGTCCTGGCATCCGCATGGGCGCCAACGTCGATTACTATCAGCGCCGCTCGGTCACATACGGCAGCGCCTACAAGACCTTGCGCTACGGCCTCGCGGCCACCTACGAGTTCTAGGGACAATCAATCCGGGATTGATTGTCTGCGCGTCCTGCCACAATCAATCCCGGATTGATTGTCCGTTAGAAGAACCGCTCGCGAACGATGATCGTGTCGCCGGGCTTGACCGCGTCGCCAAGCTTGGCGTTGATTTCCTTCTTCTGGCCGTTCACCAGCCTGACAATCTTGATCCGGCTCGTCGAGCCGCGGTCCGTGATGCCGCCAGCCAGCGACAGCGCCTGCAGCACCGTCGTATCCATCGTGCGCAGCGGGTAGGCGCCGGGGCTCTTCACCTGGCCGAACACGTAGATCGTCTCGGCGCGTGGCACGTAGATCGTGTCCCCGTCCCGGAGCGCGACATTCTGTGAGAGCTGGCCGCTCTGCAGGTCTCGGATGTTGACGCGGATCACTTCCACACCGGCGTCCGGGTTGGGCATGACGGGCGCGGTCGCCGCTTTGCCGGCGGGCGGGCGCGAGATCACCGCTTCGCCAGCGGCATCCACCGTGGTCGATCCGGCGCGGGCCAGGGCCTCGATCAGCGTCATGTCGCCGGTCAGTTGATAGGCGCCAGGCGATCGCACTTCGCCGATGACGAAGATGCGCTGGCTGCGGTATTGCTCCACCGCGACGGACACCTGGGGCGACTTGAAGTAACCGTCCGCGAGGCGCTTCCGAAGTGCCGTCTCGAGCTCGCGCAGCGTCAGGCCGGCTGCTGCAATCCGGCCGATGAGCGGGAACGTGAAGCTACCGTCGGTTTCGACGGTGAACTTGCCGGACATGTCGGCCTGATCCCAGACCGTAATCGACAGCACGTCCTGAGGGCCGATGACGTAGCTGCCCTTTCCCTGAGCCGCGCCGGCGGGCGTCTGTAAGTCCGCGGGTGCCTGCCCGTCGGCCGGGGAGACAATCGACAGGACGAGAACGAAGACAGCGATGGCGGAAAAAGTTCTCGGAATCACAGCGTTCTACAACCTTGGGTGGTCAAAGGACCTGCTCGATAAAGCTTCGCCCCGTGAGTCACAGGGGCGCCTGACCAGAGGCACGAAAAGAACTCCGAACCTCTTATCGGTTCAGTCGTGTGCATAATTCAGTCCTCTGGGCGTCGCAATGGTGGACAAAGACCTTCTTGAGGGCGACTTGTGTTCAATTTTGGTGAAAGTCGCCAATTCTGGCGCCTGGAAGGACCCTGCGCACCAGTCCGGTCGGTGACACTAATTGGCACCCGGCTCATCGCCGGTGGACAGAGTGCCCAATTTTGTTGGCTTCCCTCGAGACGAGGCTACGCTCCGTGGAGGGTGGGGGGCTAATCACTCCCGGAGTAATTGGCCCGCCGCTAATTACTCCCGGAGTGATTGCGCCGGCGCAGCGCCGCATAAGGCTGCTTCGGCTGGCGGCGTTGAGCGCCATTTCTCGAGTCTCAGCTCACTCACGCCAGGCGTGAGGTCTTCTTTGGCCGCCGGCATGGGGGAAACCCAGGAGGCACTTCAGGAAGACCTCAAAGACACCTACGATGATCTCGCGGCGTTGAATGTTGCGGCGTTGAAGATCCCGAATGTTCGTCATGTGTTAATATATCAACCAACCGAGATAAACATCTCACATAATTGAGTTGTTTGGCGCCATCGGGGTGTCCCATGTTCGAACGCGCAATCAACCGTCAGATCCTGGCCCGACTCCGGGAGCCCCGCCGCCTCATGCAGGTCATCCTCGGGCCCAGGCAGGTGGGGAAGACCACGTCGATCCGGCAGGTGCTGTCTGCCATCGACTTCCCATCACACTATGTCACCGCCGACACGGCGACGCTCCAATCCGCCACCTGGCTTGACGAGCAGTGGGCGCGCGCCCGCCAGATGTGCTCGGACTCGCAGCGCCCCGTCGTGCTGGCGGTCGACGAGGTGCAGAAGATCTCCAACTGGGCGTCCTGGGTGAAACGTCTGTGGGATGAGGACAGCTACGCGGGTCGTGATGTGCGTGTGCTCCTCAGCGGCTCTTCTCCACTCCTCATGCAGCAGGGGCTGGCCGAGAGTCTGGCCGGACGCTTCGAGACGCTTCCCATGACCCACTGGGTGTGGCCCGAATGTCGCGACGCGTTCGGATGGGATCTCGACACCTTCATCTTCTTCGGCGGATACCCGGGAGCGGCGCCCTTGATCGACGACATCGAGCGATGGCGCGCGTACGTCCTCGACTCCGTGATCGAGACCACCGTCTCGCGCGACATGCTCCTCATGACGCGCATCGATAAGCCCGCGCTCCTCCGGCGGGTCTTCCACCTGGCGTGCGAATATGCGGGACGCGAGCTGACGTTCGAGAAGATGCTCGGACGACTCAACGATGCTGGCAACACGACCACCGTGGCGCACTATCTCGACTTGCTGGATTCGGCCGGTCTCGTCGCGGGGCTTCAAAAGTACGCCGGTGACGCGTCACGGCGGCGGCGTTCGACACCCAAGCTCGTGGCGCACAACACGGCGCTCGTCAGCGCGGTGATGGGTCGCTCCTTCTCCAGCACCCGATCGGATCCAGCCGCCTGGGGTCGATCGGTGGAAGCCGCGGTCGGCGCGCACCTGCTTGCGCAGGCGCGCCGCGACCGCGGTGCGGTCTATTACTGGCGGACGAAGGTGCGCGGATTGGACGTCGAGGTCGACTATGTGACGGTTCGGGGGGCGGACGTGACCGCGATCGAGGTCAAGAGCGGCGCGACGACCGGATCGCTCGAAGGACTCGGGGCCTTCCGATCGGCGTTCGGCTCGTCTGTGACGACGCAACTGGTCGGCACCGGGGGCCTCCCGATTGAGGAGTTCCTCTCCCAGGGCTGAGGCGGTCGATCGGGCCGTGCCCGCCCAGTGGGGCGACGTCACTCCCGGAGTGATTACAGTTTCGTAATTACTCCGGGAGTGATTGGCCAGCTTGCGCTACTTCACGACGACGCGCACGCGCACCGCGCCAGTGCCGGGCACTTCAAACACCAGGTCGTAGCTGCCCAGGAAGGCCGCGTCCGGCTGCCAGTAGAAGACCCCGGCCTTGGCGTCGAAGGACGAGCCCAGCGGCAACAGACGGTGCTGTTCCTGGACTTCGTGGAAGCCCGCGTACTTGCTCTCTGCGAGCGGGAGCTGCACCTCGATGCGTCCCCCTTGAGCAACGTCGATGACGTAGCGCCCTTCATCGTCAAGCTGCACGTCCTGCCAGTCGCTTCCCAGTTGGCGAACGCCCACGGTCTCCTCAATGGCCGGCAGCGGTGCTGACGACGGCCGGGCCGCCAGGGCTGCATCCTGATCGGGCGCAATCAATTGCGCCCCTACGGTCTGGTCAGAGCCCGCGCTCCGCCCAGACACGAGGCCGGCCGCCGGGTCAGATCCCGCGCCTCGCGCCGAACCATTCAGCACGTTGAAGAACCGGCTCCCGACGCCTTCCTGCCGCCCGCAGTTGTCGGTCACCAGCCAGCCGATTTGATGCATCCCATTACTGAGCTTCTTCGTATCCACCGCGAACGCGCCGCTCGCGTTCGCGCTGTTCAACAAGTCGGGGAACGCGGCCGCGATATCACTGCGCGCGTCGCCATACATGGCGGGCGCCAGCGGGCCCGAATCGATACTCACCGACACGCCGCCGTTCTCGATCCGGCACGACGAGGGCCCGGCCGGCGTCAGAGCCCAGCCGAAGTTGTAGAACGTCCCGGTCATCGTCTCGCCATACCCCGGCGTGTCAATTGCTCCAAACGGCTTCGCAGCGCGGGCGTTGTCGACCGTAATGGTCTTGGTGCCCAGTGACGCGCTGTGGCCATCGACGTCGAAGGCGAACGCGTACAGCGTGTAGGTGCCGTTCCCTTGTGCGTGCAGGCCCCGTGACATCAGCAGGTAGCCCCAGCCCGCGCGGTTCGCGAACGGATAGTCGGGATATAACGCCTCGACGTCGGTCCGCGAGTTCTTGACAAAGAAGGGATTCGCGATGAACACCTTGCCATGCGCTGGATGCGAGGGGTCGGTCGTATACGCGTGCGTCGGGTCCTCCCCCGCCGCCAGGTCGCGCCAGATCTCGACGCGGTCGATCCCCACATCGTCGAGCGCCCAGCCGGTCAGCGCAAACGACCCCTGCATTCGCGTCGTGCCATCGGCTGGCGTGTCAAACGCGCCGAACGGAATCTGATTCGCCGCCGCCTCTTCCTCTGTCAGCACAGCCAGGTTCGTCGACGCCATTGCCGGCGAGTAGTTGTCGCCATCGGTGGGCATGAAGGTCACCGAGAGCGTGTGGCTCCCCAGGGCCAGTACCGTCCCTGCCGAAGGAGCGTAGACAAACGTCCCGGCGATGGGCGATGTCCCGTCCAATCGCGCCGCACCGTTCGATCGCGCCGCACCGGTCACCGTGGTGTCTACGGTTGCATTCAGTTCCGTGGAACTGAGCGCCGTGCCTTGCGCAATGCTCTTCGGCTTGGGCCACCTGACGACCGGAGCGGCCCTGGTCACATCGATCGTGACGGTCTTGGTCGCGGTCGTGTAGTTCACCGTGTCCGCCGGCGTGAAGACAACAGAGAGCGTCCGCGTCCCCTTGTTGAGCACCGTTCCCGCCACCGGGTTGTAGACGAAGGTGCCCGCCACGTCTGCTGTCGCGTTCAACTGGATGCTGCTGAGCGGCGTGCCGTATGTGATGGCAGCCGCATTCGCCCACGTGATGACGGGCGTCGTCTTCACGATGGCTGTGACGGTGAGGGTGACCGTGCTATTCGCCGTCGTGTAGTTCACCGTGTCGGTCGGCGTGAAGGTGACTGAGAGCGTCTGCGTCCCCGCGGTCAGGGTTGTTCCTGCCGCCGGGCTATACACAAACGTCCCCGCCACATTCGCGGTCGCATTCAACTGCGTCGCGCCGAGCACCGAGCCCGCCACCACCGACGCGGGAGTCGCCCATGTGACGACTGGCGTCGCTTTCGCCACGTCGATCGTGACGGACTTGCTGGCGGAGCTGTAGTTCACCGTGTCGGTCGGCGTGAACGTAACCGAGAGCGCCTGTGTCCCTGCGGTCAGGGTTGTTCCTGCCGCCGGGCTATACACAAACGTGCCCGCCACACTTGCTGTTGCGTTCAACTGAATGCCGCTGAGCGCGGTGCCGTATGTGATGGCAGCCGCATTCGCCCACGTGATCGCCGGCGTCGGCTTTGCCACGTCCGTCACCGTCCATGCAAACGTCTGGCTGTTCGTCAGTGCGCCATCCGATACGGTGGCCGTCACCATGTAACTGCCTGCGCTCGTGTACGTCAGCGTGCCGGAGATGAGGCCGGTTGTCGCGTTGATCGCCAAGGCCGCCGGCAGACCCGTCGCGCCATATGTCAGCGGGTTAAGGTCTGGATCGCTGGCGACGAGTTGTAGCGAGATGCTCGTGTGCTCCGCGCTGGTCTGATTCGCCGGTTGTGTGAGCGTGGGAGGTCTGTTGGTCACAACCCCGGTTGAGACCTCTAGCGAATAGGGCGAGTACTGGCGCGGGCTCGACGAGTTGTAGGCCTTGACGGCGAAGTAGTAGACGCCGCCCGACGCGATGGTAAAGGGCTGGCTCGTCACGTTCCCGACGTCGACGATCGTCGAATACACTCCCGACTGGGTCCCGTAGGAAACTTCGTAGCCGCCGATATCCGACTCCGTGTTCGCGTCCCACGCGAGCGTGATGGTTGTCTGGGCTTCGACGACTGCCGCGCTCCCCAGTAACACGCCAAGGACGGCGAGAGCGCAGAGCATTCGCAAGCTCCCAACTCCCAACCAGGGCGTGCGACGCCTTCGCAGCGCAGCGATCGAAATCACGTTGGAGTTGGAGACAGCGTGCATGGTTGCCCTTTCGAAGATCTGCGTGCCCCGAAGCCCTTGCGGGATCGGGGCGGTGCCATCTGCTGTTAGAGCAACCGACGTACCGCGGTACCAACGTGGAGTGGACGCCTGCGCCGATTGGAGATGACGGAAGGCCAGGCACCGCGATCCCGTGCGCGGGCGCGATGATCAGGGCGCGGATTGTGTTGTGGCTCTAGGAGTTCCAGTGACTGCGTTTGCCCTGGATCGCAGAGATGACGTGAGGAACCGAGTCGTGCGTCATCGGGACACGTATCTGGCCGACGCCGCATCGGCTGTGCGACTGCGCCCGCAGCTGTGCGCCTGCGCACGGCTGCGCACAGGTGCACAGCTGCCGTTCTGTCCTTGGGAATCTTGCTGACCAGGCGTGGTTGACTCGCGGCGCTAGTGAGCCTGCTGACGCTCGCGCGTCTCCGCTCGCTCACCTCCAGCGTGAGGCCCTCTTTGCGCTCCCGCACAAACAGGACGAGAAGAGAGAACGCGGTCTCATCCCTATCGCCTGGAAGATCGGGGCCAGCAATACCTTCCCGGGGCGACGGTGACAGCCATATAAAGATATGGCACATAGATGAGCAGCCCATGGTACAGTCCATGGTGATGACCCGGTTCGAATGGGATCCTTCGAAGGACACCGAGAATCAACAGAAGCACGGAGTAGCCTTCGCCGATGCTCAGTTCGCCTTTGCCGATCCCCAGCGTGTGATCGCCGAGGACCTGTCGCACGGCGAGCTGGAGCAGCGCTATTTCTGCCTTGGGCGGGTGGGAGAGGGCATTCTGACTGTTCGCTTCACGCATCGGGTCGGCGTGATCCGGATCATCGGGGCAGGATACTGGCGGAAGGGGAAGAAGATCTATGAACAAGGCAATCAAGTACACGGATGAGCCGATCGGCGCGGTGCGTGCCGTCCCCGACTTTCTGCCGCCGCCCGAGGAACTGGTCTTCCGCGAGGAGGCCGTGAAGGTAACCATTGCGCTCAGTAAGCGGAGCGTCGAGTTCTTCAAGGCCGAGGCCCTTCGGCACAATATCCGCTACCAGAAGATGATCCGGCGGCTGCTCGACCGGTACGCCGAGCGTTACGCCCACTCCACCAAGGTCGGCCCCGCGGGTCCACGTCGCCGGCGCACCGCCGCGTAAGGAGGACGCTCGCGGCCGTCGCGCCCGACATCTTTCGCCGGCTCTAAGAGCTCACCTCCAGCGTGACGCTCTCTTTGGGCGCCGACGGGATCGACGCACTGGGAGGTTCGGCCTTCCACACAGGTTCCCCATGTGGCGTGGCCACACCCGCGCCGCGATGAAACTGTTTTCGCTCTTGTTGCGCTATTGCTTCGCCGTTGTTGCGCGTGTTTCTCTGTAGACGATGTCACCAGTGGATGGGGCGTGCGGCCCGCACCTGGGGTCGCGGATCACCGCGATCGCCGAGGACCTGTCGCACGGCGACGGGAAACGGCGCTACTTTACGACGACGCGCAGGTGCACAGCCTCGCCACCCGCCCCGTCGAACACCAGATCGAACGTGCCGAGGAAGGCCGCGTCCGGCTGCCAATAGAAGACTCCGGCCTGTCGGTCGAAGGACGAGCCCGACGGCAACAGACGCCGGTGCTCCCGCACTTCATGGAAGCCCGCGTAAGTGCCCTCTGCGCGCGGGAGTCGAATCTCTAGGCGTCCACCTTGCGCGACATCAACCGCGTACCGCCCTTCACCATCAAGCTGCACGTCCTGCCAGTCGCTTCCCAGTTGGCGAACAGCCACGCTCCCGGTAGTGGCCGCCAGCGGTTCCGGCGATGGTCGGGCCGCCAGAACTGCATCCTGATCGGGCGCAATCAATTGCGCCCCTACGGTCTGGTCAGAGCCCGCGCTTCGCGCCGCGCCGCTGGGTGTGGCGGCAGACAAAGTCCCTGCGCCGTTTGGTGTGACGGCAGACAAAGTCCCTGCGCCGTTGGGTGTGACGGCAGAGACAGTCACTGCACTCGTGGCGAGCGTATTGTCCGCGACAGTCGGGAGTTGCGCGCCAGCACCGTCGCCGACCGCGCCACCACCGTCGCCGACCGCGCCAGCACCGTCGCCGAGCGCGCCACCACCGTCGCCGAGCGCGCCGCGTGCGGCGCCCGCGCCATTCATCACCGTGAAGAACCGGCTGCCGATCCCGTCCTGCCGGCCGCAACTATCGGTCACCACCCACCCAATCTGGTGCAGGCCGTTGGAGAGCTTCGAGGTGTCGATGTAGTAGGCCCCGCCTGCGTTGCCCGCGTTGGTCGATCCTGGAAATGCGGCGGCGATGTCGGAGCGGGCCGCGCCGTATTGCGCCGTGACGTACGGCCCCGAGTCGATGGCCATGGACACGTGGCCGTTGGTGACCGCGCACTCAGTGCCGGGGGTCAGCGCCCAGCCGTAGTTCCAGAACGCGCCGGAGACGGTCGCCCCATAGCCAGGCGTGTCGAGCGCCCCAAACGGCTTTGTCGCATGGGCGTTATCCATCGCCAGGGTCTTGGTCCCCAACAGCGTGTGCTGCCCGTCCCCGTCAAACGCAATCGCGTAGAGCGTGTACACGCCGTTCCCCTGGTTGGGCAGCCCCCACGACAACAGCAGGTAGCCCCAGCCCGCCCGGTTCGCGAACGGATACGTTGAATACAGACCCTCCACGTCGGGCCGCGAGTTGGTCACGAACAACGTGTTGGTGATGAACACCTTGCCGTACGCGGGATGCGTTGGGTCCGTTGTATAGGCGTCGGCCGGGTCCTCGCCCGCCACGAGATCGCGCCACAGCTCCACGCGGTCCACGCCGACATCATCGAGCGCCCACCCCGTCACCGCGAACGATCCCTGCAGCCCCGTCGCGCCGTCGGCCGGCGTATCGAACGCCCCAATCGGGGCCTGGTTCGCCCCGTCTTGCGCCAGCACATCCAGGCTCATCGTCGCCGTCGCCGTCGAATAGTTGACGCTGTCGGTGGGGGTAAAGGTCACCGAGAGCGTGTACGTCCCCACGGCCAGCACCGTCCCAGCCGGAGGCGTGTAGACGAAGGTCCCCGCCACGGGCGGCTTCGCGTCGGCCTGCGTCACATCAGACACCGTTCCCGTCACGGCTGCTGTGGCATTCAGTTCGGTGGAACTGAGCGGCTTTCCCTTCGTGATGCGCTTCGGACTGGACCACGCTACCGTCGTTGTCGCCTTCGCCACGCTGATCGTGACCGTCCTGGTCGTCGCCGTGTACTTCGCCGTGTCGCTTGGCGTGAATGTGACTGACAGCGTCTTCGTCCCAGCGTTCAAGATCGTTCCTGCCGCTGGGCTATACACGAACGTTCCCGCCACGTTCGCCGTCGCGTTCAACTGGGTGCCACTAAGCGGAGTGCCGTATACGATGGAGGCCGGATTCGCCCACGTGATGACCGGCGTCGTCTTCACGACGACGTCGGTGACCGTCCACGCGAAGGTCTGGCTGTTCGTCAGCGCGCCGTCCGACACCGTCGCCATCACTGCGTAGGTGCCCGCGCTCGTGGACGTCAACGTGCCGGAGATGACGCCTGTAGTGGCGTTAAGCATCAGCGATGCCGGCAAGCCTGTCGCGCTGAATGTCAGCGGGTTGAGGTCTGGATCGCTGGCGACGAGTTGCAGCGAGATGTTCGTGTTTTCCGCGCTGGTCTGATTCGCCGGCTGCGTGAGCGTTGGAGCTCTGTTGATGATCGCAGCGCCCGTAGAAACCTCTACCGAATACGGTGAGTACTGGCGCGGGCTCGCCGAGTTGTACGCCTTCACCGCGAAGTAGTAGACGACGCCCGATGTAAGAGTAAACGGCTGGCTCGTGACGTTGCCGACGTCGATGATGGTCGAATACACCCCCGACTGGGTCCCGTAGGACACCTCGTAACCGGCGATATCCGGCTCCGTATTCGCGTCCCACGCGAGGGTGATGGCCGTCTGGGCCGCAGCCGCCGACGCGCTCCCCAGCATCACGACAAGCACCGCGAGGGCGCGGAGCAGCCGAGAAACCCTAACTCCCGGCCAGGGCGTAGAAGGCCCTTGCCGCGTTCCGGTCGACATCGCATCCAAGTTGGAAACGGCGTGCATGATTGGCGTTCTGGGCCCCTGGCTGGCGCGGATCCCGTTCTGGGATCGAGGCGGCGCCATCCACCGTTTGAGCAACGGGCGTGCCGTTCTGCCAACGTGGAACTAAGTTGTTGTGTTTATTGGAAATAGCGGCGCTTAGCGAGCCGTGATGCCGCAGCCGGCCTGACAGTCGAAATACGAACTTTGTAATGCTTCGACGGTTTCAGTGATCGCGCCTGCTTGGGCTCGCAGAGGGCTTCGGCGGCGAACTGCAGCTCTGCCTTCTTGTCTCGAATCTCCGCCGCGTTCTGAACAACCGGTGATACCTCGGGCGTTGAGCGCTATTTCCTCGCGTCTCAGCTGGCTCTCTTGACGAGTATTGTCATATCTGACAACATGAGCGACACAAAAGGGATACAGTAGCGGCCGGCCAATGACCAGAAAGACACGGCCTGTTTCATGGATCAGTGCGGCGCTGAAGGCATTTGAGACGTTCCCGGAAGGGAGCAAGTCAATCTGTCTTGCGGCCCTGACGATCGCCGGCGAGGGCGGCAAGGCCGACATCGCAAAGCCCATGCGCGGTCTGGGCCCGGGCGTGTTCGAAATCGCGATGGCGTTCAAGGGCGATGCCTTTCGCGTGGTCTACGCGGTGCAGCTCGCCAATGACATATGGGTGCTGCATGCGTTCCAGAAGAAGTCGACGCGTGGCATCAAGACGCCGCAACGCGAAATCAACTTGATCAAGGACCGTTTGAAGAGACTCAAGGAAATGCTGCGATGAAGAACGAAACGCTGGAGCTTGTGCGGGGAAGCGGCAATGTGTTCCGCGATCTGGGGCATGGGAACGCCGACGCCGAACAATTCAAGGCCATCCTGGCGGCCGAGATCATCAAGGCGCTCGATCGGGAACACCTGACCGTGCGCGCCGCGCACGGCCGCACCGGCATTGCCGCGGCCGATTTTTCGCGCATCCGCCATGCTGATCTCGGACGGTTCACCCTCGATCGCCTGATGTCGATCCTCAACCGGCTCGGAGCGCGCGTGGAGGTGAAAGTCCGGGTGCGGCGGGCGGAACCGGTCGAGCAGGGGATGCCGGCGTAGTCAATCGCGTCAGGATGAAGCGGCAAGAACGCCGGACCCTGCGTCAGCGCGCCAGCAGTCCCCGCAGATTGTCGTGGGTCCGACCCGGCCGACGAACTGATCGCCGCCACCAGCGTCGCGGAGGGCATCCCGCTGCTCACCAGAGACCGGCGTATCCTGAAGTCGACGATCGTCCCGCTGGCGCGTTGAAGAGAATGCCGGGAGAAGTCTGAGATGAGCGTTCCAAACACGGGGCGGTTGATGCGCCGGCCCACACATCCCGGCGAGATGTTGCGGGAGGATCTTCTGCCGGACTTCGGGCTCACCGTCTCCAGCCTGGCTGAGGCCGTGGGCGTGTCCCGCCAGTCGATCAACGAGGTGCTTCGCGGGCGTTGAGCGGCATTTCGTGAGCCTCATCTCGCTCACGTCCAGCGTGATGCCCTCTCTGGGCGCTGCGGCGCGAAAGGGAGCACTCGCTGCACGTGGGCGAGGAGAGAAGAGTGGGCTCATTCACCGTCTGGAAGGGTGTACACTCGAACGACGCGAGGGATTATGACAAGCGCATTGCGTCAGAAGGTAAAGGTGCAGCCGGGCGGGTTGATTGAGATCCGCTCGCCAGAATTGATCGCCGGCAGCCAGGCCGACGTGATCGTCCTGGTCGACAGCGACCGTTCCGAGGGCGCCCGGACAGGCCAGGTCGCCGAGTTGAATGCCGTGTTGAGGCGCACCCAGGGACTGCCTGCCGCACGAGAGATCACCGAGCAGGAAATCGCCGCCGAAATCGCCGCCTATCGCGCGACAAGACGATGAAGGTCGTCATCGATACGAACGTTCTGGTCTCCGCCGCACTCAAGGGCAGGGGCCCAGAGCGGGTGATCCGGTGGGTGGTTTCTCACGAGGACTGGCATTGGATGGTGGCCGATGAGATCCTCGCCGAGTACCGCGAGGTCCTTGCGCGGCCCAAGTTCGGTCTCGACTCCGCGACTCTGGCCGATTGGCTCCACCTCCTGGCATCAGCCACGGAGCCCGTCGGGACGGGGCCGACGGTCGAGTTCGCTCGGGACCCCGCAGACGCCGTGTTCCTGTCCTGCGCTCTCGCCTGCCACGCCGACTACCTGATCACCGGCGACCACGATTTCACTGTTGCACGCCGACTGGGAAACACGGTGATCATCTCGGTCTCGCTATTTGAACGCATCGTCTGCGCCGCGTTCTGAAGACCCGGCGGTACCGCAGCCGGAACCGACGGCAAGCCCGTTGTTGCGCTGACGCTTCGCTACGATCGTGTCGACCACTTCTGGTTCTGCCTCCTGCACGAGCTGGCGCACGTCGGCCGGCATCTGGAGAGCGCGGGCGACGCGGCATTCGTCGACGACCTGACTCTGCGCGACGTGACCGGTGGCCACGAAGACTCCAGGGAATTGGAGGCCGACGAACCGGCGGAAGCCGCGTTGGCGTGGCATCACTCCCGGAGTGATTGGCCCCGCCCTAATTACTCCGGGAGTGATTGGCATCTCCTTGAGCTACAATTGCGGCGTCGCCGCGCGGCCGGGGGGCCGGCGCAGGCAGCCGGTTCGCGGTAGGCAGCCGGTTCGCAGCAGGCAGGAGATTTGACCCATGTTCCAGGCAAAATCCGTCACCGGCGTGTGCCTTGTCGTGGCTCTTTGTGTAGCGGCCGCGTCGTGCTCGAAGAGCGCGAAGAGCTACTTCGAGAGCGGCAACCAGTACGTGGCGCAGAAGAAGCTCAAGGAAGCCGCCATTGAGTACAAGAACGCCGTCCAGAAGGACCCGAACTTCGGCGTGGCGCGTTACAAGCTGGCCGAGACGCTGGCTGAACTCGGCGACATGCCTGGCGCGTTCCGCGAGTACGTCCGCGCGTCCGACCTGCTGCCCGCCGACAAGGACGCGCAGCTGAAGGCCGGCACGTTCCTGCTGCTCGCCGGCCGCTTCGACGATGCGAAGGTGCGCGCGCAGAAGGTGCTGGCCATCGACGCCAGAAACGTCCAGGCGCAGGTGCTGATCGCCAACGCGACCGCCGGCTTGAAGAACCTGGATGGCGCGATCACCGAGATCCGGAAAGCCATCGAGTTCGACCCGAAGGACGCCCGCACCTACCTCAATCTCGGCGCGCTCCAGATGGCGAGCGGCATGAAGGCCGAGGCCGAGGCCACCTTCAAGCAGGCGGTCGAGATCGATCCAAAGAGCGTGACGGCGCGACTGGCGCTTGCGAACTTCTACGGGGCGACGGGGCGCGCACCCGAGGCCGAGCAGTCACTGACCAAAGCCAGTGAGCTCGATCCCAAGAACGTTGCGGCGAACCGCGCACTGGCGAGCTTCTACCTCTCGACCAACCGGGCGCCCGAGGCCGAGGCGTACTTGAAAGCCGTCGCCGACACCACCAAGGACGGCGGATCGCAGATGGCGCTGGCCAGCTACTTCGTCTACATGCAGCGTCACGCCGACGCGATTGCCATACTCGAGACGCTCTCGAAGGAGAAGCAGACATTCGCCACCGCCAAGACGCGCATCGCCAGCATCCAGTACATGGATCGGAAGCCCGCCGAGGCGCACAAGACGATTGACGAGGTGCTCGCGCAGGAGCCGGCCAACGTGAATGCGCTCCTAACGAAGGCGCAGTTCCTCCTCGCCGAGAAGAAGACCGATGACGCGCTCGGGCGCGTGAAAGCGGCGGTCACAGCCGATCCGCGCAACCCCGCGGCGCAGTACCTCCTGGGGACGATCTACGCGTCACGAGACGAGGCGGACGAAGCGATCAAGGCGTACAGCGAAGTCCTGAAGCTGAACCCGCGTGCGGTGCCGGCGCAATTGCAGCTCGCGCGGCTCAACCTCGCCCGCGGCGCCCTCGGGCCCGCGGTGCAGTTTGCCGAGCAGGCCGTCAAGGGCCAGCCCGACAACCCCGCCGCGCACCTGATCCTGTGCCGCGCGCTCATCGCCCGTGGCGACGTCACCCGCGCGGAGACGGAGACCAAGCTGCTTGCGGAGAAGTTCCCGAATGCCGCCGAGGTGCACGCGCTGACGGGATTGCTCCAGGGCCGAAAGGGCGACATGGCGGGTGCGCGCAAGTCGTTCGAGCGCGCGCTGCAGATCGATCCCGCGTCGCTCGACGCGCTGGGCGGGCTGGTGGCGCTCGACTTCAACGCGAAGAAGCCTGCCGACGCCCGGGCGCGCGTAGACGCCGCGCTCGCGAAGACGCCGGACAACGCGCCTCTGCTGATCCTGGCCGCGCGAACCTATGGCTCCGCGGGCGACATGACAAAGGCCGAGCAGGCGCTTGTCAAGATCATTGAGGTCGATCCCTCGAACCTGCAGGCGTACGGCATGCTCGGGCAGTTGTATGTCTCCCAGAACAAGCTCGACCAGGCGAAGGCGCGGTTCGAGGACATCGTCGCGCGCCAGCCGAAGTCGGTGGCCGCGCAGACGATGATCGGGATGATCTACTCGACGCAGGGCAAGAACGCGGAAGCGCGGAAGAGCTACGAGAAGATCCTCGATCTCGATCCGCGGGCGCCGGTGGCCGCGAACAATCTGGCGTGGATGATGGCCGACGCCAACGAGAACCTGGACGTGGCGCTGCAGCTTGCCAAGACCGCCAAGTCGGTGATCCCGAACTCGCCGGATGTGGACGACACGCTTGGCTGGATCTACTACAAGAAGGGGTTGAACACCCTGGCCATCACCTCGTTCCGGGACGCGCTGGCGAAGGCGCCGACCAATGCGGCCTACCACTACAGGCTCGGGCTCGCGTACCTGAAGAACAACGACCCGGTGCGGGCGAAGGAGTCGCTTACGCAGGCGCTCAAGCTGGATCCGAAGCTTCCGCAGGCCGCCGACGCCCGCCGCGCGCTCGACTCACTGCCGAAGTAGGCGGAACTGCGAACCGGTGCCTTCAGCTTCGCCTCGAGCGTCTTGACCTCGGCACTCGCCGCGAGCCCCGGGTCGAGCCGGAGCGCCTTTCGCAGTTCCGTCTCCGCTTCGACCATCTTCCCCACCGCCGCCAGCACCACCGCGTTGTGCAGCCGGACCTCCGCGTTGGTCGGCAGCGCCGCGGCCGCCCGGGCCAGCAGCACCTCCGCCTCGCGGTCGCGTCCCAGCAGGTGCTGCACCCAGGCCAGCGTGTCGCCCACCGTCGGGTTCTCCTTCGACAGCGTGAACGCCCGCTCGGCGTAGCCCAACGCCTCGCCTGGCTGGCCCTTGCGCACCGCGAGGGCGTACGCGAGGTTGTTGAGCGCCACTACGTCGTCTGGCAGCGCCTCGAGCATCTTCCGGTATCGCGCGATCGCCTTGTCGTACTCCCGTTGCTGCTCGTAGGCGGCCGCCAGCAACAGGTGCGCCGATCGCAGGCGCGGGTCGATCGTGGTCGCCTCCTCGAGCGCCTTCTGTGCGCCGGCGTTGTCTCCTCTGCCCGTACGTGCCTCCGCGCGCACCAGCAGTTGCGCCACCTCCGGCTTGATGCCCTGCGCCTCGATCGCTTTGAGCCGCCGCGCCGAGAAGAACGCCGGCAGTTCGGTGGCCATCACGATCCCCGGGTCGATATCCGACGGCTGCAGCGCCTTGCGCGGGAACGGCGCGCACAGCGGGTCGCCCACGACGACCGTCTGCCAGCTCACGAATGGCATGGCCAGGTAGAACGATTCGGCGAGGTTGAAGCCCGAAAGGTAAGCAGGGAACAGCACGTTCGGTCGAATGGTCGCATCCAGATACGGCTCGTCCACGTGGCCTGCGACGCCGGTGATGCCCTCGCGAATCAGATCGCCCGCGAGCGACTGCGGCGAGTTCGCGAAGAACTTGGTTCGATCCGTCCACGGGCCGATGGTCCAGCCAGTGGGCGGCTCGCGGAACGTGCGACCGTCGGTGCTCACAAACATTCCGGCGATCGCGCCAGGCACGAAGCCGAATCCGAACTGCCGCACGGTGATCGCCGGATCGTTCGAGCCCCACGAGTAGTAGCCGAGGACGTTCTTCTCGCCCATCAGCACGCGGCTGCTCGTGTCCAGCACGACGCGGTCGCCGAACCCGTTCGCGGTCATCCAGTCCGCCGTCGCCTTCAACCACCGGTCGCCGCCGGCGTCAATCAAGGTCGCCTTCTGGTCGAGCACGATCTTCCCCTCGCGCGATGGCGCCGCTCCGCGGTCAACGAGCTTCAGCACATCGTCTACCGTGTAGCCGTCGAGGCGCGTCACCAGATAGAGGTCCGTCGTCCGGTGCGTGGACGGCTTCGCGCTGGCGATGGCGGCTTCGCCCAGGTAATAGGGATTGGCGAGCGGGCCAGCCAGCGCAGGGTCGCCGCCGAGCAGCCTCCGGTAGAGCAGCGTCAGCTCCGAATCCACGCTGGCGACCGTGCCCGTCCGGCCGGCGGTGCCCTTGACGCGAAGTGGAATCCCCTTGGTGAGCACGATATAGAGAATGCGGTCCTGGGCCGCGTGGCCGCGAAGCCAGTTGGCGATGGGAAGCTGGATCTGCAGGTTGAACACGTCGCGCTCGATCTCGTCGGCGGCCGCGTCCACTTTGACGCGCAGCAACTGGCCCGGCGGCACACCGCGCACGTGCACGTAGTGCTCCGCGATGCGCAGCGAGTCGGCAGACGACTCGTTGGCGACGAGGAGGACGTTGTCGGCGGTCTGGGCGAAAGCGGGGCCGGCGAGGGTCAGCAGCGCGAGGGCGAAAACGAGGAGGAGTACGGTTCGTCTCATCGATCCTGTTGTCGGCCGGTCCGTGGGCCGGCAACAGGGCGGGCGAACGGCTACTTAGTCGCCTTGCGCCGAAGCGCGCGGGCGAGGCCGATCAGTCCGGTTCCGAAAAGGATCACCGAGGCGGGTTCTGGAATCGGATCCGCCGAGCCGAAGTCCTGATTCAAGCCGCTCCCCTCAGGCCCACCGGTCCCGTTGAACCAGGTGCCGGGTCCGGATGAATTGGCGTTCATCAAGCCAAACAGTCGGGTAGTCTCGCTCGTGACAATCGAGTTTGGAGTGGCTTTGAACCAACCAGTGGCCAAACTGTACGCAATATTCGGGTCCTCGTACGCGACCTCCCAGAGCGCCAACTGAATGGCCCCAGCGAAGTCGTTGAGACCAACGTCAGATGGTCTGGTCTGGTTCAAGATCCAGCCGAGCTTCGGTCCGATTCCGGGTTGGGCATGGGGTGGAGCCGGTGACGCGCCACCGCCAGGGTAGGCTGCAATGTCAAGGAGGGCCATTTCTTCGGTCCACTTGAGGTAGCTGAAGAAATCGAGGCAGTAGGCGATGTAGTCCTTGTTGGTCGTCTGATCGTGCAACATCAGTTGACCGGCGAAATAGCCGTAGTTCTCGGTGGCGGACCCGTTGTCGTAGCTCGCACTAAAGCCGTACGTCCCGGGCCCAAGTGTCTGGCTGATGATGATGGTGTCCGCTGAGGCATTCGCCACAGGCAGGATCGCGGTGATGGCAAGGGCGACCAGGAGTCGTTTCACGTTCTTCCTCTGGGAGGCACAAGTAGCAAACGACTGATCCCAACACTCCTCGGGAATCTGACTTCGTCAGTCAACGGGAGTCGAGGCGCAGCAGTCCTTCTACTGACTCTCCGCATTAGCAAACCATGTGCCCGCAATCCTCCGAGGCGGCTTCGAGAGCTACGGTTGCCGCAACTAATTCACAGTGTGGGACTTATAGTAACGGCTCGATGGGTCAGAAACCCCTGGGGCAAGGCGTAATTCACCCCACGGGCAGACTGTTGTCGGCCAGGAGAGGGACTGGCGACGTCGGTGGCTGCGAATGAAGAAGGACCGCCCGGTTGCCCGAGCGGCCCTTTGATCTATCTCAGTCTTGCGGCGGCGTGTGCCGCCTATTCGGTTCCTACTTCTTCCGCTTCCGAGCCGCGCGTGCCACGCCCGCCAGGCCGAGGCCGAGGAGGGTCAGCGTCGCGGGCTCGGGGACGGGCCCAAGCGCGGTGTTGATCTCGTTGACATAGAGCTGCGTGCCTGTCGCGCCGTCAGTGAAGGTGTCGCTCAGGAATCCGTTGAAGATCGCGCGGGTCCCGCTCCCGAACGTGATCGCGCAATCCCCGTTGGTGAATGTCGCTGCGCAGATGCCCGGGGTCAGGTCGGTCGAAAATACGCCCCAACCCGGATTGTAGAGGCTGACGGGGTTTGTGATTCCCGTCAACAGCGATGCCGCCGTCACCGTGACCGTCCCCTGATTGTAGGTGCCGGTGAACGCGGTCGAGAAGGCGCTGGCGTGCCCGTCAGTCCTCGTCCAGTCCGCTCCGATAGCGGCACCACCAGCCGCCAGGTGCGCTGCGACCGCCGTCCAGGCCGAATCGAAAGACGCACCCGACGAGTTCTGTTGGAAGAAGATCGCCAGGTCGTAGCCGCCTCCGGTCAGGAGCGTCGTGAACGACGCCAGGTCGGCTGCCGTGGTGACCGTATGCGACCCGCTGACGGCTACCAGTGCCGCAGCCATCCGGTCGGTCCCGACATTCAAGTCGTTGAAGTACAGAATCGACGAGGCGTTTGCGGCGCGTGCCCCGAGCGTCATCGCCAACGCAAGAGCCGTGAAAACAATCACCAGTCTCTTCATCTTCATCCTCCTAAAGATAACAAGCCCGGCGCTGCCCTGCGCGCCGAAGATCCACTCGACCGTGCCCATAAGTCAGTCACCAGACGCATACACTTCGAAATTATGGCAATTCGACCGATTCTCTCCAGAACGACAGACCGTATTGAAACCCTCTTGCCCAAACCCGCTGAAGATAGAGCCGCGCAATGTGAGCACTCCAATCGGCAGGCATAAATTCGCCGAGCGCTCGCGATCGGAAACCGCCGAACTAACTATGAATTATTGCTAGATACGTGCCACCTGGATAGGACCTGTCGTAGCAACGTCTATTGAATGCAGAAATTCAACGAAATACTCCACTATTTGGCTTTTTTGGCTGCACTGGGTTCGTGCACGGCGGCAGGCCAGCCAAGACAAAGTCGCTTGTGGCGGGGACTTTTGTTCCCTTGGTCGCAGAATCCTGTATTTCCCGACTTCCTTCTCACGACGGTCCGGTATGCGCCGGCCATTTCCGGAAAGTGACAGCGTGGCGCGTCTGGCGCCGCCAGTGGAGCACCGACGCCGACGGTTGGCTACCGAGGGCGACGACGGACGATTCTTGCGAGCCCGACCAGGCCCGTGCCCAGGAGGACCATCGACGCGGGCTCAGGGGCGGGGGTGCAATCTCCCGCCGCAGAACAACCGGGGCCGTCCCACACCATACCCGTATTGGCGCCGGTATAGAAACCGTTGGTGATGTCTGCCGCAAAGTGATGCCCGGCGGCATTGGGAATGAACCAATCGGGCGTTATGCCAGACGAACCGATTCTAAACTCGAGCGGACCTGGGTTTGGGTGAGAAGCACCTTTACCGCAATAAGCGGTGCTCTCAGCATATTTCCCACTACACAGATACGAGAAGCCGAATTGTCCGGCGTCGCTGGTGGGAGCGTCCCCACCGAGGCGCCAAATCCAAGCCACGTCCGGCGAACCGCCAGCAACGCCCAGGCCATCTTGAATCAAAGTAACATTTGACGGAGTAAGCGTCGTCACGCCAGAAAGGTTCCACGCGAAGTCGGGGTGGTTATTGGTCTCGCTGCCTGTCGTAACGAAGCCGATGCCTGCATTCAACGTGACCAGCACATCTACCACGTTCGCCGACCCGTCCGAGCTGGATGCAAACTGCGTGAGTACGACTGTGCCGAATGGCCCGGTGCCACAGCAAGCACTCTGATTGAGCGTGAAAGTCGACGCACTCGCGGTTCCGGCCCACGCCATTACGACGATCGCCACTCCTGCCGCTACGAGATTCTTCAACATTATCGCTTTCCAACCGGCACCGAGTTAAGTCAAGGACAGTACAGCTAGTTTGCTCTATTCCATGCAAATGTGAAGCCAGATCGAGGCTGGCCGACATTCGGGCGTGAAATCAGCGTTTGTTGGCCAATAGCAACCGCTTTGTGAGATGAGACTGACAGGCGCAAAAAGACTTAGTCTTCTTTGTGAGCACAAACAGTCTGCCCCGGCGGATCCGTTCTGACTCTTAAGGACTTGCACCTCCAAGTGAACGACCGCGCACGGCGTACAACAAGAAGGGCCGCTCGGTTACCCGGGCGGCCCTTCGATCTGTCTCGGTGTTGCGGCGGCGCATGCCGCCCACTCCATTCCTACTTCTTCCGCTTCCGCGCCGCACGCGCGAGGCCGACCAGGCCAGTGCCGAGCAGCAGAATGGTGGCCGGCTCGGGAACCTCTGGGGGAAGGGGGTCGCCAATCACTTGAATCCACTCATCGGGGCCGTCGTTGTTCGCGTAGATGCCGCCGGTAATGCCCATGGCGTTGTAAAGATACAGGTAATCGCCATAACTGGTTGGGATCGGTACGTAGAACGCATAGTCACCCGACCCGCTCCCGTTGTCCCATTTATAGTTCAGCAATAGCGAGTTCGATCCGAGACTCCAGAACTGGTTGCCCAATCCCGCCGCGGTGTCACTTGACTGTGGGTACTGAGGCACCCCGTTGACCAAGGCGACGCCGGGGTTCCTGGCGGGACTGTCAGAGGTGTAGAAGCCCAGCTGATCTAACGAAATGAGAGGAGCGCCGCCCTGCTGGTCTATGTCAATGATGAACTTCCAGTAGGCCTGTCCGGAGCCGGTATAGAGTTCGTCCAACCACTGATAATGGTACCCAGTAAGCTGTTTATCATCGGGGGCCAGTCCCCAATAGACGGAGAGCGCGGCCAACTGATCGGTCTGCACGAGGCTCGTCCAGTTGGCCGATCCATACGCGCCGTTGTAATCTACGCTGCCGAGGTTGGCCGCATCGTAGTTGTACGCCTGCGTGATGCCGCCATTTGTATCCTTGGTCGGCATGAACTTCAGGAACGGATCGATGAACCCCGTTCCAGTGGCCTGTGGATTGACCCCTTGGACGATCATCCCACCCAGGACCAAAATCTGCGCGGCGTTGGTGGAGGCAAACTTCGCCGTCAGGTCAATAGTGCCTGCCTGGGCAGTCCCCACACAGGTGACTAGCGTGACGATGGCGACAAACAGCAGCTTCTTCATCGGCCGTCTCCATCCCAAGACCCGCCAGCGTTGGACGCCGGCAACGCACCAGGCAATCACGTGTGCGGTCACGCCAACAATCGCCGATGCACTCCCCGTCTCAGCCCAGCCCATCACGACTACGGCCCTGGCGAATGTCTCTAACGGCGAATGTCTCCAGAACTTCCCCAACGGCAACCGTGAACCACGTGGGCGATGGGGCTAGTTTGTTTACTTACTAGCAAATGTGGATCCAGATCAAGGGCGCGGTGGGCCTAGCCTTGAAATTAGAGTTTCTTGGCCTATTTCACTTGGTACACGGAGTGAGAGTGATACAACGAGGCGTCATTTGTCGCCGCGGACGCCGACAAATAGTCTTCTATGCGGGATCTGCAATGACTTCGGGGGCGGCCCAGCGCGTCGGCACCGATCCAGCCCAGACCCGGCCCGTTCGTGTCGGCCGCGCCGGCCCGCGAGCGATTTCGGCCGTCTGTTAGAGAGTCGCCAGAATCTTCCTGGCCTCCGCGGCGCCGTCGAAGTCGCGCTTCAGCGAGAGCGCCCTCTCGAGGGCCTGCTTCGCCTGGGGCCTTTCGCCGTTCTTTAGGTACGCCAGCCCGAGATGGTACTGGTATATGGCGTTACCCGGGTCCTTGGCCGCGCTTCGCTGAAACGACGCGATCGCGAGCGGGGCAAGTCCCTTCTTAAGGTAGACCCAGCCCAGCGTGTCGTCCACTTCGTGCCGGTCGGCAAGTTGGCGCTTTGCGGTCTGGGCCAACTGCAGCGCGACATCGAGATTGCCACCTCGTTCCGCGTAGAGCCAAGCGAGGTTATTGGCGGCAACCGGCGCATCGCGTCCGATTTCTATTGTGCGCTCGTACCGCTTCTGTGCTTCGTCGAGGCGGTTCTGCGTCTGCAGCATCATGCCGACCATCGTGTTGGCGCCGACGTTGGTGGGTTCCTTGTCCGCAATCCGCTCGAACTCTCGGCGGGCGTCGTCCACGCGACCCTGGGTGTAGAAGATCTGGCCCAGCGCGGCGTAGGCACTCATGTTGTTGGGTTGGACCTCAACCAGTCTTCGCCAGGCCTGCTCTGCCTGTTTCACATCTCCCAGCGACATGTATGCGCGCCCGGCAAACTCGAGAACCGCCGGATTCGCAGGGTCCTTGGCCAGCCGCGCGCCGATTCGGGCTAGGGCGTCGGCCGGCTTCCCGCTTGCAACGTCGAGACCCACCAGCCCCGCCAGCGCCGGGATAGAGGTGCCGTCCAGTTCCTGGGCCCGCGCAAAGGCGGCACGTGCCGTTGCATAATCCTTCTTAGCGGCAGCGACGGTCCCGGCCAGGATGTGCACGTCCGGCGAGCGGGGTGCCTGCGCGACAAGCGTCGCCGATTCCGTGGTCGCCCGGGCGATATCGCCGCGCGCGAGCAGGAGACGGACGAGTGTGAGGCGGGCGTCGAGGTTGCCCGGCTGTCTGCCGACGACTTCCTCGAGCGTCTTCTGAGCGGGCTCGAGCGCGCCTGTTCCAAATTGAATCTTGGCGATCTGGAGAGCCGCGTCCAGCGAGCTCGGTTTCAGTTTCAGCACTTCCCTGAAGGCCTTTTGCGCCTGCTCTGTGTCATTCTTCTCGAGGTACATCAGGCCGATGGCGTACTGTGCGTCTGTCAGCCTCGGATCGGCCGCCGCTGCCGCCTGTGCGCGCGCCAGGGCCTCATCGATCTTGCCATCAGTGCTGAGGAACCTTGCCTTCAGCAAGAGGACTTGCGCGTTGTTGGGCTCGGCGGCCAGCAGTTCGTCGAGCCGTTTGTGTGCCTGCTCGCGTCGTTTGTCGGTAAAATCCCATCGCGCCAGCGCGAGCGTCGCCGGCACCTTTCCGTCCGGCTCCTTCGCCAGCGCCTCCAGCACCGGGATTGCCTCCGCGCTCCGGGTGTTGACGAAGTAGTAATCCGCGAGTTGCAGTCTGTCGGCGACGGCCTTCGTCGTTTCTGCCAGCCGGCGCAGGGGCTGTTCGGCTTCCTTCGTGCGGCCAGACTGCAGGTAGAACGCCGCGAGAGTCCGGTTGGCGTCAGCGTGCGTAGGCTGAAGCGCAAGCGCTTCCTTCAGGAGCGCTTCGCTCCTGGCGGTGTCGCCGGCGGCCCAGTAGATCTTCACCAGTCCAATCCTGGCATCAACCGACGCTGGCTCGACGGCGATCGCGTTGCGCAGAATCGTCTCCGCCTGCGCCGGGTTCCCGCTGTCCCGCACGTAGCCGGCGAGATTCAGGTAGGTATCCACCCGGTGCGGGTCGAGCGTGATGGCGATTTCGAGTTCCTTGATGGCCCCAGTCAGGTCCTTCTGGCCGCCCAGAGCATTGGCCAGGGCGAGTCGTGCGGTGAGGTTTTTCGGGTTCTTCCTCAGCAGCGCCTCCGCAATCCGCTTGCCGTCTTCGTGGCGGCCGGCGAGCACCAGATACTGCGCCGCTCTCAACTGGACGTCGTCTCTATCGGGAAGCAGGTCCGCGGCCCTCACGAACTCGCGGAAGGCGTTCTCGGGATCGCTCAGGCGTTCGTAGATGCCGGCCAGCTTGAAGCGTGCCTCGCCGAAGCGCGCATCCACCTTGATCGCGTTCCGGTATTCGATCACCGCCTCGCGCAGCTTGTTCTGTTGGACGTACCGATCTGCGCGCGCCAGATAGTCCCGCTTGGCCGTCTCGGGATCCTTCGAGCACGAGACAACCGGGATGAGAACAACCACGAGCGCAACGGCGCGGACGAATGGACCAGATGGCCTCACGGTGCCCTTCCTTCGATTACCCGCCCAGATGCTTGGTGAGAACAGGCAACAACTCGCTGACGAATTCCAACCCCGTCGCCGTCGCCGCCTGTCCGTCGGTTGTGTCTTGAGGGGAGATGGGGACGATCACCCGGACCAGGGCGGCGTCGCTCCTGTTCAATCGAATCGCGTCCACCACCGTGTAGATCTTCCCCCAGTACTCGCTCGCGATGATTCGGCCGTGGGCCTGATACCAGTAAAGCACCAGCAATCGATCGAGCCCCTTCTGAACGACGAGTTGGTTGATTTCCGCCGTCTGAGAAGCTGTGCCGTTGTCCACAGCTGGGATGGCGATGCGGCCCCGGTAGACGGGTTCCCATCCCGCGCCCGGCATGCAGTTGAGCGGCGAATGCATGGTCTGCCCCTGCCGCTGGCTCTCGTAGTACCCCACGTAGAGACTGATTCCCGGCCGGCCCGGTGCCCGGTAGCCACGATTGAGGTAGTCGTCAACGCGCAGTTGGCCGAGGACATTCCTGTCCAGCGTCTGGTCTCCGGTTCCCTCCCAGGCGCCAATCGTCTGGGGCAGCGTGACCAGGCGCTGGTGCAGCGGAATCGCTTCGGTCCGCGTTGCGGCTCCCAGCGCACCGGCACCCGCGAGAAGACACGCAGAGACCACCAGGGCTCTCGTGATGAAGCCTGCGCCCTGTTGCGCCTGCAGCGAGATGGACGCCGTCGGCCCCATGCGCGGATCCGCCGACGCCGCCGCGGCGGGAGCCGCCGGGCCCAACCATTTCGCCAGCCGCTCGACCGCCAGCAGCAGCACGCCGGCGACGACGAAGACCATCCAGCCCGAGAATGTGTGAAGAAAGCCCTCTGCTGCTGCCGCGCCGACAAAGTGGGCTGCGACGCCCGTGCCGGCCACCCTGATCCCGTTGGCGAAGATCGCGATGGGCACCGACGAGAGCGCGAGCACCCATCGCAGCCACAAGGCGGACTCCGTCAGGTACCCCCACACCAAAGCGAGCGTCAGCAGCGACATCAGCGAGCGGATGCCGCTGCACGCATCCACAACCTCGAGGCTGGTCGAGGCGAGGGTGATGACGTTGCCTTCGCGGAGCACCGGGATCTGGCACGCCGAAATGGCGAACTCTCCAAAGCGAGACGCCAGGAGCTGAAGGGGAAACGTGATCTGGTTGAAGATGATGGCGGGGATCGGAATCGCGAGGGCCAGCAGCAGGAACGCGAACCCGAGCGCCTTGAGGTACTGCGTGCCCCGGAGGAAGAGGACCGTGCCGGCGACCGTGCCCAGCAGGGCGACGCGCGTGAGGAACAACTCTGCGCCAATGACTCCCGCGACAAGTGTCAAGATGCTGCCAACGACCAGCAGCAAGCCGATCATCGACGGTTTGACAGGGAGACTCGCCAGGCGCGCTCGGCTACGCCACCAGACGTAACCCGCCAGCGGGACCACCAGGAGGCCGTGCGAGTAGTTGTCGTCGTTCCACCAGTCGAGGACCAGTTTCGCGATGACGTCTCGAAACAGGAACGCGATACTCGCCACGAGCACCGCAACAACGCCTGCCCGCTTCATGGTCATGGTATAGGCACAAGAGTGGAACGAGCGCACTCGCCGCAGGCGGGTGGCCGTCTATGTCAACACTAGAGCGCATCTTACCAGACGACAGACGATTATTGTCGACCTGGGCCGGACAGAAAAACCCCTGGCACCCATCGGGCGCCAGGGGTGAGATTCAGCGGAGGAGAACAAGCCAAACCGTCGAGCGCTACTTCTTGAGGCGGCGACGGACCGCACCGGCAAGGCCGACCAGGCCCGAGCCAAACAGCAGCATCGATGCGGGCTCGGGGACCGAGGTGTTCTTGATGTCCGTGCTGATGGCAATTCCGTGCTCATCCGGGGCGGTTCCGATCCAACCTGCATGCAGTGAGAACCCGAAGAAAGCAAACGGCGTCTCCACGGGAATACCGAGGGCACGCAGCACCTCCGGGCTCTTGGTGTCAACACCGGTAGCAGAAACCAAACCTTGAGCAGTGCTCCCATGTGAGTTGATTGTCCCGGACAACAGCGTCACCAGATTGTTGGCATCGCCCACGCCGAGCGAAGGGATGTACCCCGTGATGCTGATGAAATTGGTGGCGGAGCGGGTGTCGAAGGCAAGACTCGCCCAAGTTCCAGGTATGATGTGACCGTCGCCGACCGCAGTGCCGTAGGTCAGGAAGTTACCGGGCACGACACTTCCCTGGACGTTCATTATCTGGATGGGAATCCCTGATCCCCACACATCCGCTCCGTCGCGGAAAAGGGTGCCACCGGATCCGGCGATCCCGGTGCCGAAATCGATCACGATGGGTACCGCCTGGGCCGGGGCGACGGTGATCACCATCGCGGCCGCCACGAACAGCGCTAACAACATCTTTCGCATCTTGTGTTCTCCTCTGCAAACCGATCGGCTGAAGGTAGTAACCGTACGAGTGTCGCTCTCAATCGACACTTCTTTCTTCGTCGTAGTCCTTATCACGATCCGTGCCAGTCAACTGAGCACAGCGTTGCGTTGGGTGGCAAGTGCAATGTCAGGAAATAAAGTGCTATTTTGCAATAAGTTGCACGCGCGACATTGTTGCCAGTTATGGCAAAACGAAGTTCGATGACGGTGAGGATTCGCTGATAGTCATCCCCCAGCGCGACATGTGTCGCTTTGTGGGTGTGCCTGTTGGACTTTTGCCGGTCTGTCTCGGGCAGTGATTCCCGGTCGCTGGGTGGAGTAAGCGACGGCTCGGGATGGACGGTTGGGCCCCCCGTTTGTCGGAGCGATCGGAGGCGCGATTTGAAGGGACCTGCAGTTCTTCGTGTGCGATACTCATTTCCGCCATCTGTTCGGCCGATAAGCACATCGCCGGCCGGGCGGCGTTTCCCGCCCGGCGGCTGATCCCGAGGTAGGGCGTGTTCCACATGGACAGAGATGCCATCAAGGCCGTGGTTCTCGAGGCACTGCGCAACGCGAACCTTTCGCGCCCGGAGGACGAGCGCCTCACCGTGTCGGACGACGCCATTGTCTTTGGACCTGGCTCGCCGCTGGATTCCCTGGGTCTGGTTGCCTTGTTGATTGACATCGAGGAGGGGCTGCGCGCCGAAGGCTCGCGAGTGAGCCTGAGCGACGAGCGTGCGATGTCGCAGTCACGAAGCCCGTTCCGGAGTGTGCCGCGGCTCGTCGAATTCATCGAGGGATTGGTGGCCTCTCCAGCCTTATAGCCAATGGACGAAACGCCCGCTTCCGTTCGCTCCTTGGTGAAGGCCGTAGCCAATGGCCTCGCGCTCGTTCTGGTGTCTCCGTGCGCGCTGACCTGCTGGGTCGAGTCGAGAGTGGCGCCGCACGGTGAGTCGGTGTTCGGCTTCTGGACGAACGTGATGGCGCTGCTCCCAGGCCTACCCGGGATGTACCTCCGCCGGGCCTTCTACCACCTCACGCTTGAATCGTGCGCGCTGGACTGTCACCTCGGATTCGGGATGGTGTTCACTCACCGACGCGTGGCGGTAGAAAGCGGCGCCTACGTCGGACCGTATTCGCTCATCGGTTCCGCGCGGCTGCGGAGGGGCTGCCTCATCGGAAGCAGGGTGAGCATCCTGAGCGGGCCATTGCTCCACGCTCTGGACGAACACGGAAGATGGCTTCCGGCCGACCTGAGCAGGCTGCACCAAGTGGACGTTGGCGAGAATGCGTGGGTAGGTGAAGGGGCAATCGTCATGGTGAACGTCGGCGCAGGTTCGCTAGTCGGAACCGGTGCCGTTGTGTCGACGAGGGTCCGACCAGGGATCGTGGTCGCTGGAAACCCGGCTCGCTTTGTCCGCCGGCTTCGGGCGGATGAGGAGGCACCCGTCGATGGACATCGAGAGTAGAACTGCGACCAGGCAGTACCTGCCATTTGTTGATTGGATGAAGTGCATCGGCATTGCGCTCATCGTGATCGGGCACGTCGCCTCTGCTCCAATCAACCACCTCACGCCGCCCATCTTCCCGAAGCAGCTTGGGGTCGCGTTCTTCATGTTCGTCATGGGGTTCTCCCTGGCTCGAGAGACCCGGCGCCCGCTGCAGGTGCTACTCAATCGTCTTTTCGAGATCTACCTGTTCGGCATCGCCATTGCCCTGCTGTTGTCGGTAGTCATGTACCTGACGAAAGGCACGCTCAATCTCAGCAACTATCTGCCTTTCCTCCTCGGCGTCAACGTCCTGTTCAACAACTTTCCTGCTAATCCCACGACGTGGTACATCGGCACCTACCTCCACGTGCTTATCGTGTGGGCTGTCATCGTCAGACGGCTTCGCATCCAGCCGTGGATGCTGGCGGTGTCGGTCTTCCTGGAAATCGCCGCTCGAGCCGTTCTGCTCGCGACGGTTGGTAAGTTCATCGCCTACATGCTCGTTCCGAACTGGATTACCGTGTTTCTACTCGGTACCTGGTTCGGGCAACGAACGCACGTGGCGACAGGTGGTCCCGATGAGGCGCGGTCTGGCGGTTGGCGGAACGGCGTCTTTGGCTATTCACTGCTGCTTGCGGGTTGGGCCGCGGGGTGGGCGCTCGCCGTTCGGCCACTAGTCCGGGAGTTCTCGTTTCCGTTCATGAGACTGTCGTCGACGGGACGAGTGTCCGACGCGCTGATTACGTCCATCGCCGCATCCACCGTCTACCTCGTGTACACGCTGCTCTCTTTCCATGTTGCGAGGAGGACTTCGGCGCCAGGTTGGGTACGGTTCATCGCGCGCAATACACTGATCATCTTCATCGCGCACATGCCCGTGTACTATGCACTTGGGGACCTGTTGAACGGTCTCCGGCTCTCATATCTCCAGCGATCGATCATCCACGTCTCCGTGTGTCTGGTGGGCTTGGCATTCGTCTCCGAGTTCATCCGAAAGGCGGTTCGGCCCGTCGCTGCCCGACAGTGGCTGGCCGCGCGGCTTGGACTGACCAGCAGCTTCGCGAATCGATGAGCGGCGGCGTCTTCATTCGATGGTCGCGGGTTTGAGACCCTTGGGGCGCCCCGATAGTCGATGTTATCTGTGAGCCTGATCCTTGGCTGTGTCCCGTGCCCAGGGGTCAATGAAGGAGGCACGATGGCTGCGATCCTCGGCGTTGTGGGTTCACGAGCGGCCCAGTCGGATGCACTGATCAGGCAGATGCACGCTGCCTTGGCGTTCCGCGGCACGCAACTGGCGACGGAGCGGGGCCCGGGCTACGCGCTCGGCGCGTCATGTCATCCGTACGAGGTCGGCCCGTTTCTCGTTGCGAATCAGGCCGGCACGGTGTTCGCCGTGTGCGAGGGCGAGTTGTACAACGCTCGCGACCTCGCCAGGGCTCTCGGCTCCCCTGAGGCGTCCCGGGGCTTCGAAATCGTCCCGGCGCTGTTCGAGAAGAGAGGGAAGGACTTCCCGCGCGAGATGAACGGGATCTTCACCATTGCCCTCTTCGACACCAGCACCCGGACGCTCTACCTCGTTCGCGACCATGCCGGCTCCCATTCCCTCTTCTACTCTGTCACCGGGGACGCGACGTGCTTCGCCACGACCATCCCGGCCCTGTTCGCCACCGGCCTCGTGGAGCGGCGGCTCTCGCCGAGCGGCCTCGACGGCTACCTCGCCTGCCTCGCCATCAGTCCGCCCGAGACGATCTTCGAGCGGATCATGTCGATCCGTCCCGGCCACATGGCTATCGACGCGAATGGCGTAACGTCGGAATACTGCTACTGGCCGTTCCATGCGGTCATGGAGGACCGGACCCGTTCGGAGGAGGAGTTCGCGGACGAAATCAGGCAGGTGTTCACCGATGCGGTGAAGATCCGCGCCGCCGCTCCCGGCACGTTCGGGGCTCTGATCAGCGGCGGCGTCGACACGACCGCCATCGCATCCATCCTTGCTCAGGATGCCTCGCGCGGTGCGCTGCACGGCTTCTCCATCGTGTTCGACGAACTGGCCTACTCGGATGCGGCCCTCCAGGAATACGTGTACCGGGGCCACAAGGTGGAGAGACACCAACTGCTCCTTACCCCGGACGCGTTCCGCGAAGGGCTGATTGCCGGCGCCGCGCACCTCGACTCTCCTGTCAACGACGTTGCCTACGTCGGGATGTACAAGGCCATGCAACTGGTCAGGGAGGTTGGCCTCGAGGCGGCGTTCGAAGGTGAAGGGTCCGACGAGATCTTCTGTACTGGGCACTCCCACGGCGAGCGCTCCATTCAGCCATTCATGGCGGTACCGGAGTGGCTCCGGCGATCGACGCTCGGCGTTGTCTTCCGAGGTATGCCCACCGGCGGCTCGTTTGCCCACAAGGTCCGCCGGTTCGGCTGCCGCCTCGGCATGCCCACCTACGAACGCCTCTCAACGTGGCCGCCGGTCGTCCACAACCCGTTGCGTCGCAGCCTGCACCCGGGCACCACGAACCCGACGTATGGCTACCCCGCCACTCGGCACTACCTGTCCACGACGGCCGTGAAGGATCCGATCAACCGGTACAATTACCTGCTAACCCGGTTGTTCCTCGCCGACGACCTGCTGTACAAGAACGAGCGCATGTCCGCGGCGCACGGGATCACAAACCGAACACCGTTTATCGACTACCGTCTGATGGAACTTGGGTTCGCGGTGCCGGCGCGGTTCAAGCTGCAGAAGCCAACCGCCACCCAGGACATGACGAAGCTCATCTTCAAGAAGGCGATGGAAGGCATCGTCCCGGAGGCCATCCTGCGCCGGAAGAAGGCTCGCGGGTTCAGCCAGCCGACCAGCGTGTGGTATCGGAAGGACCTGAAGGACTTCGTGTCGGACCTGCTGACGGGCCCGGACAGCAAGATCTCACGATACCTCGATGGCAAGGAAATCGCCGCCGTCTGGAACACCCACGTATCAGGAGCGGCCAATCTGGACTACCCCGTCAATGCGCTCGTGATCCTGGAGCTGTGGATGCGCTCCCACCTCTAGCCGTTTCGACCACTGCCGAATCCGACTATGGACCAGAAGCACATCGTCCACGTGTTCCACGGCTTTCGAGTCGGTGGATCCGAAGTGAGAACGTGCCAGATCATCAACGGCCTGGGCGACCGCTATCGCCACACCATCGTCGCACTCGACGGCGACTTCACCGCGGCTGCCCTGATTGACAAACAGGACAGCGTCACGCTCCTGCACGCTCCGGGCTTTGCCGAACGCTCGTTCCTGGCAAACGCTGCGGTGAGCAGGCGATGGCTGGAGCGCCTCCGTCCCGACCTCCTGATCGCATACTCGTGGGGCGGATTCGAGTGGCTCGTCGGCAACAGCGTACGCAAGGTCTGTCCGGATGTGTTCTCGATCGAGGGCTTCATCACCGACGAGGCCGACGTCGAACTGCCCAAGCGCCGCATCGTGCGCCGCATTTTCGCGGGCCGCTGTACCCGGCTGCACGCGTGTTCCCTGCGACTCCAGACGCTTGCGCTGACCTCGTGGAAGGTGAGGCGAGACAATGTCGTCTACATCCCGAACGGCATCGATCTCGAACGGTTCTCGCCTCGTTCAACCCCTAGTCGGACCTCGCCTGCGGTGCTCGGCATCGTGGCATCCCTAAGTTCGGTGAAGAACCACCTCCTGCTGCTCGACGCGTTTCGGCGCCTGCCTCTGGGAGCGGCCGAACTCTACGTCGTCGGCGACGGTCCCGAACGGAGCCGACTCGCCGCGCAGGCCGCGGACTACGGGGTCGCGGCCCACATAAAGTTGATCGGTCACCAGACAGAACCGGCGCCGTTGCTCCGCACATTCGACGTCTTCTGCCTGTCCTCCCGGAGCGAGCAGATGCCGATCGCCGTCCTCGAAGCCATGGCAACCGCCCTACCCATCGTCAGCACCGACGTGGGCGACGTGCGTCAGATGGTGTGCGAGGGCAACAGGCGGTTCGTCGTCCCACCGAACGATGCCCCGGCGTTCGCCGCGGCGATCGCTGAACTGGTTGCCGACGCCCGCCTCCGCAGCCTCCTCGGGAGCCAGAACCGACGGCGCTGCGAGGAAGAGTTCGGATTCCCCTTGATGCTTCGGAGGCACAAAGACCTCTACGATCGCTGCATGGGGGCGTAGAGCGGACCAGATCGGGCGAAGACAAGGCGAACGCCACTCAACCAGCGGTGCTGCTCAGCCGATAACGTTCGTGTCCGAATCGCGAGGACAGTGACTCCGGAACTACGCAGAGAATCCGGCGCTCACCTGATTGTCGCCGCCGTCAGTTTTCTAGCCGTTGCACGGCACCTGATGTGTGACGGCGTCCGCCGCTTGTTCTCGTGGCTCGTCAGAGCAAATGCGGAAGGATCCGGCAGAAACACCTGATTAGCGGAAACGCCGGAATGAATGTGCCGATCCCCAGCGGATCATGCCGAGCCTCTCAGGTCAGGGGACAGGCGTGGGTGGTCAAATGAGAGAAGAGATCGAGCGGACCCAAGACAGGCTGCGAAGGCGGTGGGGCCACGAATTCAGATTCTGGGTGGACAGGGCCAGGGAGCTCGTCCAGTTTGATCTCCCACTACTCACGGTGCCATTGGCATACGTTCTCTTTGGTGCCGCGCTCATGCTGCACGTGTTCGGCCAAACATCAAGGGCCGTGGCGCTGATGTCGACCGTTCATCGAGCCGGATACTCGCGGCGAGTCAGTTCGTTTGTCGAGGCCTTCCTGCGAGGTAAGTCAAGGGAGACACCTATCTCAGCGGCGTACCGCCAAGCGGCACTGGACTTCTCCCCGAATAGTGGGACGGTGCAATTCTTCTCTGATCCGCTTAGGATCATCGGCAGTCGATTGCTGGTCGTCAAGGAATCCTCGCCCCTTGAGCGTGGCGTGATCATCATCGACTACTCTCTGACGTTCTTCCTGCTGGCAAAGCTATTCGACCTTGAGGCGATCACAGATCGTTACTACTTGGTACTCGAGCCGAGTTGGAACGGATACTGTACTCCAGAGATTCTCGTCTACACTCAAGTCTCTACGCCAGTGTTTGTGCAGTGCAGCGAGCCACGCGACGCGGAGTTCATTGAGGGGCTGGGGACCAATCTGAGGGCAGTTTCAACTGCGTCGAATTGGTGGATCGACCATCGAGTGTTCCGACCTCTCCGAGGCGTTGAGAAGGACACCGATTTGATAATGGTGGCGGGTTGGGCCGGATTCAAGAGGCATAGGGCGCTCTTTTCGGCACTGCGAACGAATCGATTGCGAGGCCGTCGCTTGAAGACAGTGTTGGTAGGGTATGCCGTTGAGTTCACAAAGCAGGACGTCTTGAACCTCGCGGAACACTGTGGCGTGGAAGACCAGGTCGAGGCCTACGAGGGGATGCGACCGCCGGAGGTCAATGAGCAGTACAACCGCGCGAAAGTGAACATCGTGTGGTCAAGGAAAGAGGGCTGTAATAAGGCAATCATTGAAGGGATGCTCTCCGGTGTGCCGTGCATCTTGCGGGAGGGGTTTAACTACGGATTCCGGTATCCCTACATCAACAGGATGACGGGTTGCTACTCGTCTGAGAGCCGCCTTCCAGCTACATTGCTCACGATGGTGGAGAGACACCGGGAGTTCTCGCCGAGAGAGTGGGTAATGCAGAACATGACACCAGAGCTGGCTACGGAGGTGCTGACAAAGAACATCCGCGATGTATCACGATCGAGAGGCGAGCCTTGGTCACGCGAATTGGCCATTAAGACGAAGTCGTTGAATCGCATGGACTACATGAACCCGCCGGATGCCCAGCGCTTCAACGCAGACTACCAGTTCCTGAGGACGACTCTCCGTCGGTGAGAGAGGCTCACGCCCACCGAGTCTCAGTCGCCGATGTGACCTGAGCGCGTGGTCGTCTCGGCGTTGTGTGCCTGCGCAACCCATAGATCCCCAGACAGCGATCAAGGATTCGGAGGCAAGCTGAGGCTCCCGCCTGGCCTCACGATCGACCTACGCCGACAGACTCCATCCACTGTGCAATCGTCTCCAACCCTCCTGGGTAGCTCAGAACCGGCTGGAATCCAAGCTCACGCACCGCCTTTTCGGGCGAATGGAACGGACGTCGAATCTGCGCCCGGATCCACGGTTCGTCGATCGAGAATGGACGCCTGGGTTTCTCGTGGGGGATGAAAACCGGGCCCTCAACCCGGCCACGCACCGTCTGCTGAAAGCGGATCGGAAGACGGTTGAACGTCTTGGACGCCAGGCTGTTCAGTCGCCCGAACACCGGCAGCATGGACAGCCCGTTGCGAAACTCACCCGAGACCGCGATTCTCAAGTGGTCGCCGATCCCCGAAGGCACCTTCCGGGGCGTGAGATCAGCGACAATCTCGTCGCGTGACACCGGCACGAATTCACACTTCAGCCCGGTGAGGCCCATCATGTCGTCGAAATATTGCTTCCAGCTCACCGGACGCAGCTCGTTCACGAAGTACCGCTCCCCGGCTCCCTTGTCCACCCGCACTGCGGTCAGCATGGCCTCGACCAGGTTGTCGACGTGCACCAGGTTGCAGGCATTGCTTCCGTCCTCAACGAGTCCAATGACGCCTCGTTCCAGCGCCCGGGCGAGCCCGAGGGAGAACGGGCTGTACGGTCCCGAGATATTCGACGGACAGAAGGCGTACGACGCAATCCCTGACCGGCGCAACTCGAGCACCATTTCGTCCTGCTTCTTCTTCACCAACCCGTAACCGGACGCTTTCCTGGCCACGGGACAGGATTCGCTCTGGCTCTCCGAAGGCGGATCGTCACCGTAGATGGCGATGCTGCTGAGGTGGATGAGCTTCCGGACGCCGTTGCGTTTCGCCGCGTCGATCAGGTTCTTCAGCCCTTGAATCATCAACCGATCGTCGCCCCGGCTGCAGTTGACGACCACCGAGTGGCCGGCAAGCGCCTCGCGTGTCTGCTGAGGATCGAGCACATCGACTGTCTTGAACGTCAGAGGCAGCCGGGCCAGCCGCGCGGCGCTGCCCGAGCCGTGTATGAACGGCGTAAAGTCTCGATTGCCCTCGAACCACAACCGTTCACAGAGCGCGGAACCGACGAAGCCCGACGCGCCAATGACGGCGAGCCTGTCATTTGCCATGTGTCTTCTCCCGCCGACCGTACCTGACCCACGGCTCCGGCAGCTCTGTTCGGCAAGCGTACAGTTCCTCGGTGAGTTTGACCGATCGCGCGGCGAACCAACCGTCAACCAGGGGCGGTTTCCCCGCGCGAACGCAGTCGGCGAACTCATCCAGTTGGATTAGGAAGTAATCGGGCGGCGCCTTCGCGTCGGACGACTCTCGCTGAAACAAGTGCATCTCCAGGTCCGGTCGATCTTTGGGATAGACCTTGATCTCCTCAGTCGCTGCCTCCGGCCATTCGCAACGGTACAGGTCGCTGTCCAACGTGAAGCGATTCTTCAGCACGACGGTCTTCGAGAAGAAGAACGTCCCTTCAAACGGTCCACCGGGCGCCTGGAAGCGGAGCCGCGCCTTGCAGTTGGCCTCGACACCGCCCCGGCTGTCATCCTGGAACTCAACGATTTCAGGATCTCCGAACCAGTACAGCAGCCTGTCGAGAATGTGTGTGCCCGTGACAACGAGCACCCCGCCTCCGGTGCTCGCGCGGTTTAGGTTGTAGCCCGACAGCGGCGCCCAGCCGCCCCGCGTGCCGAACTCGTAGTGAAAGCTCCGCAGCGTCCCGAAATACCCGTCGTCGATAAGGCGCTTCATCAATTGCACGTTCCCCTGATGACGTGTGCGGAACCCAACCGAAATGAAGGTCTTGTTCTCCAGGGCGAACTCGCACAGGCGAAGGGCTTCTTCGTAGGTCGTGGTGATCGGCTTCTCGATCAGAACCGGAATGCCGGCACCCAGGGCGATTCTCGCCACGGCCGCGTGCGTGTGGTTTGGCGTGGCGATCAGGACACCGTCGGCCCGGTCGAGGACTTTCTCGAGCCGATCACTGACCTGTGCCTGGCACACATACTGCCGAAGCAACGCCGCGGCACGGCTCACATCCGAATCCACCAAAGCTGTCACTTCGACCTTCGACGAACGAAGGGCGGATGGCAGATGAGAATTCGCGGTGATCGCACCGCAACCGACGATGACAAGTCTCAAAGGAGTCATGACCGTATGAGTGCCCCACAAAACATCTGCGCGTTGCCGTTTTCCGCATCGACCGAGTGGCAGCGTCTACTCGCGCACCCTGAAGAGCATGAGAACCCAGGCCGGCCCGGGCTTTGCCCTGGCCTCTGCCCGCCAGATAAGCCGCTGCAAGACGTAGCCGAAGACGTTCGGCCTCACCGCCCTGGCTGTCACCCCGCAATTGGGGCACAGACCGAAAATGTGGTCGGACCAGGCACCGCCGAGTCTGTTGGCCGCTGCGTACAGCCAGTCAGGAGCATAACCGGTGGCGCGCCCGATGAACTCGGTCCGCAGGCTGACGGCCGAATCGAACAATCGTAGCAAATCTCCCTCTTCAAAGGAGCGACGATGACCCATTCTGTTGCCTATGAATCCGCAGTGCGCGCATTCTCGTTCCACACACGTTGCCGGTACGGCACCGTGACCAGGATGTATCGGCGACAGACGCGCTGCATCTCCTTCACGCCGCTCGCCAGAACATCCGGTGGGAGATGTTCGAGCACCTCGGTGCAAAACACCACATCAAAGGCGCGATCCCTGAACGGCTGGTCCTGAATATCCGCGAAGGCGAGCTTGTATCCCTGATGCGCAGGCACACGCCTTGGCAGGTCGATGCTCACCAGGTCCATTCTTGCGCGCAAGCGGTCCGTTACGAGAAAGTCGTAGCACCCGATTTCGAGACCGTTCGAGATGTCCGCCGGCAGCGCTGCGAACGTTCTCTCCAGTCGTTCCTGCTCCAGAGACGGAATGGAACACGCCCTTTGCTTTTCAGTGCTCATGCCCGACCCTCTCGGCCAAAGATGCGTGACATGAGCAGACACGCACGGTCACGAATCCCCGTCCGCGCGCCGGCTTGCCGATCCTCGCTTGCCCTGTTCACGTCCCCAACTTCAGCACAGTTGTCGCCCCGCGACGCGTCCTCATCCGGTTCAGCCTGGCCTCATTCCGCACCCACGGCTGTCGCTTCAGAGTTCTGCGAGGGCGTCTGAAGGGCGCACCATCCTCCACAACCGTGAGCCGTAGAAGGCCCATGCCCAGACGGAATAGGTCGCACCGCCGAGGACGACCTTGACCCCCAGGCGGTACCAGATGCCGAGATCTCGCCCGGCCAGGAACATCACTCCAAGCACGACGCCCGCCATGACAATCGAACCCGCCGCGGGCCGCCACAGGGAGGACAGGTAATCGAGCGCGCGCGTGTCAGCCGTGCGAAGCGCGGCGACCGTCGAAGGAAGAGAGAGCAGGAGCGGATTTCCGACCAGCCAGACCATGGCCACGCCAGTGATTCCCCATCGGGTGCCAAGGTAGAAGAGCGGCGGGAGGGTGACGAGGCCCCACAGGGTGATCCGCATCACCACCTTGGTATTGCCAGCAGCAACGAGCACCTGGTGCATTACGCTGTTGAGCATGCGCACCGCCAGCGCGAGCGCGAGGATGCGGAAGGCCGGAACCGCCCCAAGCCACTTGTCGCCGAGGAGCACTTGCACGAGCTCGTCCGCCACAAGGGCAAGGCCGACCCCCATCGGGAACGCCATCACGGCCAGGCCCTCGGACAACGCCAGAAGATAGCGCCGCAGTTTATCCTTGCTGTCGCGGACGGCGGCCAGCACGGGATAGGCCACCTGCGATGCAACGGCGCTCACCTTCTCTACCGGTCGCCCGGCCATTTCCCAGCCGACCTGGTAGAACCCGAGCGGAGCAGCCCCAAGGCATCGTCCGATAATCGCGAAGTCGGCGTTGCGGTAGGCGTAGGACGCAACCCTCGACGTCACCAGCTGCAGGCCGAAGACAATTGCCGATCTGACATTTGGCACCAGCAACGGAGCGCCGATAGGGTGTGGTCGCGCCGCCGTCGTGATCACGGTGCCTGCCACCGCCCCAATCACGCTGCCCCACACGAGAGCCCAGTACCCAAAGCCGGTGAGCGCCAGGATCAAGCTGACCAGCGCGCCGACCAGCACTTCGCCCAGATTGAGGGCCGCCAGCAGACCGAACCGGAGGTCGCGCGTGAGCAACGAAGTGGGCACGACGCGAAAACCCGCTGCGATGAAACTGAGGCTGAACGCCCAGAGCACCGGCTGCAGCCTGGGCTCACGATAGAACGCGGCAAGCCACCCGGACACCGCAACCGACGCGAGGCAGCAGGCCAGGCCGACCAGCACCGAGACGCCGCCCAACGAAGCAACCTCCTGGCGGGTGAGGTCCCGGCGCTGAACGACGGCCGCGCCGAGGCCGAGCTCGTTGACCAGCCTCAGCAGCCCCATGTATAAGTTCGCCATCGCGACCAGACCGTAGTCCGCAGGGGTCAGCAGGCGGACGACCAGGAGCGTGACCCCCCAGGCCACAACCTGCCCGCCCCAACTGCCGGCGCTCGTCCATGCCAGTCCTCGGACGAGAACCCTATCCATCGATTTGGCCACGGGCTCCTCGTCTGTGCCGGGCGAACCTCGTCATGGGTGCGTGCGCTCCTCCGCCGGAGAGTCCCATCAGTCGGGCTACACTCCGAGCGTCCGTCCCTGAAAGCGAATCATGCCGTCGTCCAGCATGACCGCGTCCTTCATGATCGTCACCGCCGCCAGAACCTCATTCTCACGTCCCTCGACGAGATCGTCCACGAACCGCCGCACCTGCTGGTCGACGCCCTAGTGGAACCTGGTCGACCCAGTAGACGGCGGCCGCCATCGTCGTGCCCCGGCTGCTCTCGATGCCATGGCTGGGTCGCAGCTGATGTCGATTATCAAGCGCCTCGGCCTCATCCTCTTGAGGTCGTCTCGGTCCACGATGTGGTCGGTCCGGAACACGTCCCACAGCACCGCGTCGACGACCACGTCGCAGTCACCGATCTCCTTCCTGATCCTCTCGGTGGACGGACTCGGCTGGTGTGTCGCCAGCAGGTTGCCACAGCCGTTCCCACTTGGTGCGACCTCGACCACGACGACGGGCGAAGCACCCATCGGCTGCACGTTGTTGTCACATGTTCTGCACGAGGGTCCAGCACGTCGCTCTGGTGCGGTCCTGCGCCACGACCTCCATCAGGGGTCCGAGCGCCCACATCGTTTGTGCGGCGAATCCGTCGCTGAACGCCGCGGCACGCCGTCTCATCGTAACCCCTCCCAGTCAGTAGGCCGCCGAGCGTGCCGCTCACATTGGCAGATGCGGTCTCCCGCTCGAGTTGCCGGTAGCACCCCAGGTAGCGCTCGTCCACGAACCGCGCAGGGTACCGTGGGACGTCGGGAGGCATCGACCGACTGCCTTCGTATACGCTGAGCTCGGGGTCGGCCTTCTCGAGGCAGGCCCGCTGCATGAACACCGCATATTTCTGCGCGGGATTGAACGCCAGAAGTCCCCGGACGTGATCCAGATCGAGATACGGGCAGACCGCGACGTGACCCGGCGGCAGCATCTGCGCGGTCCAAGGTGCAGTCTTCCGCCGAGACTGAAGAAGCAGAAACGCGAGCTCCGATGCGTTCCGGCCGTCCGGCAGCTTCGTGAGGTATCGCAGCAGGTCCACACGCACATCCGCAGCCGACGGCCAGGCGTCCGAAAGGACCCGGTCGTGACTGTCCCCAACAAGGTCGTCCGCAATCAGGTCGCGATCTCGCTCGGGATGATCGTGTAAGCCCTGAATCACGAACCCTGAGTTGCCGAGCACGTCGCCCGCCAGGCCGTCCATCACGAAACAAGGCTCGGTCGGCAGTTGCATGAGGAACGGTACCATACAGGTGTTCTCACCCGTTTCGGCGTCGACGATGAGGCGGCGTATGCGGTCGTACCCGACGTAGTCGTGGACGTCTTCTGGCGTGCCGATCCGCGAGTTCTCTTCGGTCACGCGGTGTCGAAAGCCGAAATCCCGCCCCATTCGCGCGGCCACGCTGGCATCAACGTCGAACGACCGCTTGTGGAAGACGCGGTTCGTCATTGCCTCGAACCGCACACCGCTCTTCAGGAGGCCGCCGAGGATTCGGCGGCTATCCCAGCCGCTGGAAAGAGCCAGCAGCGGCAGCGCGCCATCGAGCCGAAGGCAGCGTGAGAGCCCTGTGCCGAAGGCCTCTATCGCTTCGGAGACAGCCGTATCGTTCACTGGGCGCTCTCCCGCCGGCAGGCCCGCATAGTCAAACCAGGAGGCCGCGTGCCCGCCCGCTTCGTTGAAGCTGGCCACGTGTGCTGCCGGCACACACCGCACGCCCTCGATCAGACTGCGGTCGGCGGCGAGAAGTCCCGATTGGATCAGACAGCGCCACGCCACGTAGTCCGGACGATCATCGGGCGTCGTGAGATACCTCGGGCTCGTCGCGAAGAGCACGGTCCGGCCGATCGTCCGGTAGTACAGGGGCCCGATGCCGAACGCATCCGCCACGAGCTCCAGCCTCGCCCCCCCATCCGCAATGACGACTGCCGAGAAGACACCGTTGTGTTCACGGCCAAGCGGCTTCGTCCAGTACGCGAGGACCGCGTCGCTCGGCGAGTACGAGTGCGCTGGCGGTTCGAGCACGTAGCCCCGGAACGCGACAGCGATGGTCTCGCCACCCGGCGGCGCCCCCACGTGGACGAGCGAGGAGTTCCCCGGATGGAGAGGCGATCGGCGCGCGGCCACAAACCAGTTCCGTCTGGCAGCCGTTTCGACTTCGGACAATCGTCGCAACGCCGCGCAGTCCACACTGAGCGTCGCCGACGGATGCCACGCGCCGAAGAAGTAGTTGTCGCTGAGCTGCGGCGGATGAGGGGGCAGATCGAAGCGCAGTTCGATAGTCGACTCCACGTCAGTCATTGCCGCTCCCCGCTTCAACCCATGACCGCGTTTGCCGAGGAAGAGCGCTGGCCGAAGCCGCGCTCAGCCAGCAACGCGTCCACGAAGAATTTCGTCGCCCAGTTCAGCACCATATACTGCCCGTATTCGCCCCAGACAGGCCAGGACCCTGCAACGCCGCCTCGAATGGCAGGATCTCGCGAGCTGACATCGTGGTGCGCCAGCAGGTAGCGATTGACGCACGCGCACGCCTCACGGTAATGCTCCTTCCCCGTTATGCCGTACAGCTGCGCCCAGACGACCGACATCTGCGCGCTGCCGGTCAGGCAACACCAGTCGACCGCGCCCTGGAAATCGGCGGTGATCCGGCCGGGGATGAAGCCGCCACCGTCCATCAGCCGGATCAACGCGTCTGCGCTGGCCGCCGCCGCCGACAAGAACTCGCTCCTGCCGGTCAGCAGCCCAATCCCGACGAGACCCTGCAGCGTATACGCGAGCGTGTGCAGCAGTGGACGATCCGGATCCGTGAGGCAGCAGCAGCTGAACCATCCGTTGTCGGTCTGGTGTCGCAGCGCCTGCTCGGCGTTCCGGAGCGCCCCCTGCACCCAGGCGGGATTCTCGAATACAATCCCCGCGCGGCAGAGTCCCCAGGCGGCCTTCACGTTGTAGACGGTGGACCGGGGATTGGCCAGCGGCGAGTTGCCCCTGATCCACTCGCCGCCCGGCTCTTGCATCTCCAGCAACCAGTCGGCAGCCCGCCGTGCCGCGGCCTGGAACCGGTCCTCGCGCGTCCTCTCGAAGACGGCCACCCACCCAAGCAGCACCTGCCCCGTGTTGAAGACGGCCGGCCTGGGCTTCTCGGTGACCCGTCCGGCCATGACCGCGCCGCAGGTCATCTGCACGTCGATCTCCCAGTCGGCAGCTTCGATGGCCCGCTCCTCGAGGTCCGCGTTCGAGCGCGCGTCGGCCGCCCTGAGCAAAGTCGGGATGATGTAACCGGTGGTTTCGGGATAACTGGGCAGGAAGCCGCCGCCTAGCCGTGTACCGTACGAGAAGCCGCGATCGTTGCCCGCATCCTGAGCCCGACGCAGCCAGTCGATCGCCTCCCGCAGGTGGAGCTCCGGATCGAGGTTGCCGGCCGCATCCGAGTACAGCCTCCCGAGCGTCTGCTTCTCCCAAGCAACGGTCGCCGCGTTCCGGACGCGCCTGGCCGCTCCTTTGACGGTCCGGATCATGCCAGCAGCCCCTTTCGCTCGGCCTCCGTCAGGGCCTCGAGCGAGTATGCTTCCTGCCACTCGGCGAACGAGCGACGGAGATCGTCGCACATGCGCGCCTGCCACCGCTGCAGGTCAACCGCCATCACCTCCCCGGGACCGCACGGCGCGATCCTCAACGTGCCGTCGCGCTGGAGTGCTTCCTGTCTGGCCGCCAACATTTCGGCCGCCTTCGTTCCGGCCAGCCGGGCGAGGATCTTCTCGCGTCGCGCAGCTGGAAATTGAAGCACGTAGTCGGGAAGCCAGAGATACCTGGGTTCGCCGGCGGCGCCGGGAACAGCCGGGTAGAGCGGCAGCCTCGGACGATGGATGCGCACCTGATACGTGCGGACTGCGCCTGACGCGTCGTACCCGCGCGCGGGTACGGTACCCGGCAGGAACAGGTTCGGCCACTCAACGAGTTCCTGGAGCCGGTGGACGTGGCTCGTGCTGTTCGTGTGAAGCACCAGGAGCACCGCGTTCGGCAGTCTCGAGTAGCGACCGTAGGTGGAATCGTCGCCGAATGGCGTCGGCGAGTTCTCGCTACCATCGATGAGCGCGACCGCCTGAGGGCCGAACGCCAGACACGGATGCGTCGGATGGTAGCCCCGGAGCACTCCGGGGACCCGGCGAAACGCCTCGCTCAATGCACCGCTCTGCGACGGCGTCGTGTCGCGCTCGAACACCGGATCTTGCTCGAGGTACTGGAGGGTCGAATCGCTGAACGGGAAAGACGGCATCATCGCCGTGCAGTCTGGCACCGCCTTCTGCAGGGCGGAAAACACCGAGGTGAGGCCGTCGGGGAGAAAGCCGAACCCGCTCATGGCCGCATGCACGCACACCACCGAGCCGGCAGGGATCTGCAGCGCGCCGAAGCAGCAAATGAAATCACGCTCCCCGGTCCGATCGAGGACACGTGCGGCCTGGCGTGCGCCCCATCGCCGCACGCCTTTCGGAAATGCCCGCTGTTTCAGTTCTCGCATCCAGCCGAACGGCTCCACATCGCCTCCGCCTGCTACGCGGGTCCTTGTGCCGTCACGGTCGCCCCGACCGAGCCCTGCCCCTGCCGGACGGTCCCGGGCCGCTTCCGTGCCCACCGCTCGAACACCCAGCACGCCCACAGCGGGTACCAGTGGTTTGCCTCGCCGCGCACGTGCTGGTCGTACAGCCGCCGCAGGTGCTGCATGTCCATGTGCGATGAGATGCACGCGTCGGCTGCAAACAGCTCATCTGCCAGCACTCCGCGGTATGGTCCGGCCAGCCAGGTCGCGACCGGAGCCGTGAAGCCAAGCTTGGGGAGTCGCGACAGGCGCTCTGGCAAACGGCGCCTGGCGAGCGCCCGCAGCAGGTGCTTCCCGCGCAGGTCTTTCATCTTGGTCTCGGTGGGCAGCCGGAAGGCGAACTCGACGACGCGCCGATCGAGCAGCGGGCAGCGGACCTCGAGGGCGTGCTGCATGGCCATCCGGTCCACCTTCACGAGCGGGTCGTTCGGCATATACACCTTGAGATCCGCGTACTGCGCCCGCTGCACCGCGCTCGGTGACGAGCAGCGCCGGTACGGCGCGGTGACGGCCTCGTAGATCGGGCTCTCGCGCGGATCTCCGGAAGGCGTGCGTCCAAGCAGACGCCGCGTGGCGGCCGGCTTCAGGAAGCAGAGGTCGTTGTAGTACGCGTCGCAGGCCTGGCGTCCAAGGTTGTCGAGGATCGTGCCCAGTCGGAGCGGCTTCGGGAGCCCGGGATGCCGGGGCCAGACGGTGGCGAGGCCCCGGGCGGCCGCTCGGCCGAACGCACCTGGCATGAAACGCCGCGCCCTGCCCTCGAGCGCATGCGGCACGTACCTGAAGTCGTACCCGGCGAACAACTCGTCGCCGCCGTCGCCGCTGAGCGCGACGGTCACGTGCTCGCGGGCAGCTTTCGACACGTACCACGTCGGGATGGCCGACGAGTCGGCAAACGGCTCGTCGAAGGCGGTCACGATCGGGCTGAGGACCTCCTCGAGACGCGCCTCCAATGTGTGGGGATGGTGGCGCGTATGAAAAAACTCCGCGGTGAGCGCGGCCGCCTCGAGTTCGTTCTGCGTGTCGTTGCTGAAGCCGACCGACGCGGTGACGACGTCGCTTCCTGCTCCCGCCATGTACGACACGACCAGGCCGGAGTCGATGCCACCCGAGAGGAAGGCACCGAGGGGCACCTCGCTCTCGAGGCGCTCGGTCACCGCCGCCGCCAGCAGGTGGTCGAGTTCCTCGAGCACTTCGTCTTCGGGCCGCCGGTCGGTGTCGAACTCAGGAACGTCCCAGTACTGGCGCGTCTCGACCTTGCCGTTCGACGCGAGCAGCCAGTGGCCGGGCTCGAGCTTTCTGACGTTTCGGTAGACGGTGTCGGGCGCCAGGAAGTACCCGAGTGACAGATAGCCTTCGAGGCTGCTCAGATCCACCGACCCGTCCCAGGCGGGGCTCGCGTAGAAGCACTTCATCTCGCTGGCGAAATGAAAAACACCCCCTAGGACCGCGTAGAACAGCGGCTTCTTGCCGAGACGATCCCGCGCGACGAACAGTTCGCGCCTGGCCGAATCGTAGACAGCAAACGCGAACATTCCTTCGAGGTGGCTGACGCACGCCGTGCCGTACTCCTCGTAGGCGTGGAGAATCGCCTCGGTGTCCGATGACGTCTGGAAGACGTGCCCGCGCGCGACCAGGTCGCGGCGCAGGTCGCGGTGGTTGTAGATCTCGCCGTTGAAGACAATCCACCGGCTCCGGTCCTCGTTGGGGATGGGCTGGTCGCCGGTCGCGAGGTCGATAATCGACAGCCGACGGTGGCCGAGAGCCACCACCTCGTCGAGGAAGGAGCCGCCGGCATCCGGTCCCCGGTGACGAATCGCGTCGGTCATTGCCGGCAACGCAGTCCCGTACCGCGGGTCCAGCGGCCCGTCCAGCGCCATCACGCCGCAGATGCCGCACACGTCAGCGTTTCCTCCACGGCGCGGTGGCAGATACGAATCACCGGCATACTACACGCCCGCGGCGCCCGCTGGCGCCGGCGGCCCAACGGGCTGCGTCTCTGTTGCTTCCCCTGCGAGCACGCGCACGGAAAGGCGGTCAAGAGCGGCGAGCAGGGCAAAGGTCAACCAGGTCAGGTCGTTCAACGCGAGGGCAACGAAGGCTCCGCCTACGACGAAACCAGCCATCGAAGCGACCAGTGCGTTCGACATGGTGAACAGGAAGTGCCGATCGGCGTCCGTCAACCCCGGGGTCGAAGCACGCCGCCTGATCCTCCATGCAATTCGAACAGCCAGGGCAAAAACGCCAGCCCACAGGATCGCGCCGGGAAATCCCATCTCCGCGAGCACCTGGAAGTGGCTGCTGTGTACAGAGCGGCCGGTACCGTATCGACCCCCGGAGAAGTCATGCGCGTCGTAGGCGTACTGGAAGTTCCACACGCCGACACCAACGGGGTGCTGCTTTGCCATCTCCACCGCGACCTGCCAGAAATGCAGGCGGCCGAGGGCGGACTCGTCGCCAACCTCCTGGTACGCCCCGATTGTCTGCATGCGTTCAACGTAGCCCGCCTGGATCGGGACGAAGGGCAGCACGGCGGCGAGCCCCAGGACGAGTCCACCCATCGCAAGCAGCCGCCGCTTCTGCAGGAGCACAAGCGTCAAGCTGGCCGCGGCGAGGCCCAGGAAGCCGCCTCTCGAGAACAAGCTGACGACGGTGAAGGCGCTCAAGGGCACCGAGGCGAAGAACGCTATCCGGACCCAACGCTCGAAAGACCCACTCTTGGACAGGTTCTGGGCGGCACCCAGGAGAAGGGGCATGATCATCACCGTCCCGAGCGCGTAGCCGTTGTTGTCGGCAAATGCCCCGCTCAATCCCTCGTAGAACTGCACGCCTCCGCCGATGAGCGACGCCAGGCCAGCCTTGGCGGGATGATATCCAAACGAGCCGGCGATAACGGCCACGGCAAGGACGAACCTTCGCTTCGTGTTGACCATCGTCACGAGCAGCAGGCACACCAGGATGAGCCGCGCCAGGAAATCGAGCCACTGCCATCCGATGTCCGGGCGGACTGCGCCGAACTGGGCGAGCAGTCCCATAGCGAGGAAAAGAACGGATCCGATGCTCAGCGGATGCGTGAGGTTCGGCAGGATCCCCGAAAACAGCGCCGGAACGACCAGGAGCACGCCCAGTACGAGAGAGAACCTGAATTGCGAAACGTCAATCCACACCCATTCCTGCGGTCTGAAGAGCGCAAACCACAGGTAGACGAGGAGCGCAGCAAAGCGGTTGAACGCCGCCGCCACGGTCCCGACGGTCATCATCACGATGAAGGCGATCGTTCGTAACACGGCTCATGTAGGATAACATTAGATGCTACGAGAGCGAGCCCGCCACCGATGCAACCACCTGGCGCTTTGCGCGTGTCCGTCGTCATTCCAGTGCTCAACGACGCGACAGGCCTCCGTCGCTGTCTGGCAAGCCTCCGGAACAACGCCGTCCCGTCCGCAATCGCGGAGGTCATCGTGGTAGACAACGGGTCAGCCGACGGCTCCTCTGCGGTTGCTCGAGAGGCCGGCGCCTGCGTCCTCGAGTCCCCGGGGCTCCGCGTTGGCCAGCTTCGAAACCAGGGTGCAGCGGTAGCGCGCGGGCAGATCCTCGCCTTCGTCGACGCCGATCACGAGATTGTATCGGGTTGGGTCGAAGCCGCCTGTAGGCTGCTCGCCGAACGAGGCGTCGGCGGCGCCGGAGCGGCGTATCTGGCACCCGCGGGCGGAACGTGGGTTCAACGCATGTACAGCCGTCTCCGAAGCCGCCCGCCAGGGCGTTGCGACGTGGAGTGGCTCGGAAGCGGCAACCTGGCCGTCAGGCGGGACGTGTTCACCGAGCTGGGGGGCTTCGACACGCGGCTGGAAGTCTGCGAGGATGTCGATCTGTGTCAGAGGATTCAGGCGACCGGCTGGCGACTGGTCAGCGACGAGCGGCTCGGCAGCATTCACCATGGCGATCCCGCGACGCTCGGCGCCCTGTTCCGATCCGAGTTGTGGCGTGGGCGCGACAACCTGCGGGTCAGCCTGCGACGCCTGACGCTGCGCGGCCTGCCCAGCGTCGTCATTCCGCTCGTGGATTTGGCATGCCTTGCGGTAATCTCCCTTTCACTGGCCGTCGCGGGCTGGAGTGGCCTTTGGCTGGCCGCCGGAGCGGCGCTCGTCGTCGCTACGTCAGCTGTGCTCCGCGCTGCCCGCCTGCTGCGCTCTCCCGGATCCTCGGGCCCACTTGCATGGATTCAGGCGTTCTCCGTTGCGATCACCTACGACGTTGCGCGCGCGCTCGCCCTGGCTTTCCGCACACGGCATCGGCGTTCCCGGTAGGGGGCATCATGGCAGACCCCATCCGCGTCCTCGAGCTCCGAAGCGTCCGGGGCACCGGGGGCGGACCGGAAAAGACCATCCTGCTCGGCACGAAGCGCACAGATCCCTCGCGGTTTGCGATCACCGTATGCTATCTGCGAGACGAACGGGATGAGGCGTTCAAGATAGACAATCGCGCGAGACCCCTCGGCATCGACTACGTCGAAGTGTTCGAGCGACATTCGCTCGATTGGAGGATTTGGCCGCAACTCAGGCGCCTTGTTCGCCACCGGAGTATAGAGATCATTCACGCCCACGACTACAAGACCAATCTGCTGGCCCTCCTGCTCCGCCGCGCCGAAGGTGTCATCCCCCTGTCCACAGTGCATGGGTGGTCGGGGTACAGTTCCCGCGAACGGTGGTTGTACTACCCGGCGGACAAGAGAATCCTCGCGAGGTACCCCAGACTGATCGCCGTTTCAGGAAAGATTCGGGACGAGCTCGTGCAGGCGGGCGCCAGACCGCATCGGATCACGATCGTCTTGAACGGGATCGACCCAACGCTCTTTCGACGGGATCGCGCGCAGGAATCGACGGTGCGCAGCGAGTACGGCGCGACGAGAGACGACATCGTTCTAGGCAGCATCGGTCGGCTGGAGCCAGAGAAGCGATTCGACCTGTTGATCGAGGCGTTCGCCCGCCTGGTTGCCAACCGTGCCCATCTGAAGCTGCTGATCGCGGGCGAAGGGAGCGTAAGGCCGCAGCTCGAGAGTGCCATAACGCAGCTCGGGCTCGGAGGATCTTGCCGCCTGCTCGGCCAGGTCTCGAACGTCGCGAAGGTCCATCATGCGTTCGACGTATACGTCCAGTCGTCCGACCGCGAGGGCACGCCGAACGCAGTTCTCGAAGCCATGGCGATGGAGACCCCGATCGTTGCGACGGATGTCGGCGGAACGGTTGAAATCGCCCGGGACGAAGTAGATGCGCTCATCGTGCCGCCGAGAAATGTGTGTGCGCTGCAATCCGCCATAGAGCGCGCCATCTCGGACCCAACCGCCACGGCCGCGCGAGTTGCAGCAGCAAGAAAGCGCATCGAGGGACCCCTGTCGTTTGAAACGAGGATGAAGACAGTTGAAGGCATCTACGAGGCATTGATGGCCAGGCGCGCAGGCGGGGCGGCATGAGGATCGTCTTCCTCACCCACCGGCTTCCTTACGCCCCGAACCGCGGCGACCGCACTCGCGCCTTCCACGAGCTCCGGCTGCTGACCACGCGTCACGAGACACATCTGCTCTCGCTGGTGCACGATCGGGAGGAGCGCTCGCACGGCCGCGACCTCCACGGCACGGTCGCCAGCGTGAGTACCGCGCTCGTGCCACGGTTCCGGAACCTCGCCCGCGGAGCATTGAGACTCGCCACAGCGCGTCCTCTGACCCACAGCCTGCTCGACGCTCCACAGGTTCTCCCGATGCTGGAGCGTCTTGTGTCGCGGGTTCGTCCAGACCTCGTGATCGCCTACTGCTCCGGCATGGTCCGGTTTGCCTTCGAACCGCCGCTTGCAGGTGTCCCCTACCTGCTGGACATGGTGGACGTGGACTCTGAGAAGTGGGCCGCGTTGGCTCGGACTGGACCTCGTCTGATGCGATGGATATACGCGCGAGAAGCCAGAGAACTGAAGCGGTTCGAGGCTGAGGCGACCTGCCGCGCGCGGTGGACGTTCGTGGTCAACGATCGCGAGGCCGCCAGCCTGCGGGCGCTGGCGGGACAACATGCCCGGATTACGGTCCTGCCAAACGGCGTCGACCTGTCTGGCCTGGCGCCGGTTTCTCCGCCGGCGACGTCGAGCGACGTTGTGTTCTGCGGTGTGATGGACTACGCCCCGAACGAGCAAGGGGCTCTTTGGATGGCGGGCGAGGTGTGGCCCCGGGTGACGGCAGCGCGGCGAGAGGCGCGCCTGCTGCTCGTCGGCGCCAACCCGACGAGGCGGCTGCTGCAGTTGCCTCGACGGGACACGTCGGTGGTTGTGACGGGCTCCGTGTCAGACGTCAGGCCTTATCTGTGGAACGGAGCGGTTTCCGCGGCGCCCTTGATGATTGCGCGGGGAGTCCAGAACAAAGTGCTGGAGGCCGTAGCGGCTGGTCTTCCGGCGGTAGTTACCCCCGTCGTTGCCGAAGGACTCCCGGTCGAGGTCATGCCCGCTTGTCGCGTGGCCGGCTCACCCGAGGCATTCGCCGAAGCCCTGACGAACCTGCTGGCGCTTGCCCCTGGAGACCGTCGCCGCATCGCGAGCACCGCTCGCCTCGGCGATATGCAGTGGGACCGTCGCCTGCAACCGTTGCTGGATACGGTCGAACGCCTTGCCGTACGTTCCCCTAGCTCACCGAGAAGAAACTGAGGACCGATGCGCGGGGGGCCGTGCCGTACTGCATCCAGATGATCTGCCTCGCCGTGGCATCCCATTCCGCGCCACCGTAGTCCGTATTAGGACCGGTGACTCGTGGCTGGGTCGCATTACCCAGCAGGCTGTAGAAAAGCGGAATATTGGCTCCATTCGTGACGTTCGTCCGCATGTTCACTTCGTGGGCGTACCGCATCCCGGGCTTGCCAAGGTACGTGTCGGCATACGGACACCGGGTACCCGCATAGACCTCAGCAAAGTGGTCAGGGTTGAAAATCCGCAACCACAAATAATGCTCAGATGCCTTGGGACCATTCCCGGGATCTGGGTTGGTCGGCAGGGTTGGGTCAACCAGTGTTGGATATGGGGCGTCCCCCTTTGGGTTGTGGTGCCAATACCCACATCCTCCCTGCCCCTCACACCCAAACATAATCAACCCATGCTTGGCTCCTGTGTCGACCCACACTGCACCCTTGACGCCACTGATCATCCCGGTTCCGTTCCAACTCCCCTCGCCATCAACAACGGTGTAGGACGTACTATCGTCGGTTAGTGCATCATAGTAGTTAGTCGAGCTTCGCCTTGCGCCGCGTCGAGCCAGGGGCGATAGCGGACTGTACTCAGCCAACTGTTTCACCATCGGCACAGGGTTAGCCATGCCGGTGGTAAAGTCGGCCATGGCGTGGAGGTTCGGTCCCAACGGCGCATCGCCGTTGTAGCCCGTATGCCCCGCGCCGATCAGGAACTTCGCGCCATTGACCAGTGACCGCTCGTCGGGCGGGACTGGAATGATCCACTGATTGACCATGCGTGCGTATGTATAAGCCGCGCGAATGTCAGTCGTGACATAGGACCACGGCCCGTACTTCGTCCCGACGTTGCGGTAGACGCCGGTCTTCACGGTATCCAAGAGTTGAACGGCGCCCCACGCTGGTACGTTCAGACCCGCCGAATATGGCCCGTACGCCGCAAACCAAAGCACCCCGTGAGCGTCGTCCCAGTAGAGGTCACTAATGGTGCCTCCCTGAGCAAAGGTGCCGCTGATGTACCACGCGGGCGCCCAATCCGCCGCCGCCCAGCGTCGCGTTTCGATCATGGCGGGGGCATTTGCCATGTCAGTGCCGGTATAGAGCGTCGGGCTGGCCGGCGCTTTCATCTCAACGATGTCGCCAGGGATTCCCACGCCACCATTCCATTCATGGAAGAGGAATCGGCGTTCACCGCTCACATAGCGCAGACCCAAGGCCGGGCCGGAATATGATCCGTTGAACGTCCCGGCGGTCTTCCACGCGCCCAGCCACGTCAGGTCCCTCGGGCTGATTACACTTTTCGACCCGATCCTGACGTTCCTGGGGGCAGTTATCTGGCCGAAGGCGGGAAGAGTCCCCAGAGCCGCCACCGTGCCGGCGACGGATGACTTGAGCACAGTTCCGAGAAAATCACGACGATTCGGCTTCTGGTCTTTGGGCATGCGCGGCTCCTCGACGAATGATGATACTCCCCGCCCCGTGGTCTCCCCAAACTGCAAGGAAACCCCACGAGGCGGACAGTGCAAGAAACGGTCCCAGACTCCCCCGTGATCACGCCACCAGAAGCAGAGAACGTGCAAGCCGGTCCTGGGCGATCACCTGGACGCGTCTGGCTGACGACTGACTCACGGCCGGGTAGCGTTAACGGCGCAGGAGGAACCGCAGCAGCCCCTCAGAAGGCGTCCCAGTCGAAGGTCGTCACATGCCAGACTGGGACACACGGCAAGTCATTCGGAAGTCCAGCACACAGCCCATGTCGGTCAGGCTCATGCCGAAGGGGAAGACGAGGGGCTGCCACCCGCAAGAACGACGCGACTCATGACCTCGGCCAGGCGCTCGCCGTCGAAGTCGCCCTCGAAGGCCTTGTCCAGTCGGCCGGTCACGATGCTCCCACGGCACTGCCCTTCCAGGTACCGCAAAAGCGCGTCGGCACTCTCGCGGCTGCTCAACACGTGGCCCAGATGGTACTTCTCAACCAGGCGGGCGGTCTCCGACCCCTCGTCGGCCGCACAGACCAGCGGGTTTCCCGTGAAGACGTATTCGAACAGCTTCGCGGGCACCTGCTGGCTTGTCCCAAGCTGCAGGAGGAGGAGGACGTCTGCCCCGACCGCTTCCCCGAGCGCCTCCTGGCTTCCCACCTCGCCCGGCAACTCCAGCGCGCTGCCAATGCCCGCCGACGCGAATGCCTCGATCAGCGTCGCTGGCTCCCACACGCGTCCCAGAAACCGGAACCGCAGCGGGCGCGGCTGTCCCCACCCGACTGCAACCTGTGCCAGCAGCTCCGCAAGCGAACGCGGCATTCGTGCCGGATACAGCGTGCCCAGGTGACACACGACAAATTTCCCGGATTGCCGGCGCGGTGTCCGCCGCCGGAGCTCCTCGATGCGTCGCCGGGTCTTCTGGTCGTAGCCGTTGTAGACGGCAAGAACCCGATCCGCACATTCCGGGTACACGCGGCGGAAATTCTGTGCCATGACCTCGGTCGTCGCCATGAGTGATGCGCTGTTCCTGACAACCCACCGTTCGAGGCGGACGCTCAGCGGAGGAGCCTGCACATAGGGGTTGAGCGTCCACGGGTCGCGGAAATCGACATGGACCGGCACGCGCAGCAGCTTCCCGGTCAGCACGCCCAGGATCAACGGAGACCACGGCGGCGCGGTCACATAGATCGCGTGCGGCCTCCGAAGGATACTTCGTACCAGCAGCCCGGGCAGCGTCGTCACGATCCAGCCCGTGAACGTATCGGGGATGGCGAACCACCCCTGGATCCGCGAAATGACCTGCTTAACACCGCCAGATGTCGTCGCGGCAGAGGACGCCACCTTGGGCGACGGCGCCGGTCCGCCGACCGGCGTACCCGCGGCCCCGGCACCCGGACCACCACGCCGCCGGCGCCAGCGGTCGCGCCATCCGATGATGATCTTGAACCCGTGAAACGACGGCGTCCTGATCACGCGCACGCGGGGGTCGATCTCGGAGAGCGTGGCGGGATCGACGCCCGTGTAGTCGCCGAGCCCAGGCGTGCGTGGATGCACGGCGTAGACGGTCACACGGTGGCCCTGTCGCACCAGGTGGTTGGCCAGGCGGAGTGGACGCCTGGCTCCAATCTGCTGGATAGGTGGGAACAACAGGGCGATGATGGTGATCCGGCTCATGGCGACCAGGAGGTGAAGCTCACGCCAGAATTGCGACGATGCGCTCCGCTGCCCGACCGTCCCACAGGTCGGGGATACGGCCGGCCGGGCTATGCCCGGAGAGAATCTCGTCGGCGGCCGCCGCGACACGGGTGGGGTCGAGCCCGACGAGCTGGTTCGTTCCCTGGGTGATGGTGATTGGTCTTTCCGTATTCTCCCTGAATGTGAGGCACGGGACGCCCAGCACGGTTGTCTCTTCCTGGATTCCGCCCGAGTCGGTGAACACGAGCCTGGCGTTGTCCATCAGCGCCAGAAAGTCCAGGTACCCAAGGGGCTCGACCAGGATCACGTTCCGCCACGCCCGCAATTGATCGAGCAAGCCGAAGTCGGCGAACCGCGACTCGGTCCGTGGATGGATTGGCAGCACCACCGGCAATCGGGCAGCCAGCGCCTCGAGCGCCCGCACGGTGTTCTCGGCGGCTTCCGGCGTGTCCACGTTGCCTGGCCGGTGAAGCGTGCACGCGGCGTAGCCTCGCGGCGTCAGCCGCAGGTCGTGGAGAATCTCGCGCCCACGAGCCTTCTCGCGGTGGCGCAGCAGCGTGTCGATCATGACGTTGCCGACGAAATGCACCCGCTCCGCCGCGATGCCCTCCGCCCGCAGATTGTCTTCGGCCGAACGCTCCGTCGTGAAGAGGTAGTCGGAGATCTGGTCCGTCAGAATGCGATTGACCTCTTCGGGCATCGTCCAATCCCGGCTTCGAAGCCCTGCTTCGACGTGCGCCACCCGAATACCTCTCTTCACCGCCACGAGGCCGCAGGCGATTGTCGAATTCACGTCGCCGACAACCAGCACGATGTCGGCCGGAGACCTGTCGAGGAACCCGTCGAACGCCTCCATGATCCGGGCTGTCTGAACCGCGTGGGTTCCCGACCCGACGCCGAGGTGCGCATCCGGCCTGGGCAGGCCCAGCTCCTCAAAGAAGAGCGCCGACATCCGCTCGTCGTAGTGCTGTCCCGTGTGGACCAGTTTGGCGTCAATGTCGGAATGGCTCCGCGCCGCATCGAGGACCGGCGCCACCTTCATGAAGTTCGGGCGAGCTCCTGCCACGCACACCAATCTCAATCGTGTTCCACCCACAGGTCGCCCGCGCTCGCCAGTTGTCGTCATCCGTTCAACCCTGTTGCCCACGCGAAGGCATGGAATCCCCGGAATCTCATCCATGATTATCGGGTCGGGAGGCCCACCTGGTTAGGGAAGCCTCCAGGCCCGCTCTATCTCACGAACAGCGCCACAACCGCCGCAAGCGCCAGCAGACAGGCAGCCACGGCTGCAAAGATGGCACGTCTCTCGGCCCTCACCCGCTGCGGAACGAAAATCCCCGGCGGTTCGAAATCAGGTAGCGGCTGCGCTGCCTCTGGCATCCGAGTCTCGGGGTGACCGGTGAACCAGGCTCGCATGTAGCCGTTCGTGAGCATGAGGACGGTCGGCCGGGTCAGCACGTGCGACGACATGGAGAGAAGCGCCCGCGTTGAGTAGTCGAAGAAGAACCCGGCCCGCGCCTCGAACCGCTGGCGCTCGTCACCGCCGGCGTGCAGCGCGGCGTGCATGAAGACCTCGCTCTTGCGCATGTCCTGCGCCGCCCACGTCTCATTCGGATATTCCAGGATCTCCGGCTTGTCAAGGTATGGATACTCGTTCGCGGCCATCCAACGCGCGAAGTGCAATAGTGACGCGCGGGCGTACGCGTAGGAGGAATCCAGTTCGGCGCGTTCCGCCTTGTAGTGCAGATATCTTCCCAACGCCTGCAGGAATACTGTATAGAACCACTTCCGCTCGGCATCCAGAAGATCTAGGGTTGCAATGTCGGACGCCGGATGAATGCACCTGCGAATCAACTCTTCGGCCTTGGCGATGTACTGGTTATTCCCGGTCAGTGTGTGAGCGTTCAGCAGCGTCAGAATCGAGTTCGCCGAACCCCGGCCGGGACCGTGGTAGGTAGTTGATCCGGTCGAGCTTGCCAGTCCGGTATTCCCTCTATCGAGCCATCGAAAGACGGTCCTTCGCCCATCGTCCATGTCGATGACCCACCGGGCCAGCTCGAGCACAGCGTCGCGTGACAAAGTGTCCCCGGTGAGAAAGTGGTGGTACAGGAGCCCGGTGGTGTAATCGTGTTCGTTGGACGGGCCGCCCCCGTTTGTTCCACCCGTTCTTGCGTATGTTCTATGGGTCGCCCTCCCGGCATCCAAGTAGTGCGCGGTGTGCCAGAACAGGCCGTGGTTGTAAGCCGATTTGTCCTCGTCCGTGTGGTAGATGTCGATATCCACGACATGCCGAGCGAGCTCGTCCATCTGCGTCCACCAGCGGGGGGCCGCGCTCCGCAGGAACTGGACGGCGAAGCCGCCGACGACATCGTACTGGTTGTTGTAGTGCGACACGAACGAATGGCCGGCCGGAGCGTTCACTGCTTCGTGGTCTGCGTAGAGGTCGCCAAAATTCCGCCAGCCGTACTCGTCGATTCGCTCTCGCTTGCGCAGAAACGTGTCGTCGCCTTCGATCGCAGCGTTGACCAGCGCCAGATAGTTAGTGTGGGGGTCGCTGGCAGCCGGCGTGAGATACGGCACGGCGCCTGATGCCGCGTACCATTCGGGCGACGCGTGCACGAGAAGACGCGACCGAGACCAGTCGAGAGGAAGATCGGTCACAGGATCGGGACCGAACGCAAGCCAGACCTCGTGCGTCTTCTGCTCGCCTCCTTGCAGTTCGTGGACGTCGGCCCATTCAGAGGGCCAAAATGAAACTCTGATTCCCGCCGTCGTGGCCGACACCGCGCGTGGGAAGTTCTGCCAGAACTCAGGGACGCAAGCCGCGAGAAATCGCTCTTCTCCTTGGGTAACGACCACCGGCGTGGCGCGCAGCCCTTCGATCGCCCTCCCGTCAGCCATCGCCCGATAGCCTCGGAATCGGCATGGGATTCTGCCTTCTCGATTCACGTGGTTCGGGCTCTGCCAGCTATCGCCGCCGCTCGAATCCTGGTACACCTCGATCCGCCGCTCGGTCGTCAGCGGAGGCGTGCCGGGTTCCAGTGAGCACTGAAGTCGAGATGCGGCCGCGGCCCGCCTGAGCACAAGGGTCAGCTCCTTCAACAACACTGACCCTGAATCGCCGAGTTCCCAGAAACCGCCTCGATGCCTCGCCCTCCGCGGGTTACGAACGGTCAGTTGAATCCGCACGGCGGCGGAACCTGCAAAGAAATGGAGCCGCGCGACCAGTTCCAACCGGAGTCGCTTGCCCGTGACCGCGCCACCGAACCTGACAACCGTCCGCAGCTGTCCCTGCTCTTCCACCGTCGGCGGCCGCCATTTGACGTCGCATGGCGCGCCGTCTGCAGCCAGGACCCTCAGCCGAGACCCTGAGCCGTCGATGACAGAAGAGGTCGCAGCGATGACACTGCGGAAAAGGCATGGCGCGTCGGGGCCCAGGTGAAAGACGACGGCACCAGTGTCAACCACCAGCGCCTCAGCCGACACGGCGATGGCGATCTTCGGGCCTGCAAGCTCTGTTCCTCCACGGTCAAGTTCCAGAACGGCCAGCAAGTTCGTAGATTCGTCCGCCGTCGCCTGGAAATCGAGCAACGCCCACCGTACAGAGCCGTCACTCCAGCGATTCAGGACTCTCGTCTGCAGAGCCAGCGGCACGCCATCCGTGCCGGACAGGGTCCACTGGTTCGTGTCGACGCAAAGGCCCTTGGACAGCGGCACACTTAGCGTCACCGGCTCGTTCACACGCGCGCAGCCGCGAAGGGTCGAATGGGCGAAGTGGATCTCAAGACGCCGGGGCATGACAGATGATGCTGGTTCGGCCATAGGTAGTGATGACAGGGCCTACTGGCTGCGTGGCTGCAGGCATTCGTATGAGCCGAAGTTTCTCGGGAGCCGGATGAAGATGGGCGCCAGCATCATCATCATGGAATACTCCGAACGATGCGTGGACCAAGCGCGTTGGCAATTCCAAGCGGCAGCTTCTGCCAAGCGGAAACGGCCATCGAGAACTTCGTGCTCTTCGGATTGTGATCAGGAAGCGTCGCGCCGTCCTTCAGGATGTACTCCCAGAAGAACGGGCTCTCCTGCGCGCCCCACTGTTTCTTGAACTGATACGTCCCTTCATTGGGCGTCGAGCGCCCAAAGTCGAAAACCCTGTAGCCCCGCCCGATTGAGTCACGGAGCATCGTCCAATAGAGAAGCATGTTCGGGTTCAGCGCTCGGTGTTCGCGAAGCGACGACGCCCACGGGTTCTCAACCGCCGTCCGGTAGCCTATGGTAATCCCGGCCGCCACTGGGGAACCGTCCATTCGAACTGAGTAGGCGCGCGCATCCGGAATGCTCTCAAGCACCTGTTCGAAGAGCCGGCGCGAGTAGACCGGTGTTCCGAGGTCCCGCATGTTGCGTGCGAACACTGTGTAGAAATCGTCCAGCAACTCCAGGCCGCCGACCCGTGCTTCCAGGTTGCTCTTCTCCGCCTTCCGGATCTGGTTGCGCAGTTTGTTGTCGAATCCCTTCCAGGCGGTTTCCTCGTCCGCCGGCAACGCCAGCGTCATCGCCACCTTGTGCTGTTTCACCGGCAAATCCGGGAACATTCGGCGCGTGTGCCGCAGTTCAACTGAGGCGGCGCCGCGGCGCGCAGCCTCTATTCCCGCCGCGTCAACGAGCGCCCGCGCGGCGTGGTCGTCATCCGCAATGACGCCGCCGTAGTTGACGAAAGGAAGGGAGACGAGGAACTTGCCGAAGAAGAGGCTCCTGAAGCTGACGAGCGGCAGCACGCCAACGACGTTGGCGCTGCCGCTCGCCTCGCCGAAGCCGTGAGGCGAAGGCGGGCCCTCCGCCCCCCGCCTGTCCCTGCGAGCTGCTAGATAGATCGTCTCGTGGCCGAAGACGCGCTCGAAGAGCCCCCGCCAGCACCACTGGTGGTAGCCGGAGGCGTCAGGATGGGCCGCGACATAGGCGTCCCATTCGGCCGGAGTGACGGTGGAAGACACTTCCAGAGTAGAGTCGTCATCCGTCAACTGGTCTTGGCCAAGAGACACAATAGCTCACCAACTGCCGAACACGTCAGACCGTTGCCGCGATGGTCTCCGCGATCGTGCCGAAACGGAAGTCGCCGAGCAGCCGTCGAAGCCTCGGTTCGGTCTTCGCCAGGTTGCAATAGTGCCGGAACCGGCTGAGCGGGGACGCGGCCAGCCTCGGCTGATTCGGATCGACTTCCCACGGATGCAGGTAGAAGATCGCCGGCCGCCCTTCCGTTTCGTTCACACGACGGATGCCGGCGCGGGTCCACCAGTACGGCAGAAGGCGAAAGAAGCCGCCGCCGCCAGCTGGAAAGTTCACGCCGCCAACGCGGATGGTGGAGCCGGGGATTTCGAGCAACCCGGGACCATTGACGGCGCCGGGGCTGTGGTCCCCGCCTACACGAACCAGATTGCCTGCCCCGGCCGCACCCGCACTTCCGGCGCCAGCGGATATCCAGAACGGATGCCTCGGCGCGTTCGGGATCCCGTACCGGTCGTGGTGGATCGGGAAGATGCTGGCGTCGTAGGTGAACCCTTCCTCGATCAGGATGTCGAGCGCCCAGAGCGACCGCTCGGTGATCGAGAAACTCGGCGCCCGGTAGCCCATCACGGGTTTCCCGCCCGCCGCCTCGAGCACACCCTTCGCCCGCCGGATGTCTTCCCTGAATTCGTCCCTCGTCTGGTTGTAGACCAGCCTGTGCCCGTAGCCGTGCGACGCGATCTCGTGACCGGCCCCGGCGATGCGCTTGACGATCATCGCGTCGCGCTCGGCCACCCACCCTAGAACGAAGAACGTCACCCGCACGTCCGCCTCGGCAAGAATCCCCAGCAACCGGTCGGTGTTCGCCGCCACGCGGCTCTCGTACTCGCCCCAACGCTCCCTCGCCACCACGCGCTCGAACGCGGAGACCTGGAAGTAGTCCTCCACGTCGATGGTCAGGGCATTGATGATGGGTGCGGGATTGGTCATACGCGAACCGCTGGCTACGCTTGCGCCGCCGAAGCTGTTGCGTGACGGCGCGATCAGTCTATCGCACCCGCGTCCAGGCGGTCAGGGCCTTGGCTTCAACACCTGCCCCTGCCCGCCGAACCGGACGTCCGTCGCCAACCCTTTCGCGCCCTATGTCTCGCTTGCCTTCACGCGCATCTTCTTGAAACGCTCACTGTGCATCTCTTCGTGCACAATATTGACCTTCATCGGCACCTTGAAGGACGCCAGGCGTTCGCGGCAGTGCTTCTTGATGCGCGCCGCGGCGGTCTTTGGGTCTTCGGGGTTGGTCAGGCCCACATCCGCGCATACGATGCTGCCCGTAATGGGGTTCTTCTCGCCATATACGGTCACTTCGGCGACGTTCTCCACTTCCTGAACGACCGATCCCACTTCGGCCGGATACACCTTCTCGCCCCCGACGTTGATGAGCTCGGAACGGCGACCCAGAATGCGGAAGTACTCGCCGTCGACCAACACTTCGTCACCAGTGATGAACCATCCGTCTTCGCTGAACGGGCTGGGGGCGTTCAGATATCCGAGCATCGCCGACTGCGCCTTGATGTGCAGGATGCCGTCCACCACACGCGTCGCGAACCCCTCGCCGCCGATCTTGACCCACAGCGAATCGGAGCTCTTCGACTTCGACCGCAGGATGCCGACTTCGCTCAGGCCATATGTCTGCAGCAGCGTGATATGCGGGAACAGTTGATGGAAACGGGCAAGCGTCGTCTCGGGCATCGGCTCGGTTCCATACGTCACGGTCTTCAGCGTGGACAGGTCGTACTGTTTGTATGCCTCGCTGAACAGAATCATGTTGATGAACGTCGGGGAGGTCGGCAGCAGTGCCGCTTTGTGCTTCTGCACGGCTTCGAGCACCTTCTCCGGCGAGCGCTCCTGCACGGTGATGACGCATCCGCCATTGGAGAGCGTATAGAGCAAGGTGTTGACGCCGCCAATGTGGTCGTACAGCAGGAACGTGATGGTGCGCTGTTTATTGCGGCGAATCTTGAACTTCTCCAGGATTCCCGTCAGGTCGTGCAAGGCGGCCTTGCTCTTCCCTGTCGAGCCGGACGAGAAGAGGATCAGCCCCGGGTGGTTCCGCGCCCGCAGCACGGAATACAGCTGGTGGGTTGCTTTGCGCGGGATCCACGCGAAGGTCACGTGATCTGCCTCGTCTATCGCGACCCGCACTTCGCCTTCGGCAATCTCGATGAACTCATCCTTCTTCGACTCAACCGATTTGGTCAGAGGGACGAGCGTGCAACGGCGCTCGATGAGCGCGAGGAAGAGGGCGACAGCGTTGGGCGAAAAATCCGCTTCGAGGATGACAACGCTTCCCGCCTGCACCTGTTCCTTGTCCAGAGACGCCTGCCACGCCGAGACGCGATCCGCGAGCCAGCCATACGTGAATGGCCGGTCGCGCCAGATGATGGCGTCATCACTCTTGTTTTCGTTGAAGACATCCAGCAGGAACTCGATCATGAGACTCCCTCGGGGGCGCCAGGTTACTGAATTCCTCCCAGGTAGATGACCTGGCCGGTGATCATGCCGCTTTCGGGCTTGATGAAGAAATCAACGACGTTCGAGACATCTTCAAGTGCGCCAAGACGCTTCACGGCCTGCATATTGACGAGCGCGTCCAGCTTGGGTTTGGGGACGGCAGCAATCAAGTCGGTCGAGATGGGATTCGGGCCGACGGCGTTGGCGGTGATGCCGAAATCAGCAAGCTCTTTGGCCATCACCTGGGTCAAGGTCAGGACAGCGGCCTTCGAGGCGGCATACGCCGACTCTCCTGCCAACTTGAGAGGCACGGCCACGGTCGTGAAGTTGACAATGCGACCATAGCGGCGCTTCTGCATGAGCCTGGCGCCCTCGCGGCAAAAGAGAAACGTGCCAACGACATTGGTGTCCAGAATCTTGTGCAACGAGGAGGTTGGGGTGGTCAGGATGTGGTTCATGGCCGCTATCCCCGCCACATTCAGAAGAACATCCAGCCGGCCATGGTTGGTCCGTATGGCGGAAAAGAGATCTTGCGCGCGTCCTTCGTCGGCGACGTCCAGACACGAATGCTCATAGTTCGCGTGCGCAAAGTCGCTATCCTGCCGGCTGCAGCCGACGACGTGATATCCCTGGGTGGAGTAATACTCCGCAAGATACCGGCCTATGCCCTTGCGCGCGCCGGTTATCAGCATCACTCTGGGTTCCATGGTTGATGTCCTTTGCCTGAGAGGGCCGACTTCTCCGCTGCTGCCATCCCTGACTTCCTGGCGATCTGCGTTCTTGCGCGCGGGATTGGCTGCGGGGTCGGCTGCCTTGGGGGTCGCCGGTGATTGACGAGGTTGACGAAACCACGCACACTGAGCGCAAGCTGGCAGGGCCGGCAATCACTCCCGGAGTGATTATCCGCTCTTCACCCCGGGCTGCCAGACCCGGATCAGTGGTCGCACAATGACCCAGTTTGCCAACATCGTCAAGTCGCTCCTCATCCCCGGCTCCATTCCGTTCCTGGTGTTTGGGCTCGTGGCGGGAGTGGCTCTGCTGTTCGGCCCGCAAGCGCTGCAGCGATGGGCACGCCGCTGGTTGTTGCTGCTGCTGCTCCTGTACGGATTCCTGAGTACGCCGTTCGGCGCCAACATGCTTGCCGGGCCGTTGGTGCGTGAGTTCTCGCCGATCCAGACCAGGGAGCAGGCGGGTGGTGCCGACACGGTGGTCGTGCTGAGCGTGAGCAGCAGTGTCTATTCGGCCAACGGACAGGCGGTGGCGGAAATGGGAAAGGCCACCGCGCTGAACGCGCTCGAAGCTGCACGCGTTTTCCGTCTGCTGGGACACCCGGCGGTCGTCGCGTCGGGCGGAATGGTTGACGGCGGACAGCCAGGGCCCACGCCGGGGGAGATACTGCGGAACGCGCTCGTGACGCTGGGCGTCCCGGAGCAGTACATCGAAACCGAGTCGCGCTCGCGGACAACCAGGGAGCAGGGCCTCTTCGTGGCAGAACTCCTGCGCGCGCGAGGAGTCCGGCGCTTTGTCCTCGTCACAGAGGCGAATCACATGCCACGGGCGGTGGCGACCTTCCGCCAGCTCGGACTGGATCCGCTGCCGTCGCCGTCGCCCTTCTTCCTCGAGTCCCCGAAGGGAATACTGCAACAACTTCGTCCCAACTTCTCCGCGCTTCAGCTGAGCGACTGGGCAAGCTACGAGCATCTCGCAAGAGCCTACTACTGGCTGCGCGGGTGGTCGAGTTCGGGGCCGGACGGGTGAAGGAACAGCGACAACCACTCCCGGAGTAATTGCGGGCGGGCCAATTACTCCCGGAGTGATTACAGTTTTGTAATTACTCCGGGAGTGATTGCGGGGCGCCGCTTGCCCCCCCCCCCGACGATGCTAGCGTCGTCGTTCGACCAGAGGCCTGCTAGAATGTCGGGCAATGGCATCGTTTGCGGGCGCGCTCCGGGCACTCAACCAGATGAAGGACGCCGGCGTCATCGAGGAGTACGCCGTCGCGGGTGCCATGGCGGTGGTGTTCTGGAGCGAGCCGATTCCCACCTTCGACCTCGACGTGCTGGTCTTCCTCCCCGAGAGCGCGTCGCCGATTGTGAGCCTGGATCCAATCTATCAATGGACCGCCGCACAGGGCTACCCGGCGCACGCCGAGCACGTCCTCGTCGAGCAGGTGCCGGTGCAGTTCCTGCCGGCGCACAGCCCGCTGGCCGATGAGGCCATCGAGCGGGCGGCAGCGCTTGAGTACGAGGGGGTGCCGGTTCGTGTGGTCAGGCCAGAGTACCTGATTGCGCTCTATCTGGAGCCGGGGGCTCGCACGCTCAAGCGACGCGAACGTGCGGCGGCGCTGCGGGAGTCGGCCTCGGTTGATGTGACGCTCCTCGATGATCTGCTTGCTCGATACCGACTGGAGCCCTGAGCCGTGACCGTGCCAAGCCGCCCGCGACAAAGGCCCTCCGAGGAACTGCTGGTCACGCTCCGGCGCGCGAAGGCCCAGCATCACGAGGAGCAGCGCGGCCTTCCGCTTCGCGAGAAGGTTCGCCACGTGCTCGAACTCCAGCGCATCTGCCTGCCCCTGATCGCGCGGCAGCGGCCGCTCCGCCCCTGGGAACGCCCGTGGGCGGTTGAGCCCTGAGTCTCTTCGAACCGTTCCCTGTTCCGATCACGCCCGCGTCGTGCCGTGGACCCAGATCCCCCGCCGGGCGGGCCAATTACTCCCGGAGTAATTGCAGGGCGCTGCTTGAACCTGCCGGCACGACGATGCTACCGTCGTCGTCCTCGCGGTCGTCGTCGTCTCGAAGTTGGCATCCAGTTGGCAGTTCTTCCCGAAGGCGCGTGGCTGAGCAATTGCGGTCAGCTGTCGACATGCCGAAGGAGGAATTGATGAATACCACCGATTTGGCGAGGCGAATTGACAGAGGGTTGGCGCGCATCAGCGTGTGACGGTCTCGAGAGACGCTGGACACGGCTTGCGGGAAGCCGACGAGTATCACTATAGTACCACATCATGAAGACCGAACTCGTCACCACCCTCAAGCGGCACGCGACGCGAATCCTGGCAACAATGCGCGAATCGAAAGATCCTGTTCTGATCACCGAGCATGGGATTCCATCCGCGTATCTGGTCGACGTGTCGGTGTTTGAGTTGATGCAGGAGCGTATGCGCCTGCTCGAAGGCATCGCCCGCGGGGAACGCGCGATCGTGGAGGGTCGGACGCGTACTCCAGCGGCAGCCAGGCGGAGACTGCAGAAGTGGCTCGCCTGATCTGGGCCGAACCGGCACTCGACGATCTCGATGCCGTCGCTGAATACATCGCGCTCGATAACCCGGTGGCAGCCGGTTCGCTTGTTGAGCGCGTGTTCAAACGCGTCAGTCAATTGGCGCGATTCCCGACGTCGGGCAAGCGGCCGCCGGAACTGCTCCGGACCCTCTATCGCGAAGTGGTTGTGCCGCCGTGCCGGATCTTCTACCGCGTCGAGGGCGACACGGTCTTGATTCTGCACGTCATGAGAGCCGAGCGACTGCTCAGGGCCTTTCTGCTCGACGAACGCAGGAAGTTGAAATCGACCGCGGTCCCGGAGTAAGTGCGGGCGGGCCAATTACTCCCGGAGTAATTGCGGGCGGGCTAATTGCTCCCGGAGTGATTTCCCTCCCGACGCCCGTCTCGTCGAAGCCGTCGCGGAGCTCGCCGGGCCCCGGCCGGGCCCCAGATTGACCGGAGCGCTCGCGTTCTGCACTACACTTTCCCGGTCTACGAGGTGCGCGTCCGGCCGCTCGAATCCGTATACTGGGAGGTGCAACATGACGGCGTTTCTCGAGAGCCAACGTGAACCGATTGCGGCGGCATGCGCGCGGCATGGCGTGCTGCGCCTCGACGCATTTGGATCCGCGGTCGGCGGCGACTTCCGCCCGCGCGAGAGCGACATCGACCTCCTGGTCGAGTTCGGCCCGATGGATCCCCACGCTCGCGTCGATGCCTACTTCGATCTGCTCGATGACCTCAGAAGCATCCTTGGTGGCGAGGTTGATCTGGTGATGGCGGACGCCGTCAAGAACCGCTACATCGCAGCCGACATCAAACGAACGAAACAGGCCCTCTATGCCGCGTGACCGACGCGCCTATCTATCCGACATCGTCGACTCGTGCGAGGCGATTACGGCGGCGTTGCTGGGTCTTGATCTCGACGCGTACAAGGGTAACCGCCTGGTACGCTCGTCGGTGGAGCGCGAGTTCATTATCATCGGCGAGGCCATCCTGGCACTGTCCCATGCTGCCCCGGATGTCTTCGCTGCAATCACGGGCGCCCGTCGCATCGTCGACTTTCGCAACCAGCTCACGCACGAGTATCCGACGGTGGACGACGCCTTGGTCTGGGCGATAGCGGACCGCGACGTGCCCGTGCTGCGCGACGAATGCGCGGCGGTCATGAAGGGCCTCCAGTCTGAAAACGACGCGAACTGAACTGCCGGAGGAACCGAGGATCACGAAGTTCCCCCCGCCCGCTGTGCTCGGTTGGATAGGATTCGGTCGGCGAATCGCGCCTCCAGCGCGAAGGATGCCACGAGGGCGGCGGCGCGGCATCAATCACTCCCGGAGTAATTGCGGGCGGGCTAATTGCTCCCGCGTGATCGGGCCGCCTTCCGTCATTCCGCCGAATTGTCCCGCTGTAGCACGACTTCGCTTCTTGAGCTACGGTCTCGCACGCAGAACTCCGCCGCTAATCGCCTCACCTGGCCCGCGAGATAAAGCGGCAGCGACAGGATCTCCACCGGCGCCGACCGATCGCCCGGCATCGTCAACACCTCGATGCCGGGTTTTCCCATGTACAGCCGGATCGCCTTCGAGCGCTTCTTCTCGCCGAGGAACTGGAACACCGACCGCAACGCACCTCCCCGCGCGGCCTTGACCTCGATCGGCAGCACGTCGGCTCCCTCGCTGATGACGTAGTCCACCTCGGCGTTGGCGTTCCGCGCCTCTCGATGCCAGTAGAAGAGCGGCGCGTCCTGAAACGGCAATCCCGACACCAGCAGTTCCTGACCCGCGAGTTGCTCGGCGAGCGCGCCCTCGTTGACGGTGAGCACCCCACCGGCCGGAACCAGACCCAATCCGCACACCTGATTCACCAGCCCCACGTCCATCAACAGCGTCTTGAAGTGCTTGTCGCTCGCCTCGGCGCCCAGCGGAATCCCGTTCGCCGACGTGTGACGCACAAGGTGAACGGTCCGGCTCCGTGCAAGCAGGTCGAGCGCGGCGCGCACCTCCGCGGCACGACGGTCAGGGGCGATGTTGACGTACTTGAGCTTGTGACCGACGTTCTGCGCGACATGGCGATAGGTGCGCTGCAGCAGATCCTGTTGACCCCGCGTGCCGTACTTCGCGAAGTCATCCTGCAGCGTCGCGATGATGGAGTACTGGAGTCGCTGGACGTCGATCAGGGGCGCGCGTTCGACGTAGGCGTTGACGACAGCCGGCATGCCGCCCACCAGCAGGTAGTGTCGCAGCGTGTCTTCGAGCCTCGCGGCCACCGCCTCGGCGATGGTGTCGCCAACGTGAAAGGCGGCGACCACATCAGCCAACGCGTCGCCTTCGCTCGCGCGAACGAACTCCTCGAACGACAGAGGATACAGAAAGTGGTACTCGACACGGCCGACCGGCATCGAGTGCGCGAAGTCGTGCAAGGCGAAATCGAGCAGCGACCCGGCGGCGATGACGTGGAGGTCCGGCACAAGCTCGGCGAAATACCGCAGCGTCGCCAACGCGCGGGGACAGGCCTGAATCTCATCGAGGAAGAGAAGATGACTGCCCGGCACCAGACGCTGTCGCTTGAGAAGGGACAGTTCCTGCAGGAGTTTCGCTGGATCCGATTGGTCGAACACGGGGTGCAGGTGGCGCTCGCGCTCGAGGTCGACCGTGACGACCCCGTCAAACACCGAGCGACCCCAATGCTCGACGAGATGGGTTTTTCCTACTTGCCTCGCGCCTCGCAGGATCAGCGGCTTGCGGGTTGGCCGATCCCGCCACGCTGTAAGATCAATAGCCGCTTGCCTGGTCAACATGGATTGCAATATAGCGCATGAACAGGCTTTTGACAATCCTAATACATCACAGTATCAATCACTCCCGGAGTGATTACGGGACGCCGTTTGAACCCGCCGCCAGGACGATGCTACCGTCGTCGTCCTCGCGGTCGTCGTCGTCTCGAAGTTGGCATCGGGTTGGCAGTTCTTCTCGAAGGCGCGCGACTGACCAATGGCGGTCAGCCGTGAACAAGCCGAGGGAGGAATTGATGAAGATCATGACGAACCTCGACCGCATCCGAAAGCAGCTCAGTCCTGAGCGCCGCAAGAAGATTGGTGCGCGAGCAGCGACGATCATCGCAGAGTTTCCGAACCAGCGCCCCGTCACGCTCACGGGAATCGCGGCGTTGGACTCCGGTCAGGGCAGCCGGGAATCCAGGTAGGCAGCTTCACACCGACCCGGCGCGATGTCCTGGGGCCTGTTGGCGTCAGGGGTGCTGCGGGTGCACAATAGCGCAAAGCGGTCGCAGGTTCACACGGACGCGGAGCGGAGAGATCACATGGGCAGGCTGTCAACGCTGGAGAAGCAGTGCCGCGCTCACGGCGTGTTGGCCGTCTACCTGTTCGGCTCCCGGGTATCAGACGGGATTCATGCGCTTGCCGGCGGAGCCGTCGATCCCGCGGGATCGGACATGGATGTCGGCGTCGTGTTTCTTGGGCGCGACGCCGACGTGGCCGCGCTCCCGCTTCTCCAGGTGGCCCTCGAGGACGCGTGCGCGCCGCTGCGAATCGACCTGGTGCCGCTGCAACGCGTGGATGCGCTTTTCCAGTTCGCAGCCATCGATGGTGAACGCATATTTGCCGCGGACGTGGACCAGGCCGATCTCTACGAATTGGTGGTGATGCGGAAGGCTGCGGAGTTGCTGCCCCTCCAGCGCGCGATCGAACACGATCGTTTCGGAGTGTCGACATCATGACGCCTGGCCGCGTCAACCTCAAGATCGTGGCCGACCGGTTGGCCCTGGCCCGTCGCCATCAAGCCGATCTTGAAACCCTGAAGGCGATGGGGGCCGAGGTGTTCGCCGGCGATCGCCGGAACCCCGCTGCGGCGGAATCGTTTCTGCGTCGGGCGATCGAAGCGCTGTTTGACGCGGCGCGGCATCTGCTGGCGAAGGGCCATGGCCTGGGAGGCCTGGAGTATCGCGACGTCGCCCGCCTGGCGCGCGAACGACAACTGGTGGTCGACGAAGCGCTTGCCTCTCGGCTGGTCCAGATTGCCGGCTTCCGCAATCGCCTCACCCACTATTACGACGAGGTGACGCCGGAAGAGATCTTCCATGTGCTCGAGTCCGACCTGGGAGACCTCGAAGCGTTTGCCCGAGAGCTCGAAACTGCCGCCATGCGCCTTGCCGGAGCAACCGAGGATCACGAGGATCCGCCCCGGAGTGATTGTCCGCCTACGAGAATCGAACCGACCCGTTGATGGATGCGCTAATTGACAGTATGTTTGACAATTAGTACCGCTGGCAGCATGTTTTTGGCGTGATTCCACGCAATATCGAATCGACTCTCACTCACCACGCCCGCGTCGTGCCGTGGACCCAGATCCCCCGCCGGGCGGGCCAATTACTCCCGGAGTGATTACAGTTTTGTAATTACTCCCGGAGTGATTGCGCGGGGGCTAATTACTCCGGGAGTAATTGCAGGGCGCCGCTTGAACCCGCCGCCCCGACGATGCTACCGTCGTCGTCCTCGCGATCGTCGTCGTCTCGTGATTGGCATGCGGTTGGCAGTTCTTCTCGAAGGCGCGACGGCTCCGCATGAAGCCAGCCGACACTCGTGCCGCGATTGCGCGGGTTACGGAGCCGCGGGTGAAGCTCGTCAGATGACGGTGAGATCGTATTTCCTGACGATCTCATCGCCGCTCACCAGGCACATGCCTTCCATTCGCGCCTGGGCCACAAGCAATCGGTCGAAGGGATCACGGTGGTGAGGCGGCAAGTTCTGCGCGGCCTGTGAGTGCTTCCAGGATACGGGCAACTCCACGAAGCCTTCGGAACGAAGCCGGTCCAGATAATCGGAATCGATGACCAGTTTGCCCAGGGCCTGCTTGATGCTGATTTCCCACACGGTGGCGGCACTGACATAGCACGTGTTGCGCCTGTCCTGGATGGCCCTGCGCTGTTTGTCGGTCAAGTTGGGATCATCGGCCAGCCACCAGATCACCCCGTGGGTATCGAGAAGCAGCTTCATGTCAGTCTTCCATACCCAGGGCCCGGGCGATGTCTGCGGGCAGTTCGTCAAAGTCAGGCGCCATGGTGATCCTGCCGCGCAAGGCACCCGGTTTGCGTTCCGAAACCTGTTCAGCATAGGGTTGGATGATCGCCACCGGCCTTCCGCCTTTCTTGATGATGATCTCTTCCCCTTGCTGAACGCGTGCGATGAGGGCGGAAAAGTGAGCTTTGGCGTCCGAAATGGTATTGACAGTCATAGATCCTCACATCAAACCAGGTCTGGTCTGGTCTTAGTCTACTCCATAATTGCGGGCGGGCTAATTACTCCGGGAGTGATTAGAGCGGGGCTAATTACTCCGGGGGTGATTATCGGGCTGACTGCCTCTGTCTTCTGTGTCAACATCTTGACGCGATGGCCGAAAAGCACATTCTGCTGGTCGAAGATGAAGCGGCGCTGCGCGAGGCCGTCGCCGAGCAGTTGACCGACCGCGGCTTTCACGTGGAGCAGGCCGGTTCGGGCGAGGAGGCCATCGCGCGTCTCGCGGAGTTCGCGTTCGACATCATCCTCACCGACCTTCGGCTCGGCAGCGCCGTCGACGGCACGTGCGTGCTGGACGAAGCCCGCGCGCTCTATCCCGACATCATCGGCATCATCATCACCGGCTTCGGCACGGTGAAGGACGCGGTCGAGGCCATCAAGCGCGGCGCCACCGACTTCATTCAGAAGCCCTTTCAATTCGACGAACTGCTTCACATCATCGACACCGCGCTCGAGCAGCGGCGCCTGCGCGCGGAGAACGCGTATCTGCGGCGCCAGCTCGAGGAGCGCTATCGGTTCGAGGGCATCATCGGCAAGAGCCGCGTGATGCGCGAGCTGTTCGCGCTGCTCGAAACCGTGGCGCAGACCAGCAGCACGATTCTCGTCGGCGGCGAGACCGGCACCGGCAAGGAACTGGTCGCGCGCGCGATTCATCACAACAGTCCGCGGCGGGCGCAGCGATTCGTGGCCATCAGCTGCGGCGCGATTCCCGAGACGCTGCTCGAAGCGGAACTCTTCGGTCATGTGCGCGGCGCGTTCACCGGCGCCGTTGCGACGCGCGCCGGCCGGTTCGAGGAAGCCAACCGCGGGACGCTCTTCCTGGACGAGGTCGGCACGATGACGCCCGCGCTGCAGATGAAGCTGCTGCGCGTGCTCCAGGGGCGCGAGGTGCAGCGGCTCGGCGATACCGGCGTCATCAAGGTTGACGTGCGCATCATCGCCGCCACCAACAACGACCTCGCGAAGATGGTGGCCGAGGGCGCGTTTCGCGAGGACCTGTTCTACCGGCTCAACGTTATCCCCGTGCAGATGCCGCCACTGCGCGATCGCAAGGACGACATCCCGCTGCTCGCGCAGCATTTTCTCCAGCGCTTCGGCGCCGGCCTGGCGCGGGAGCGGGATCTGCAGGCCAGTGGCAGTGAGCCGCCCGCGTTGGGCATCTCCCAGGACGCGCTTCGCCACCTGATGTCCCACTCGTGGCCGGGCAACGTGCGCGAACTCGAGAACGCGCTCGAGCGGGCAGTCGCCCTGTGCGGGGGCCGCCGCATCATTGAGGTGCGCGATCTGCCGCCGGCTATCCAGGCGGCTGGCGCCTCGATTGCGCCGATCGAGGTTGCTCTTCCCGACGCGGGATTTGATCTGCCTGGATATATCGACAGACTCGAGCGCGACGTGATCGCGCGGGCGATCGAGAAGACCGGCGGGAACAAGGGCGCCGCCGCCAGGTTGCTCAACCTGAAGCGCACCACGCTCGTCGAGAAGCTGAAGCGGCTGGAGCGGACCGAGCGGGGCGGAGTTGAGAGCTAATTACTCCCGGAGTGATTAGCGTTTTGTAATTACTCCGGGAGTGATTAGGCCGGAGTCAATTACTCCGGGAGTGATTACAGTTTTGTAATTACTCCGGGAGTGATTGATCGGAGAGATTCAGGGCTGATCATGCCAATCTACGAATACCAATGCCGAGTCTGTCACAGGAAGATGTCCGCGTTGGTGTTGATCCGCGCGCACGAGGTTGACGTGCGCTGCGCC